>JAEDLI010000060.1 GCA_016295375.1 Fibrobacter sp. | reverse complement strand
ATAATAACAACATAAGTACAAATGAGTAAATCATTTTACAAAAACGTAAATAAAATAGCCTGAAATTTGCCATTTTTCCACTGCAAAGCTAGCGTTCCCCTTTCTATTTTTCGCCCCGAAACAAAAGGACGCACTATGATCAGCACCCGCAAGAATACCGTCAACGATATCGCTTCGGCACCCGCCTCCCCCATCAAGCCCGCCACGCCGGCAAACATCGACTATTTCGGCGAGGACGTGTTCAACGCCCGGGCCATGCGGAACTACCTTTCCAAGGAAACCTGCGAAAAGCTTTTGGCCACCATCGACGAGGGCGCTCCCCTGGACGCCAACATCGCAAGTGAAGTGGCCCATGCCATGAAACGCTGGGCCCTGGACCGTGGAGCTACCCACTTTACCCACTGGTTCCAGCCCCTTACCGGCTCTACCGCCGAAAAGCACGATTCCTTCTTGGAACTGGAAGAGGGCAAGCCCATCATGGTGTTCAGCGGCAAGAACCTGATTGTGGGGGAGCCGGACGCTTCCAGTTTCCCCAGCGGGGGTCTGCGCTCTACCTTCGAGGCCCGCGGATACACCGCCTGGGACCCCACCAGCCCCGCTTTTATCAAGCGTCACGGCAACGGCGCAACCCTTTGCATTCCCACGGCGTTCTGCAGCTATACCGGCGAGGCCCTGGACAAGAAGACGCCCCTGCTCCGCAGCTTGCAGGCTCTTTCCAAGTCCACCCGTAGGCTCATGACCTGTTTTAAGGCGAGTCCCAAGAAGACCACCGTGACTCTTGGCGCCGAGCAGGAATATTTCTTGATCGACAAGCGCTTTTACCTGCAACGGCCGGACCTGTACCAGGCGGGACGCACCATCTTTGGCGCAACGCCTGCCAAGCACCAGCAGATGGACGACCACTACTTCGGTAGCATTCCCACCCGTATATTGAACTTTATGAACGATGTGGAAATGGAACTGTGGAAACTTGGCATTCCGGCCAAGACCCGCCACAACGAGGTGGCTCCTGCCCAGTTCGAACTGGCTCCCATCTTTGAAGAGGTGAACCTGGCCTGCGACCACAACATGCAGATTATGGAAGTGCTCCGTCAGGTGGCGGATAGGCACGGTCTGGTTTGCCTGCTCCACGAAAAGCCCTTTGCCGGCGTGAACGGTTCGGGCAAGCACAACAACTGGAGCATTACTTACGGTCATGGAAACCTGCTGAACCCCGGCAAGGACCCGCACCAGAACGCTGTTTTCTTGACGGCCCTCTGCGCCGTGATTTATGCGGTGGATACCCACGCCGACCTGCTCCGCATGACGGTGGCTGGAGCAGGTAACGACCATCGTCTGGGGGCCAACGAGGCGCCTCCGGCGATTATGTCTATCTACCTTGGTGATCAGCTGATGGATGTCATCGACCAGCTGGAACAGGGCGTGCCCAAGTCCAGCAAGCAGGCGGGTGCCATGCGGATTGGCGCCGACGCCTTGCCGCCGCTGCCCCGCGATGCCACCGACCGTAACCGCACGAGTCCCTTCGCCTTTACGGGAAACAAGTTCGAGTTCCGCGCTCCGGGCTCTAGCCAGAGCTGTTCCGAGCCCAACGTGGTGCTGAACACCATCGTGGCCGAAGCCTTCGACATGATTGCGGAACAGCTGGAAAAACTGGACGAGAAGAATTTCCACACGGGACTGCAGAAGATTCTCCAGAAAATCGTGAAGGAACACAAGCGCGTAATCTTCAACGGCAACGGCTATACCGACGAGTGGATTGCCGAAGCGGAACGCCGCGGGCTGCCTAACATCAAGACCTCCATGGAAGCCATGAAGGCCCTGGTGAAAGACGAGAACGTGGCCCTGTTCGAGAAGTACGGCGTGATGAACCGTCGCGAGATGGAATCCCGCTACGAAGTGAACGTGGAGGATTTCCACAAGCGTATCCATATCGAAGGGGAAATCGCCCGTGACCTGGCGAAGAACGTGATTTTGCCCAAGGTGGTGGATTCTTACTCCAAGGCCCTCAAGACCAACGAAATGGCCCTGAACCAGGGATTCCCTGGCTTGGATAGTTACGCCAAGGCTCTGGGCGAAGGCTCTTCGGAACTGATGGCCGCCATTGCCAAGATGGAAGCCTGCCTGGAGAAGGACCACGAGGATATTCTCGACGCCATGGCGGATCTTCGCGGCGTGGTGGATGCTCTGGAAAAAATCGTGCCCGACGACTGCTGGCCCTTGCCCAAGTACAGGGAAATGCTGTTCATTTACTAATGTGGAATGTGGGCGGCTACGCCGCAATGTGTAATGAGTTGCGAGGCTCGAGGCTTCCTTCGAACCTAAACGACACTCGCCACTTTAGTGGCCTAGTAGAGTTATGCTCTTTGAGTATAATTCAATTACGGCAGCAAGTTGCCTAGTTTCATATACTGCAATCTGCGGTTGCTCTGGATGACGCTTCTTGAAACCCGAGCCTCATACCCCACACCTCACACCCCAAAGCGAAGCGACCTCACACCTCATACCTATTTACTACATTTCCCTACTACTACCAAGGGGACTTTATGCAAGACGCTGAACGGGATAAACGCATATCCGAACTTGTGAAAAAGGACCAGGAGCACGATGCCCGCCTGGATGCCCAGGCCGAAAAGGATTATGAGCACGACCTGCGTATCGATTCCCTCTACAGCAAGGAACGGGAGCAGGAATTCAAGATCAAGGCCCAGGTGGCGAAGGACGCGGAACACGATTTTCGCCTGAATTCCGTGGACTTCAAGAACGAGGAGCAGGATTCGGAACTGCACCGCCAATCCATCAAGGACCGGGAGCACGATGCCCGCCTAGAAACCCTGGAAAAACTTTATGCGGACTTGGCCGCCCGTGTGGAATTCCTGGAATCTCAACTGAAAAAATAGGCCCATGTCGCAGCCAGTCCGGAACATCGCCATCCTTGCCCATGTGGATGCGGGCAAGACCACCTTGTCGGAACGGATTCTGTTCACGGCAGGGGAGGTGCGTCGTCCGGGCCGCGTAGAAGAAGGCCTTGCCACTATGGACTACCTGCCCGAAGAGAAGGACAGGGGCATCACCATCGAAAGCGGCGTGGCCCACTTTGAGTGGAAGGATACCTGGTTTAATTTTATCGATACGCCGGGTCACGTGGATTTTGGCGCCGAGGTGGACACGGCCCTCACGGCGGTGGAAGGGGCGATTCTTGTGGTGAGTGCCGCCAGCGGTGTAGAGACCCAGACGGTGGCCGCTTTCAAGAAACTCCGGGAGGCGGGCGTTCGGACGATTTTGTTCGTGAACAAGCTGGACAATCCCGACTATTCCCTGGACGAAACCCTTATCAACATCGAAGAGGTCCTGGGTGTGCGTCCGGTGCTCATGACGCTGCCGGAATATCGGGACGGCAAGATGACCGGCGTGCTGGACGTGCTGAGCAAAAGCCGCCTGGAACATTCCGCTACCGGCGAAGAAGTGGTGGACGAAGGCTGGAACGTGGATGACGGTTGGGATCAGGCCCACGACCTGAAAAAGCATTACGCCGAGGCGGTGGAATTTGCCAGCAATTTTGACGACGAGATTTTAAAGCTTGCCATGGAAGGTAAGCCTGTGCCGGCGAAGATTCTCTTGCGGGGGCTGAAGGCCCTGGCGGCAAGCGATGATTACGCCCTGTGCTATGCGGGCTCTGCCATGGAAGGTTTTGGCGTGCGGAGCCTCACGACGGCGCTGACCTTCTTTTTGCCAGAGGTGCCTGCCTTTCACAAGGGCGAACTGGGCCAGGTGATACGCCTCAGGTATTTCAAGGGCGTGGGGGAGATTTCCATATTCCGGAGCCACACGGATTTGGAACGGAAGGCATGGCCTGCGGGCTTTGAGTTTTCGAGACTGAAGGCGAACCTGCTGGTGCCTGTAGATGAAATCCGTGCAGGCGATATTTTCGCGATGCGCACCCCTTTCGAGACGGAACTGGGAGAGATTCTCAAAGTGACGCCCGAAGGGCGGAGCGACCCCATACCTCAAAGCGACCAGGGGGAGCGACCTCATGCCTCCATCCGCGACAGGTACCAACCGCTTTTGCAGACCCGCGTGGAGTGCCTGGGTTCCGAGGACTTTTTGCATGTGGACAAGAGCCTGAATATGCTTGGCCGTATGGACCCCAGTTTCCGCGTCCAGAAGGATGACGGCGGTTTCTGGTACTTGCATACCGTAGGCGAGGTCCAGCTGGATGTGCTGCTTTCGCGCCTGAAGCGGGAATTCGGTTGCGAAGTGAAGGCAGGCAGCCCAGAGGTGCGCTGGCAAGAGCGTTTATGTCGCGAGGTGGGCCCTGTGGAAAATTCCTTCCAGCTTGGGCCCCACAAGATTTCCATCAAGCTTTCGGCGACGCCTTTGGAAGGCGATGCCCACGACATACGACTTTCTGCGGAATTTTTGGAGACGGCTCCTCGTGAGATTCTGGCCGGTGTCCGCTCGGCCCTGCTGGAATCTGCCGAGGTTGGGATTCTCGGCAAGGGAGCGCTGGTAGGCGTGCGCTTTGAGGTCCACGAGTTCACCTGGACTGAGGGGGCGCTCCCGCCTATGATCAAGAAGGCCTGCGCCGATGCGGTTACAAAACTGATCAAGCCTGCTGATGTGGAACTTTACGAGCCCATCATGGAACTTTCTCTGGAATGCCCCGTGAACTTTGCCGGGCTCGTGACCGGCGATATCCAGTCGCGGGACGGCAAGGTGAAAGAAATCGGCGGCGACGGCAAGACCCACTTTTTGAAGGCGGAAGTTCCGCTGCGAAAAATTTTCGGCTATGCTACCGGCGTGCGCAGCATCAGCAAGGGCACTGCGCTCTACAGCATGAAGTTGCTCGGGTATCGGCCGATTCCTGCGTCATTCCGGCCTTGAGCCGGAATCTGGCAACTGTCACATTCTTGCCATCTTGGCGCGGCGCCTGAAATGCTCGATAAGCGGGGCCACGGTGTCCTTGAAGTCGTCGTGGGTCTCGATGCGCACAAAGTCGATGGACATGCGCTGGAACAGTTCCTTGGTGGCCTTGCCCTGACGCTTTGCTTCTCGGGCGAACGCCTCCCGGAAGGTGGCGTCGCCGGTATCGATGAGAAGCGTTTCTCCGGTTTCAGGGTCTTCCAGTTCTACGAGGCCTGCGGGGGGCAGTTCCGTTTCCCGGGGGTCAAGGACAGAGACCGCAAGCACGTCGTGGCGCTTCCGGAGAATCTTGAAGGCGTTTTCGAAGCCCTGGTCCAGAAAGTCGCTCATCACCACGACCACGGCACGGCGGTTCAGAATCTTGCCGGCATATTCCAGCGCCACTTGGGTGTTGGTGCCGTGGTGCTGCGGCTTGAAATAGAGAATTTCGCGGATAAGCCGCAGCACGTGCTTGCGGCCTTTCTCGGGCGGGATAAAGAGTTCCACTCGGTCGGTGTAGATGAGCAAGCCGACTTTATCGTTGTTCTTGATGGCGGCAAAGGCGAGAAGTGCGGTCAAAGTCGCCATGACTTCGCCCTTCATCTGCTTGCCGGAACCGAATTCCGAAGAGCTGGACGCGTCCACCATCAAGAGCATGGTCATTTCGCGTTCTTCGATAAACTTTTTCACGTAAGGAGAGCCTGTTCGGGCAGTCACGTTCCAGTCGATGGTGCGCACGTCGTCGCCCGGCATGTATTCCCGGACTTCGCTGAATTCCATACCGTTCCCCTTGAAGGAACTGTGGTAGGCACCGGTCATGACGGTGTCCAGCGTTCCGCGCACAGAAAGCTCGATGCGGCTGACGGTCTTTAAAACTTCTTTGTCTAGCATTTCGTCCACAATATACAAAGTTTACGGCTGCAAGGCAAACGGGGGCGTTGCGGGGGGAGAGCCCCCGCTGGAAGGGGTGGTGAGCAACAACGCTGGCGTTGTGCGAGCCAGGGGAAGGCTTTCCCCTAACCATAGACACTTCAAGCGGATCCTCGCCTGCGCGAGGATGACGAAAAAAGGAATCGTTCTGGATGACACTTCTTGAAACCTGCGGCCCTAAAACCTAAGACCTATTACCTAGCCCCTAGATCCTAACCCCTAAATCCTAACCCCTAATACGCCCCTTCGCCCTTGAACACGACCTTGAAGGTCTTGAGGATGAGCTTGAAGTCGTCGGCCAGCTTGCCGCCACGGCGGATGTAGTCGTTGTCCAGGCGCATCTGCCCTTCGAAGCTGATGTTGCTGCGACCGCTGACCTGCCAGATGCAGGTGAGTCCGGGGGTTACGGAAAGGCGCATGCGGTGCCAGGGTTCGTAGGTTTTCACCTCTTCGGGGAGAGGCGGACGGGGCCCCACGATGGACATGTCTCCGTTGATGATGTTCACCAGCTGGGGAAGTTCGTCCAGGCTGAACTTGCGGAGGATGCGGCCGAAGGGATAGATGCGGGGGTCGTTCTTGATTTTGAATGTCTTTCCGCCGGTTTCGTTCAGGGCCATCAGATCTTTTTTTCGTTCTTCGGCATCGACATACATGCTGCGGAACTTGTACATGGTGAACAACGAGCCGTTCTTGCCTACGCGGGTCTGCTTGAAGATGATGGGCCCCTTGGGGTCGCTGATCTTTACAGCCAGGGCACAGAATAAAAGCACCGGCGAAAGGATAATCAGGCCCAGCAGGGCGCCTGTAAAGTCCACGCACCGCTTGATGATATGCCGAAAGCGGATTTTGTGGGGGTGGGGCCAGATGTGGTCCATGTTCAGGCGGTCAACGCGGAAGAAACTGCCGTTGGTGCTGTTGAATTCCTTGATGGTGTCGGCCAGTTCCAAGTTGTCCTTTTCTTGGAGGCCGGTATAGAGGTAGGCCTTGAAGATAGGCTTCTTGGGCTTGTGCCGCAGGTTCTGGATAAGGCCCGCGTCGTTTAGCCTGTGAAGGATCTCTTTTCGAATATTCTCTAGGGTGGAAAGGTCGGAATTCAGCAGGATGACTCCGATGCCGTTGCCGTCGGAAAGGTAGCCGATGACATCGATGAACCGGAGGTGGGAGAACATGGTAAGGAGGCTGATTCGCCAGGTCTGCTCTACGGTCTGGTTCGGCCATGCCCAGCCCAACAGGTCGAACTGGTGGGCGTAAATCTGGACAAAGATGAAGGGCTTGCGGGTGCGGTTTGCCCGCAAGAATTCCTCGTTCAGCCTGGCCCGGAAAAGCCTGGCCGGATAGACGATGTTCTTTAGCCTCTGCTCCGTGAGTATGGAGTCAATGGCTGAATTTACCGATCCCTGTTCCATGGGAGTAAATATAGCAATCGGCTCGCTCGCTGCACTCGCTTTGAGGTGAGAAACATTAGGTTTCAAAAGTTTTGCATAAAACGAAGCTTTGTGACCTGAAACCCTAGCCCCTAGTCTCTAACTCCTAACCCCTAATTACTACATTTTCCGCCGTAAAATTCAAAATGGAGACGCCTTATGTTGCGTATTGGTCTTATTGGAACGGGAACCGTCGGTGGCGGAGTTATCCAGATTCTGGAGCAGAAAATTGCCGAGTACAAGGAAAAGCTCGGTGTGGAACTGGAACTGGCCTGCATTTGCGCCAAGTCCGAAGAAGAAGTGGCCCCCTACAAGGCAAAGGGCTACAAGGTTTCGACCAACGCCGACGAAATGATTGCCGGCAACGACATCGATGTGCTGGTGGAACTGGCCGGTGGCTACAACATGCCCCGCAAGTGGATTCTGGCTGCCCTCGAAAGCGGCAAGCACGTGGTGACCGCCAACAAGGCTCTTCTCGCCAAGTATGGTCACGAGATTTTCCCGCTGGCTGCCAAGAACGGACTGCACGTGCTGTTCGAAGCTGCCGTAGGTGGTGGCATCCCCATTATCCGTAGCCTGCAAGAAGGCCTGCTCGGCTCTACGGTAGAAAGCCTGAGCTGCATCATCAATGGCACTTGCAACTACATTCTCAGCCGCATGGCCGACGAAGGCCTGGATTTTGACGTGGTGCTGAAGGATGCACAGAAGCTGGGCTTTGCCGAAGCGGACCCCACCTTCGATATCGAAGGTATCGACTCCGCCCACAAGACGGCTCTCCTTGCCAGCCTCTGCAGCGGCAAGCGTGTGGACTTCGAGAAGATTCACGTGACCGGCATTTCGAAGATTACCGCCCAGGATATCGCCTTTGCCAAGGAAATCGGCTGTTGCGTAAAGCTCCTCGGTATCTATCATCGGGATGGCGACCGCGTGGATGCCCGTGTGCATCCCTGCTTTGTCTCTAACGACAACCTGCTCTCCAACGTGAATGGCGTGATTAACGCGGTTTACCTCAAGTGCGATAACCTGGGCGAAACGGTACAGACCGGTGCCGGTGCTGGCCGCCTCCCGACGGCCTCTGCCGTGGTGGCGGACCTTGTGTCCTTGGCTCGTTCTGTGGACATGGGTAGCCGCAAGGCGCTCCCCATGGGCTGGTTCAATGTGGAAAATTCCGCCACGTTGGTGCCGATTTCGGAAACGTCCTCTCGTTACTACCTGCGCTTTACCTCCCGTGACGCCTGCGGTGTGCTGGCGAAGATTACAAGCGTTCTCGCCGATAACAACATCTCCATCGAGACTATTATCCAGAAGAACGTGAAGGACCCGGGCAAGGTTTCCATTGTGGTCATTACCGAAAAGACCCAGGACAGCAAGGCCTCGAAGGCGGTGGACGCTATCGACGCCCTGCCCGAAATCGTGGAAAAGAGCCAGGTTATCCGTTTCCTGGTCTAAAAATTGGTTTCTGGACGGACCATTTTGTAGAGTAGGCCTGTATGATTCGTGCCGCCACATTGGAAAGGGTGCTCCTGCTCCTTTCGGACTTGTTCGCTTTGACAATCTGTTTTGTCTTGGCGTACTGGGTCCAGTTCCATAGTGGCTGGATTCCCGAAAAATTCGACCCTTCCAAGACCCTGGATGCCTATTGGCATATCGGGTGTGCTCTGAATATCTGCTGGCTATTCTGGTTTACCTTTACGGGGCTGTACCGCACGTGGCTTTTACAGTCTAGAACCTTGCAGGTCTTGCGGGTTCTGCGGGCTGTTTTTGTAGGTGTTGTTCTGATTATTGTTGGGCTGTTTGGCTCTGAGTTTATGGGCAAGGTGGCCGCCGGTGCTCCCCTGACTGGCAACTACATCTATGGTTCCCGCTTTACCTGGATCTTGGTCTATGGTGTCTTTGTATTGGTGCTGGTCGCTGCGTTCCGCATGGTGCTGTACCTTGGGCTAAGGTCGTTGCTCCGTCGGGGTTACGGGGCGAACAAGGTGCTGGTCCTTGGCTGTACGGAATCCGGCAAGAATATTGCAGAAGCTTTGAAAAAAGCTCCTGAGGTGGGGCAGCAGGTGGTGGGATTTGTAGACGAACGCTACCAGGTGATGGACCATCATTTTTGCGATGTCCCTGTTTTGGGTAAGTATTCGGATTTACCCGCATTGGTCAAAAAGTTTCATATCTCGGGAATCATTATCGCTCACGACAGCTCTTCTCCGCAAGAAATCATGCGTGTGCTGGTATGGGTTTGCGAACTTCCCTTGCATATCTACATTGTGCCTGAGCTTTACCCTGCCGTCAATGGCCGGTTCAAGAGCAACTTGGTTCACGGGTTCGAACTGCAGGAACTTTTCCCCTTAGCCATGCCGCCCTGGCAGGTGCAGATAAAGCGATTCTTGGATATTGTTATTGGAGGAATTATCGGGCTTTGTTCCTTGCCGGTGTGCCTGTTGGCGGCCATCGCCATCAAACTGGATGACCACGGCCCCATTTTTTATTCCCAGGAACGCATCGGCCTGTACGGTAAGCCCTTTACGGTTTACAAGTTCCGCACCATGCGGACGGACGCCGAAAAGTTCGGGGCTCAGTGGGCCACCAAGAAGGACCCTCGCATTACCCGTGTAGGGCATTTCTTGCGCAAGACCCGTATTGATGAACTACCGCAGATTTTGTGTGTGTTGAAAGGCGACATGAGTATGGTGGGGCCTCGCCCCGAACGTGCCGTATTCATTGGCAAGCTCCGTGAGCAGATTCCCTTTTATATTGGGCGCCTGAAAATGAAGCCCGGCCTTACCGGCTGGGCCCAGGTTCGTCACCATTATGACACCAGCATCGAGGATGTTCAAATCAAGCTGCAGTACGATATGTATTATTACGAGAATATGAGCCTACTTCTGGATTTTCAGATTCTCGTGCGGACGGTCTATGTGGTTTTGACCGGAAAAGGAGCACAGTAGAGACTAGGATCTAGGTTCTAGAGACTAGTTGTTCATGTTTCTATCCCTAAATCCTAGATCCTAACCCCTAACCCCTAAGTTATAATTATGTACGGCGACAATTCTACTCCAGTTTTTCCTACCGAAGATGCTCTCACCATGATCCGCTTGGCGCTTGCCGAAGACGTGCGGACAGGCGACGTGACCAGCGAATGGACTATCCCCGCCGATCAGAGGCAGCATGCCCGTCTGATAGCGAAAGAAGACGGCGTGCTGGCAGGCCTCCCGGTGATTGAACTGGTTTTCCAGGAACTGAAGGCAAGCGTGAAGGTGACGCTCCACAAGAAAGACGGTGACGTGGTGAAGAAGGGCGACCTGATTGCCGAAATGGACGGCACCACCCATGAACTTTTGACAGGCGAACGAACGCTCCTGAACTTTATCCAGCAACTTTCCGGCGTGGCCACGGTGGCCCACACCTTCCAGGAAGCCCTGAAGGGCGGCAAGACTAAGGTGCTGGATACCTGCAAGACGGTGCCCGGTTTCCGCACGTTGCAGAAGTACGCCGTGCGTGTAGGGGGCGGTTCCAACCATCGCATGGGACTTTTCGACATGGTGTTGGTGAAGGACAACCACATTGCTGCGGCAGGCGGTGTTTTGCAGGCTCTTGAAGTGGTGAAGAAGAACAACAAGCAAGGCCTGATGGTGGAAATGGAAGTGGAAAATTTCGACCAGCTGCGGGCTCTTCTCAATAAGGGTGTGGACGTCATCATGCTGGACAACATGAGCAACGAGATGATGGCCGAAGCCCTGAAGATTATCAAGGAAAGCGGTGATTCGTGCCTGGTGGAGGGCTCTGGAAACATGACGCTGGAGCGCGCCAAAGAAATCGCCACCCTTGGCCTTGACTATATTTCGGTTGGGGCGTTGACCCATAGCGTGAAAGCTCTCGACATCTCCATGCGGATATAGTCTCTATGTAGAAAAGGAGATGCCCGGTCAAGCCGGGCATGACAAGTGGTTAAATGAAGAATTTGAAAAAGACGGATACGTTCTCGTTTGTGGTGGATGTGGGAAACTCCCACACGGTGCTCGGTATTTTCAAGGGCGACAAGGTGGTGGACCACTGGCGGCTCACCACTCGTAAAGAAACCACCAGCGACGAGGTGATGAACCGCATTGGCGGCCTTGTCCGTTTTTCCGAAATTAAGCCTTCCACCATTACCCACGTGGGGCTTTCGACGGTAGTGCCTGCTCATGAGCGTCCGTGGATCAAGGCCCTGCAGACCCTGCTAAAGCGGCCTGTGCAGGTGGTGAGTTCCGACAACTGCCTGGGATGCCCAATCTCTTACCCGAACCCGGCTTCGCTAGGTTCCGACCGTCTCTGCAACATCATTGCCCTTCGGGACCATGGCTACAAGGATGCCATCGTGGTGGACATGGGAACGGCCACTACTTTTGACGTGATGAAGGATGGCGGCTTTGCTGGGGGTATCATTATTCCCGGTATCAGTGCCAGCCTGGACGTTTTGACCGAGAAGGCGGCCAGGCTCTTGCCGGTGAGCATCGAATGGCCGGAGCATGTGATTGCCAACAACACCGACGACGCCATCCGCGCGGGTCTCTTGTACGGGTTCATGGCGGAGCTTGAAACCCTGGTGGCCAAAATCAAGGCAGAGATGGGCAAGAAGAAAGTTCCCGTGTTTGCCACGGGAGGCTGGGGCCGCATGGTCATGGGCCACAGCAAGGTGATTGACACCTACGACCCGTATTTGACCCTGAATGGCGTGCGCCTGGTGGCCCTGCACGGTAACGGTGCCGCTGCCATCGAGGGCGAAGAGGACTAGCGAAACAATCTAAAACAAGAAAGGTCCCGACTATTTTTTGTCGGGACCTTGTTGTGTATCAAGGAATTCTGTTCAATTTAAGGGGTATCATGGGGCGGGGCATCCCGTTCGGGGGGAGGTGTAGGTCCGCTTTCCCGAGGGCCCCGCTTGCCATGATGGCCTTTTTTAAACTTTTCGAAGTTCTCGTTCATGATTTGGCGGAGCTTCTCTTGCTGTTCCTTGGTGAGAATCTTGTTGAGACTCTTGACTCCGCTGATACGGTTGTCCAGTAGGGCCTTTTGGGCGGCAAGGATTTTGCCCTTGGCCTCGTCAATTTTTGTCTCGTCGCCGTTGTCCAGAGCTTCTTTCAGTTCCTTCTCGGCAGACCTCTTTTGTCCGCGGAGTTCCTTGAAGGTTTTGCCCATATCCTCGCGATGCTTGTCCAGGGCGGTTTTCTGCTCCGGAGTCAACTGCAGCAGGGAATCGAACATGGCCGGGTGAGGCCAGTTTTTTTGGAAGCCCTTGCCTTCGTGGTCATTCTTGAAATCGACATGGTGCGGGGCGGCCTCTACTTTTTCGGGTGCGCCCATGCGGTCGTCGGGATGCTTGTGCAGGCAGTGAACCCCGCAGCAGGTGCCGAGGAAGAAACCTACGGCACCGGCAAGCACGATGAGGCTTGCGATGAACAGTTTTACAGAGCCCTTCATTACTTATCCTCCTCTTTTAGTAGATAGCTGATGGCCATGGACTCGTCTAAAGTTTCCAGGTCATCGTCGCCTTGCCCGAGACTTTCGTACCAGCGGCTGAGATTGACGGCGCTGTCGGCTTGAGATGCGGCGACGTCGGCTGAAGCTATGTCGTATGCGGCGACCTGGTTCTTGACGGCCGGAGCGGTTTCATTGGCGTCCATGGACCTGAGGAACAGGCTGAAACCCACCAGCAGGAAACTTGCGGCGATGGGAATGGCTGAGAAAAAGCTGAACTTGAGCGTGCGCTCTTTTTCGGCCTTGTCGAGCCGTGCGCAGACCTTGTCCCAGGAATCTTCCCTAGGCGTAATCCGTTCCATTTTGGAAAAGTCGATGGAATCACGCATTTTTCTGTTTCCTTGTCAAAAAGTCCTTTACAAAGTGCCTCGCCCTGCTGAGCCTTGCCTTGATGGTTCCGTCGGGCATGTGGTAAATCTCTGTCAAATCCTTGATGTCTAGCCCCTCGGCGTCCTTGAGCCAGAGCATGCTCCGTGTTTCGGCGGGCAGCTGGTTTAGCCCTAGGGTTAAAAGTTCTGTATCAAACTCCTGTTCCTTTTCTTCTGTGCCCAGGGCGCTTTCGACGATAGTGTCCCAGTTTTCTTCTTCCAGTTCGGCGTGCCGACGCCCTGCCCGGAGTTTCATGAGGCAGGCGTTGACGGTGAGCCTGTAGAGCCAGGTGCCGAGATTGCTCTCGCCACGGAATTTCTGAACGGATCTGGGCACCTGGACAAAGACATCCATCAGTATGTCTTCGGCCTGGTCCCGGTCCTTGAGCATCCGGAAGGCGAGATTCAGCACATGGCCGCTATGTTCTTGCCAGAGTATGGCAAGAGCTTCGCGGCTGCCGCTTTTCAAGCCGTTCAAGACACCTCTTTCGTTCATTCTGCTATTTGGATGTGCGGGGGCGGAGGATGGTTGCAAAAAAATATAAATTTTGCGAAAAAATTCAAAAAGCGCCTAAAGTAATCTACTGGAGCCAATATGAAGGGACTGGATGTGGCCCGTTGGGCCGCCCTCGGCATGTTACTTATTTTGTTAGACTCCTGTTCTAACTCGGATTCCTCTACCAGCGTGTCGGAGGATTGCTGCAAGGATCCTTTTGCCATAGAAAACCTGATCCTTCGGGAGAAAGTAGGCCAGATGTTTTTGGTGCGGCCGGAGGCCCTGGACACGAGCATCCACTGGAAAAGCTATACGGAGCTTCCGGATTACAGCCTGCAGGAGGTGAACCGGACCATGCTTGCGGTAAACGAGAATTATCCCATCGGTGGCATGATTCTCTTTGCCCACAATATAAAGGACAAGTCCCAGCTGGTCACCTTTATCGAGGATATCCGGAAACTGAAGGGTTTGCCCCTGCTGGCCATTGACGAGGAAGGCGGTCGGGTGGCCCGCATTGCCAACAACGGAACCTTTGATGTTCCCAAGTACGAAAGCATGGCTGCCGTTGCCGAGGCCGGGGACCCGAACGAGGTCTATAAGATGGCCTTTACCATCGGTTCCTATGTTCGGGAGTATGGCTTTGACATTGACTTTGCGCCGGTGGCCGACGTGAACACCAATCCGGAAAACATCGTGATTGGCCCCCGTGCGTTTTCGGACACCCCGGAAGTGGTGGCCGACATGGTGCAGGCCTACTTGCAGGGGCTTGACTCTGCAAAGGTGGTGGAAACCCTTAAGCATTTCCCGGGCCACGGCGACGTGAAGGCGGATACCCACACGGGATACGTGGCTACCCAGAAGACCTGGGAGCAAATGAAGACTTGCGAGATGG
>JAEDLI010000059.1 GCA_016295375.1 Fibrobacter sp. | reverse complement strand
GAGGTGTGAGCTCGGTCGCCAAAGGCTCCCTTTGAGGTTCGTGCCTCATATCTCACACCTCACAACTCATGACTCACGACTCATCACTGTTTACCACTTTGCAAGAGCATTGGCTACGATCAGGTCTTGCAGTTTCTCGATGGCGCGGGCCTGGCCGTGGCGGTCTTCGGATTCGTTCTTGGCCACATCGTAGGTTCCATCCGCCGAAAGGGACTTGTTCTCGTAGATAATCTTGTCTTTTACATTATCGTAGAACTTGACGCTCACCCGGATGGTGACGCGGTAAGTCTCTACGTCACTCGAGCTGTTGTAGTTTTCGGGCTTGTTGGTGTAGCTGAGAAGAGTCATCTCGAAATCGGCGTTGGCATTCTCGTTCACAATACGGACACCGCCCGCGTTGCTCTTGAACATGTCCAGCACGCCTGCGCGGATGTTGTTGGCCAGCACCGGATCCAAAGTCTTGTCCTCCACCTCGTGAATCTGAACCGTCTTGATGTGGCTTGGCAGCGTGGACGCCGTAAAGCTGTAACAGCCCGAAAGGAGGCATGCCAATAGGACTGCCAAAAACATGGGCACTAACCGAAATAAGCATCTTGCAAAAAGCATGGCTTAAATCTAGAAAATACTGATTAGAAAGCGGGGGTCTTAGGGGGTGGCCCCCTAGGCGAAGGGGTAGCTGGAGCCAAGATAGCGAAAGCGAGGGGAAGGCTTTCCCCTTTTAACGCCTGAACCGCTCTTTTTATTTTTTACTTCCTAATTCCTACCCCCTACTTTTTTTATCTTTACCCGCGTAATTTTTTTACCCGAGGCATAAAATGCTTGACATCAAGAAAATCCGCGAAAATCCGGAATACTACATTGCTGAAACCGAAAAGAAGTACACCACAGTGAGCCTGAAGGACGTTCTCGCCATCGACAACGAACGCCGCCCGCTCCTCACCGAAGTGGAACGCCTCAAGAGCGAACGCAACGCCGAATCCAAGAAGATTGGCGACCTCAAGAAGAAGGGCGAGAACGCCGACGAAGCCGTGGCCGCCATGCGCGCCCTGGGCGACAAGATCGACGAGCTGGACAAGAAGCTCAAGGATTTGGACTACAAGCAGACCGAAATGCTCATGCACGTGCCGAACATCGCCCCCCGTTCCCCGGAAGGCAAGGATAGCAGCGACAACGTGGTGGAGAAGGACGGTCCGATTCCGTTTGACTACTACGTGAAGAACGATGACTTCGCCCGCGTGGACCACAAGACCCTCGGCGAACGCCTCGGCATCTTCGACTTCGAACGGGGCGCAAAGATTTCCGGTAGCGGCTTCCCGGTCTACCGCGGTCTCGGTTCCCGCTTGGAACGCGCCCTCATCCAGTTCTTTTTGGACGAACACCAGAAGGCCGGCTTCGAGGAATTCACGCCGCCGTACCTGGTGACCCGCAATACCATGCGCGGTACGGGCCAGCTCCCGAAGTTCGAAGAAGACATGTACCGCTGCGACAAGGACGACGACCTGTTCCTCATCCCCACAGCAGAAGTGCCTCTGACCAACCTTTACGCCGGCGAAGTGATTCCGGAATCCGAACTCCCGAAGCGCATCTGCGCCTACTCCGCCTGCTTCCGCCGCGAAGCCGGTTCTTACGGCAAGGATACCCGCGGTCTTCTCCGTCTGCACCAGTTCAACAAGGTGGAAATGGTTTACTTCGCCCATCCGGAACACAGCTACGAAGACCACGAGGAACTCACCCGCTTCGGCGAAAAGCTCCTGGAAAAGCTGGGACTGCCCTACCATCGTCTGGCCCTCTGCAAGGGCGACCTCGGTTTCGGTGCCGCCAAGTGCTACGACCTGGAAGTCTACGCCCCGGTGGAAAAGAAGTGGCTCGAAGTCAGCTCCTGCTCTAACTTTGAAGACTACCAGGCCCGCCGCGCAAACATCAAGACCAAGATTAACGGCAAGAACACCTTCGTCCACACCCTGAACGGTTCCGGACTTGCCACCCCCCGCGTGATGGTGGGCATCTGCGACAACTACCAGCAGAAGGACGGTTCGCTGTTGATTCCTGAAGTGCTGCGTCCGTACATGGGTGGTATGGAAAAAATTGAGCCGAAGAAGTAATCTCAGCGGCTCTGAGAAATTTTTAATTGTTCCGCGTTGTTCAGCCAATACGGAACATTTTTTTATTATTGCGTTATGAACCTTGGTCGCATCAATAAAATTGAAACCTTTGGCTCCGTCGACGGTCCAGGCGTACGTTTCGTCGTTTTTATGCAAGGTTGCCCTATGCGATGCCTATTCTGCCACAATCCTGAAACATGGAATTTTGACGGAAGCGATGTTGGCGCCTATGATATTAGTGCAAGCGACTTGCTACAAAAAGCACTCCGGTATAAAAACTACTGGGGCTCTGATGGAGGGATTACCGTCAGCGGCGGAGAACCCTTGATGCAACTTGATTTTTTAATTGAATTTTTCGAATTGGCAAAGCAAAAAAACATCCACACCTGTATAGATACCTCCGGTGTCAACTTTGTGCGATTGGAACCATATTTTTCCAAATTCAAAAGGCTGATGGATTCAACCGACTTGCTTTTGGTTGATATAAAAATCATAGACCCGACCGAACATAAAAAATTGACCGGGCATAGCATGGATCACAATCTTGATATGTTCCGTTTTCTAGATGAAATACAAAAGCCCATTTGGATCCGTCACGTTTTAGTCCCTGGATATAGCGACAAGGACGAATACTTAATCCGCACAAAGGAATTCATCAGCCAATTCAAAAATGTTGAAAGAGTAGAAGTCCTACCCTACCATTCCCTAGCTTTAGCAAAATACCAGCAACTAGGTATTGATTACGCCCTAAAAGACATCAAATCGCCGACACCCGAGCGAATAGCAAACGCAAAAAAAATTCTGGAGTCCTAGCACCAAGAATCATTTTCTGCGATCTTATTCATCGACAAGGACAAATTTTTCGATAACTTCGGCGATTCCCGAGTGGTTGTTGTCCCGTTCCGTCACGTAATCGGCGACATCCTTGACCACTTGCGAGGCATTCGCCATGGCAACGCCTACGCCTGCCGCCTCAATCATGGGGCAATCGTTTTCTTCGTCGCCAACGGCAATGGTATCCCCCATCGGGACTCCGTAAAATTCCGCCATAAAGCGCACCGCGTCGCCCTTGTTGCTCTGCAGGTGCGAAAATTCCAGCATTTCGGGCTTGCTGAATACGTCAAATAGCTTGCCCGCCGTTGTCTTGCGTATTTCGGCACGGAAACTTTCCAGGCTCGAATGGTCGAAAGGCGTAATGATGTTCACCTTGATAGGGGGCTTCACCACCACATTTATGGGAGCCGTCGGTGCCGCGTCGCATCCGGTTTTTCCAGCAAAATACTCCTGGATATCATCTACGACCACGTAGTCCATCTGCATCAGGCGGCAGTAGTTCTTGAGCTGTTCCGTCTCGTGTTCCGAAACCACCAGGTCTCCGGCGTAGGTATGGGCGTGCATTCCCGAGCTAAAAGCCGCATCCATAATGAACTTCACGTCGTCAACGGAAATTCGACGGGTCAATATGGGCTTTTTCGCCCCGCAGTCGTAAATGAGCCCGCCGTTGAAACTAACTAGGTAAAATCCGGCTTCCAGAAAATTGTACCGTTCCGCCAGCTTCTTGACGCTGGTCAAGGGCCGCCCCGTGGTCATCACGAACTTGTGGCCGGCCTCAATCATCTTGCGGATGGCGGCCAAATCGTCTACGGAAATGTCCTTGTTGTCATCTAGCAGGGTTCCGTCCAGATCGGTAAACAGGATTCTCATGATACAATCCTACAATACGCTACGAGACCGTCTTTACCAGGGTTTCATGAATCAGGCCGTTGCTGAAAAGCACCTGTTCCGAGTCCACGAACTGCATGGGTGTGCCGTCGATATGGGTGGCCATGCCACCCGCTTCCGTAACCATCAGGGCTCCGGCGGCAATATCCCAGGGGAAACTCATGGTCATCACGAATCCGTCTATGCGGCCGCAGGCCACAAAGCAGGATTCTACCACCGCAGAACCCAGGCACTTAACCCGCTCGAAGGCCTCCGCCTCCCGGGCAAAATTTTTGGAATTGCGGGCGTTGATTTCTGTCGCCACACCCACGTTAAAATCCCCGTTGCTCACGATGGCATGGAGCGGGTTGGATTCCTTGCTCACGCAGACCCGCTTGCCGTTCATGAAGGAGCCACCCCCGAGGGTCGCCGTAAAGAACTCTCCCAGCTTGGGCAGGTTTATCACTGCCACCAGGGGCTTACCCTTATAATGGAGCGCGATGGAAATTCCCCACAGGGGAATTCCCCGGCTAAAATTCACGGTTCCATCTACCGGGTCGATAATCCAGCGGTAATCCGGGTCGGAACCTTCTACCACGCCCATTTCTTCGGTACGGATGGAATGGCTTGGAAACGCCTTGCGGATCCCTTCCACGATGAGTTTTTCGCTGCCAACGTCGGCGATGGTCACCACGTCCTTTGCGGACTTGTACTTCACGTCGCCCAGTTCGCCCTGCAGGCGAAGGCAAAGCTCCCCCGCCTCGCGGCCCAAGCGTTCCGCCAAATCCAGGTATTTTTTCAGGTCTTCCATAAGCGCCCCAAATATAGAAAAAGCCCCGCGAAGCTTACCCGCAAGGCTATATTCAAAAATAAATGTGATATGTCAATTAGAATAGGGCGATGCTGTAGGGAGCCTGGGCACCCTTGGGCTGTTCAAAGCCACTCAGCTTTCCGTCCTTATAGACATAGATCTTTTCCTTGCCCATGGTATGGTCGCCCACATAGAGAGCACCATCCTTGTAAGCAAGGGTGGCCTGTGCATCGGCAATGCCCTTCACTTCTTCGAAAGAACCCTTTTCAAGGTCGATCTTTACAACCGGCGTGCTGCCCCATTCCTTATAGAGGGCCGCAAAGGCAATTCCATCTTCTGCGGTAAACCCGTAGATACCGGCACCCAGTTTTTTACCAGAAATTAAAAGACTTGATTTCTTGGCATCGAGATAAACCTTTTCAATTCCGCGGTTGTCATCAGCCTTGCCATCGTATTCACCCAGAGAGGCCACATAAAGGTTGCCTTTGTAGAGGGTTAACTTTGTGGGATTTTTCGTCACAAGCTGAACCGTGTCCTGCAGCTTGCCGGTAGAACCGTCATAGATGGCCACAAGTCCTTTCGGATAGGTAAAGTTGTACTTAGCATCCATAGAATAGCGCTGCATCAGTACATAAAGCGAGCCATCTTCAAGTTCCACATCCACCACGTACGGAGAAATTTGACCTTCAGAGGCAAATTCGCCTGTCTTGATGGACTTTACGACCTTGCCGTCCTTGGTAGAAATTTTCACAAGGGAGTCGGCATTCTGGAGAGCCACCCAGGCTTCTTCGCCATCGAAAGCCATGTCCACCGGGTTGGAATTTTCGAATTTCACCTGCCAGGCCACGGCCTTCTTGGCGCCCTCTTCAATGAATTCGGGCTTGACAAGGGAAATATTGTCCGTGCCCAGACCTTCCATAACGAACACGTCGTTGCCATTGGTCGCGACTCTTGAATCCTGGTAGAACGAAAGGCTCTTTTCGGAGATGTTGCCCTCCACATCGATCCAACGGAGTTCTCCTTCGGGGACCTGATAGTCGCCGCCGTCAAAAATGACACCGGCAAGTTCTGCGTCGCCTACGAGCGGGCCGCTGGCACTAGAAGAACTGGAGTCGTCACCGCAAGCGGAGAGACCAAAAGCAAGGCTGGCCACAGCAATGCAGGCGAGAGATTGCTTCGCCATGCTCGCAATGACACCTTGCATATTCGCAATGACATTATGTTTTTTATTCATGTTTTGTCCTTTTCTGGCTTTACACTATACTTTGCCATAACTCTATGAACTCCATATAGCGAGGGGGCTAGAACCCCTGTATGATTGTGAACTTGTATTCCCTCCCTGGCATGGGGAAAGGCGTATAAAAATTTCGGTACTTTTCGTCGGTAATATTATTCACGCTAAAAGTCAAACGGGTATTATCAAAGGGATTGTACGAAAGGGAGGCACGGTGGGTCGCCACGGCCGGCTGGTCCGTTCTGTTGGCTCGGTCGCTATACATAACGCTTCGCCAGTCCGAAGCCCAAATAAAGTTGAAACGGAATGGCAAATGAAGGGTCGCTTCTGCATAATAGCTGCGATCCGGCTCACCGGGGAGCTTGTTGCCGTTATAGGTGTTGGAATGGGAACGGTCCCTTGTCTTTTGGATAGTCGCCCGAAGCACCACATCTAAAAATTTCGTGGGGCTACTGTTCAATTCCATCTCCACCCCACGAACAAGGGAACGGGCCACATTCTCCGGGCGCAACAATTCCACCGACATCAGCCAATAGATTCCATCTTCCACATGGGACTCAAAATAAGTGGCCTGAAAAGTCGTGCGGTTCCCCGGAAACCGGTACGTACCCGTCGCCTCGAACTTGGTGGCCTTTTCCCGTTTCAATTCCGGATTGGAAACCGCGCCGGGGAAAGTCCCGTAAAGTTCCATCAAGGCCGGCTGCTGGTAAAAGCGGCCTATGGAAACCTCCCCCGTCAATGGAGAAGCGCTGGCACCGAACCTTGAATAAATTCGGCCCGCAAAAGTGGCGTCCCGATCCGCCGCTTTTTCCAGGGTACGGCTCCCCGTCGGTAGTACAAAGGTTCCCTTGTCCAGTCGGTCTTTCAGCACCTGCACGGAGCCCTCGCCGCCGAGGCCTGCATACTTGAAAAACTGGTAATACAAATCTCCGGAACCAACGAAGGTCTTACGGTCCAGCGCCCAGCCCTTGGAATTCCCTCGGGCTTCGGCACGTTCCCATTCATAGGCCACGCGGGCCGTTCCGGTCAAATGCTCCAAAGGAGTAAACTCGGTCCACAGTTCGGGAACCAGCTTGTAGGTGGCCGTTCCGTAATCCATAAAGACATTGTTCCCAAAGCCGATGTGGTCCAGGGGGTAGAAGGAACTGGACATGTTCTTGTCGAACCGTGCCGAAAGAGCGCCATACAAGAACAACTTGTCATCAAGGTAGCCTACCGATTCAAGCCCGTAGCGGATCAGCGCAGACTCCCCCACAAACTTCGCTACCTTGGTTTGATTCTGTTCCTTGCCGGGGTTTCCGCTTTCGGCCCTGGAGGCCGTCGCCGACAAGGTGGAAAAATACCCGTTCCCGTGAAGCATACGGAACTGGACATTCCCGGAGACATCGGTGAACTCGGCGTTTTCGCGGGTGGCGGTGTAGTCGTCCTCGTCGTTGTACTGGGTACC
The DNA here is from genome assembly GCA_016295375.1 of Fibrobacter sp. Taxonomy (GTDB): domain Bacteria; phylum Fibrobacterota; class Fibrobacteria; order Fibrobacterales; family Fibrobacteraceae; genus Fibrobacter. The sequence goes on along the minus strand of JAEDLI010000059.1, from coordinate 7,290 downwards.
GTTCCGGTTGGTATATTCGTAGTCATTGTCGGAATGCCTCGTAGCAAAAGAAGAGGCGAACATAATGCTGTCAGTCACCGGAGTTGCCACCTGGAACGAACCCTCCCAGGTGTTGTGGTTTCCGTAGGCGGCAAGGACCCTACCGCCTTTCTTGACAGCGTTCTTGGTCACAAAGTTGATAGCCCCGCCGAGACCGGACACGCCAAATTTCGCCGGCACGTTGTTCTTGTAAACCTCCACCTTTTCCATCTGGTTCAGGTCGATGGATCCCAGGTTCACCGCCCCGCCGCTAGCGTCGTTCAGCGGCACGCCGTCCACGCAAATCAGAATATTTCGGGCCGCAATCCCGCGGATAGATACCGTCTGGAAACTGCCTAGCCCGCCCTGCTTGTAGGACTGAATTCCGGGCAGCGTCGAGAGAAGGTCTGCCGCCGACAGGCCCTTGCCCTCCCAAGCATCGGAGGTAATTTCTGTATAATTGGCACTTGTTGTAGGCTTGTACCCGTCGTCACCGGACACCTCGGACACCCCGAGGTCCTGGACCGGGGCCGCATCAGGCACGTGAGCCACGGCAAAACCCGTAGCAGCACAGCACCAAAGAGCCGCAGCGTATGCGGCCTTGCAGAAAGATGTCGTTCGCATCGTTCCTCAACAAAGCGTTTCCCACAGTTCTTCTGGCTCGGGGCTCAATCTACTCCCGGTTCCTTCACACACGACAGCTCGTGCATTGGTTCATGCCGGTTTCGTCCTCCCTTACAGCGGCGCGACCGCCCCCGGCTTTCACGGGGTTCTCTCCTTGCGGGCCACCCAGTAGGGCGCCAGCATGGGCTTTTCAGGGCACAGGAAACTTTAGGCCAAATGTAGGTAATGTAAAACCAGGACAGGTGCAACATTCTCAAAAAAGGGCAAAATTTGCCTAAAAACGCCAAATTTTCTACAAATGTAAGTTTTTCGTGCCGTTTTTTGTACATTTCGCTTTAAAACAAGCACAAACTAATGCAAATAAACTATATTCGTCGTATTCATCGGGATCAAGGGATTTTATGAAAAAAGGCTTCACCCTCATCGAAATAATGGTGGTCATCGTCATCATAGGCGTGTTGACGGCCGTTGGCGTGCCAAAGCTTTTCGGAATGATCGCCAAGGCGAAGGCCAGCGAGGTCCCCACAGCGGCAGGTACATACGTACAACTTCAAGAAGCCTACCAGAGCGAAAAGACCATCATCGGAAGCTGGAAAAACATCGGATACAATGCTCCGGGTACCAACGGGGTATCCAATGAGTTCCAATACAGCGGTTGCCTAGAGGAAGACACCCCCTTCACAGGCGAAAAACTGACGGTTATTGGCTGGAAAGCGACCAACCGCAACACCCTCAACCAGTGTAGCGGGAACAACGGAACCTGGGCCGTCCAGGTAACGGCCATTGCCGAGCACCACCTGAAATACGCCAACCTGGTGAATTCCGAAGAATGCGGCATGCTCACCACCAGTTGGACCGTTGGAAGCATCGGTGACGAATGTGAAGGCAGCTCCGGCAACACCCAGCAAGCAAGCAGCGACCCCGAGCCACAACAGCAGCCGGAGACGCAACAGCCAGAGCCGGATGAACCGGAGCCGGAACAGAACACGGAAGACACTTGTCCTGGGACCAATACAGCCTGCTCTAACGATAGTCAGTGCTCTCTAGGAGGTGGAGCCACCGGGCAGGGCAAAGAGAAAAAAATGGATTGTAGCAAAAAAAATTTTAAAAGTTGTTGTGCCTGTTGCGGCAGCTAAAGAAACGGCTTTGCTTTTTTTTCGTAATTATTATCAAAAAAAGACTTGAGGTATATGGGAATGAAAAAAGGGTTTACACTCATTGAAGTCATGGTGGTGGTCATTGTCATAGGTGTCCTTGCAGCCGTTGCGGTGCCAAAACTGTTCGGATACATTGCCAAGGCCAAGGCCTCGGAAGTGCCCATTGCTGCAGCCACATATACCAAGTTACAAGATGCTTTCCTGTCTGAAAAAAAGGCCATAGCCAGTTGGGACCTTATCGGCTATACCCCTCCAGGAAACGGCACCAGCAATTATTTCAAATATGAGGGCTGTATTGTCGGAGAAATCGACATTGATGTTGCCGACAACGGTGTCGTGGGCTGGCAGGCTTTCAACTTGGAAAAACTGAACCTATGTGAAATGAACAGTGTGTGGACGGTGACCATCGACCCCGTCGAAAACAAAAGCCTTAGTTACAACCATATCGTCTCCGGACTGGGGTGCACTTACCTGACTCGCAACTGGGATGTCCGGGCAGTCCCTGCCGGAGCCTGCGAAGCTACGGCTCAAGCATCTACTCCTAAATCAAGCGCATCCAATTCTACACCGACCGACGACCCTGAGACCGTCGACAGCTCCAATTCCAGTGAGAGTGACCCCACAAGCGCCTCTGGCGGTTCCAGCGGTTCGAACCAGGACGAAATACAGAAAAAATGCAGCGACCTGAAAACCGGCGGCGGGAACGGAAATAGTGACCCCTGCAGCAAGCAGGCTAAGGGTTTCGTATTTGTGCAGGAATGTAACATGTTTGTTCCTTCAGGAAAAGCCAAGGGTTCTGGCCTTACCATTATCGATATGGACGGTGACGGTAACGCCGACAAGAAAAAAGACATTCTCAATCAGATGTGCAACCAGTCCAAATCTAGCGCCTCCAGCAGCACCAGCGGAAAAAGCAGCACAAGTCAAAGCAGCAACGCAAACGCAGGTAGCAGCACCTCCAGCACACCTACAAGCACAGGCAGTGGACAAGGCGGAAACATTGGCTCTGGCGGAAATGGAGGAGGCGGTTCCGGTGGTGGAACTGGCGGAGGATCAAACAACAATAACGAACCTAACCCAGAAGAAACAAATGGAGGTAACGATGCAAACTTCGAAACTCCGGTTCCTCAAGAAGTCACCATCACGAAACAGGATGGAACTACTACTACCATTGATATGAATAATGTTGATAATACTATCAAAGAATGCAAAAGCTACAACACAAAAAAGGACAAGTGCAATAACTATGAAAAAAAAGATATATCAAAATACGACTGCCAGAAGTATCATGTAGACGCAAGCGGGAAAGTTGACTACTGTATTGAAAAGAAAAAGGAAAATTGAAATAAGTTTGGTTCATTTTTACTCCACTAACCCGCAGCACCAATGCGGGTTCTTTTTTTTGACTATATTGTTTCCGCAAAAAAGAGACAATTGAATGATCCACGAAATACTCCCCCACAAGCTCTACAACGAATTCAAAATCTGTGGACCGAAATCTACGGATTTTGTCATTCGGTATGACGGAGCAAAAACCTTATTGAAGAAGGGTACCGCCTACACCATTCCCCGCGTAGGCGAACTACTAGAACTAGAAGGCAAGAGCCTTGCCGATTTCGAAGGTCATTACCTTTTCAGTATCGACGAGACGGCGTTCTTTTTGGATGACAGCGACGTGAGTCAATCGGGCGTTGACTGTGCGGCGGCAAAATCCGCTGCCCCAGCAGGATACGAATACATGGTCAGCCGGACTTTCCGCAATATGAGCCCCGTAGAACGCCTGGGTGGAGCTACGGCCACCCACCTCGCCCACTGGGAATCCCTGAACAGGTTCTGCGGCAAATGCGGACACCCGATGGTTCACGGTGAAAAAGAACGTTCCATGGTTTGCCCGAAATGCGGGAACGTAGTATACCCGCGAATCTCACCAGTTGTGATTGTGGCCGTGCACAACGGTGACAAGCTCCTGATGGCCCACAATATCGACAACCCTAACCCGCGACTTTTCCTGATCTCGGGATTCGTGGAAATCGGCGAGAGCTTGGAACAGGCGGTACACCGAGAGGTTCTGGAAGAGGCGGGCCTTCGTGTGAAAAACGTCCGCTATTTCGGGAGCCAGCCGTGGCCTTTCAGCGACTCGCTTATCGCAGGTTTCACCGCCGAACTGGACGGTGATGACACCATCCACATGCAAAAGGAAGAACTATCCGAAGCCATGTGGCTCAAGCGCGAAGACATTCCCGAATACGAGACCGACGTAAGCATCAGCTGCTGCCTCATCGAGAATTTCAGGCGGGGATTTACACTGGACAGCGATGCCTAAAGCACTAGCGGCACGGGCTTGTCGGCGGTAACCGTCTTCGGAGTCACCTTGCAGTCCACCACGAAGATTTCTACACCTGCGTCTTGGGCATCCCGCAGGGCTCCCGCGAACTCCGGATGGATTTTTTCGTCGGGTCCAAAGCGGTGGCAGCCCTTCATCTGGACCAGAAACAGCACGCCGCATTCGTAAGGTGTTCCGTCGTCTGCAGATGTTTGGGTCCCAAGAATGCGGGTCAGCTCCCGCAGGTGCTTGACGCCCCGCTCCGTCGGAGCGTCGGGGAAAGAGGCAGAACCGTCGTATTCCAGAGTCACACCCTTCACTTCCAGGAACATCTTGTGGAGCCGCGCTTTCTGCGCCTTTGTCTTCCCCGCTCCCCGATATTCGATGTAAAAGTCGAAGCGGGAATTCCCGAAGGTGTATTCCGGCTTCAGGAAGGTAATCTCCGGAAAACGCTCCCGGTTGGAACGAATCCATTCGGCGGCCACCTTGTTAGGGGCCTGGCTGTCCATGTTCACCAGGATTTTCCCGCGGGGAGTGACCTTTTCCACCGTCACCAGGTCGTAGGGCGTCTTGCGTTCCGGATTTTTCGACTTTTCCAGAAAGACTTTCACGCCGGACTGCAACAGTTCACGGCAGCGTCCCGTGTTCTTCACGTGGACTACCGTCTTTACGCCGTCGATTTTCACGTGGGCGATAAAGCGGTTTGGCCGCTCCAAGAACTCGCCCTGGACAATTTCACCATATTTCATCGGCATTTTTCCAATTTGACTAGAATATAAATAAAGAATTCGGCGAAAATTTTTAATTTTGAAGAAAACAAAAGGAGTACGACTTCAAATGGTCATTACCGTTTTTATCCTGTACCTGCTGATGATGCTTGGCATCGGCTTTTACTTTTCCAAAAAGGCCAACAGCCTGAATGCCTACTACCTGGGCAACCGCGGCATGAACAAGTGGGTCGTGGCCATGTCCGCACAGGCCTCCGACATGAGCGGCTGGCTTTTGATGGGCCTCCCGGGCGCCATCTTCGTGAGCGGGTTTTCCGAAGCGTGGATCGGTATCGGCCTCGTGATCGGCACCTACTTCAACTGGAAAATCGTGGGCCGCAGGCTCCGCAAGTACAGCCACTTCTGCGGTGACTCCATCACGCTGCCCGACTTCTTTGCGAACCGCTTCCGCGACAACAAGGGAATCATCCGCGTTATCGCCTCCATCTTCATTCTCGCGTTCTTCCTGTTCTACACGGTTTCGGGCTTTGTGGCTAGCGCGAAGCTCTTCGGCACCATCTTCGGCATGGACTACACCACGGGCCTTATCATCGGTGCGGTCGTCGTGGTGAGCTACACCTTCATGGGCGGTTTCTTTGCCGTTTGCTGGACGGACTTTATCCAGGCGACCATGATGCTGATTGCCGTCATCGCGATTCCTTCGATTATCATGACCGGCTCGGGCGGATTTGCAGCGACCATGGACGCCGTGAACGCACAGAACCCCTACCTGTTGAGCCTGTTCACCAACGCCACCACCGGCAAGTCCATCGGGCTTATCGCCTTGATTTCTAGCCTCGCCTGGGGTCTCGGCTACTTCGGCATGCCACATATTCTGGTGCGTTTCATGAGCATCAAGAACGCCGAAGACATCAAGTTCTCCCGCCGCGTCGCCATGACCTGGGTCACCATCTGCCTCGGTGCCGCCATCATGATTGCCATTCTCGGACGCTACTACGTAGAAGCCAACGGCATTACCGTCGCCGACCCGGAACGCATCTTCATGGTTCTCTGCCAGACGCTCTGCCACCCGGCTGTCGCCGCCATCCTCATGGCAGCTATCCTTGCCGCCATCATGAGTACCGCCGACTCGCAGCTGCTGGTTTCGGCTTCGGCCTTCAGTAACGACCTCTACAAGCACCTGTTTCGCAAGAATGCGAGCAACAAGGAAGTCATGTGGGTGAGCCGCGGCGTCGTGGTGCTCATTACGGTTATCGCAGTCATCGTCGCCATGCAGGGGGCGCCCAGCGCCGACGGCGCTGCACAGGGCAAGAGCTTCCTGGATGTGGTGATGAGCCTCGTGAGCTTCGCCTGGGGCGGTTTCGGCGCCACCTTCGGCCCGATTATGCTCCTTGCCCTGTTCTGGAAGCGTACCACGCTTCCGGGCGCCATCGCGGGCATGCTCGTGGGCGGCATCACCACCTTCGTGTGGAAGTTCTACCTCTCCGGATTCTCCGCCGAAATCTTCCAGATTTACGAACTGGTGCCCGGCTTCGTGCTTAGCTTTGCGACCATCGTGATCGTAAGCCTCTGCACCAAGGCCCCCAGCAAGGAGATAACCGAAGAATTTGAACAAGTAGATAAAACAAGATTAAGTCAGCTGAAACTTTAACCATTCGCCCGCATATTACGGAGAAAAAATGTCCCTACTCGAATCATTACCCAAATCAAACAAAGACGGAATCCTCTACGAGGCCGACACAGTCCACGGTATCTTGCCGCAAAAAGCGCCCTTCGCCTTCGTTGACGAAATCCTCAGCCTCGACGCCGAGAACATGGAAATCGTAGGCAAGTGGCACCTGACCGGCGAAGAAGGATTCCTGAAGGGGCATTTCCCCGGAAACCCCGTGCTCCCCGGCGTAATCCAAATTGAATCTATGGCCCAGGCGGCAACGCTCTTGACCATAATCGGCCGCGAAGCGGAAACTACGGGCAAGCGTCCCGCCTTTATGGGCGTAGAAAACTGCCGATTCCGCGCACCGGTAATCCCCCCTGCCGAAATCGTCCTGAAGGCCAAGCTGGTCATGGCCCGCCACGGCATCTTCAAGTACAGCGGAGAGCTCTACACCGTCGACGCCGAGGGCAAAGAAACCCTCTGCACCAAGGCGGATTTCAGCGCCGCCATGGTCTAGCAGGCCTTTTCAAAAAAACTCAAAAAGATTCCGCCCGGAGCCTTTAAATCTGGGCGGATTTTTATATATTTGGTTCGCTCGCCCCCATCGTCTAGTGGCCCAGGACTCGGGATTTTCATTCCCGCAACAGCGGTTCGAGTCCGCTTGGGGGTATAAATAAAAAACGACACATCAAAGGATGTGCCGTTTTTTTATTCCTAAAAAGGAACCCACCATCATAGCCGGTGGTTCTTCATATGCGGGCCCTGCCCTAGGATACTAGCCACGCG
>JAEDLI010000058.1 GCA_016295375.1 Fibrobacter sp. | reverse complement strand
ACCTCATGGATGGGCGACAAGGACCTGACGCTCCGCCAGCTGATGGACACCACCGGTCGCAACGTGATGGCAAGTTCCACCACCACCATCGCGGGCTTTGTCGGGTTCCTGTTCACTACTCACCGCGGCCTCAAGGGCATCGGCGACCTGGCCTGCATCAGCATCGCCATGTTCCTGATTACAAGCATCATCTTTACGATGTACCTGTGCGGTTCTTGGCTCAAGAAGAAACAGATTGGCGCATCTGTAAAAAATTGAAACCTGGGCATCTGTTGGCATTATTCCAGGTTAGAATAACGCGGCTTACGTTCTGAAAATGTGACAAAGGGCATATTTTTTGCCCTTTTATCATTTTGTCGGGATTTTTCATGTTTTTTTGTTTGTTTTCAACTTGTAGAGTTTTGCAATACGCTGTATGGCGAGTTTGGGTCAGTATCAAGGAGTGATTTGTGCAAAAACCTCGCTCGGTAATATTTTTTACCCTGCTGCTTTTTGTGGTGGGGGTCGGTTTGTCATTTGTTGCATGGGATGGGAAAACCAAAACGAAGCCCTCCAAAACAGAAACCATAGACAAGCAGAAATATTTTCTCATTGAGAATGAGGCGAATCTAGCCTGGTTTGCCGATTCCGCCAACAAATAGCACTGGATGGCGGAAAGAACAACCAGAAGAACCCCGCCACCTACAATATCGAAAGTGAAAATATTGAACTCAAGATTCCATCAAAAACAGGCTATACCTTTGAAGGCTGGTATTACGATAAAAAATTCTCCAAGGTTTATGAGCTGGATGCCGTCTACAAGCAAAACAGCACCTTGACCCTATACCCTTATTGGGTAGAAGACCCGACATATAAAAAAGACCCCTCTTCTATAAGGGACTTCGCCTCCGTGAGGATTCATGGTTTCGGCATTGTGGTCCAAAACCGCGGGCTGGAAATAGTCAACGTAAGGCCCGGCAGGTCCGCATCCGTTAAAGCTTCTTGCGGCTCATCCAGCTGAGCACCAGGTTTTGCCAGACCACGTAGCAGGTGGGGGCAAGGGCCACCACCGGACCTGCGTAAAGCGTAGATATCCAGATGACCAGCGTGGTGTTCTTTTGGCCCATGCTCTGGGAGCCTTCGATGGGCCGGCGGTTTCTTTCGCAGAACCAGCCCAGCCAGAACAGCAAAATGCAAAGTACCAACGAAATCCCTGCCATCATTGGCAGTTTCCCGCTGTTCCACAGGTCGGCAAATCCCATTTCGCGGATGTCGAAGCTCGCCTTGGCCAAAATCACGAATACGGAGAAGGTCCACACGAACATGGTGTACTTCTGGAACTTGGCCGCCCTGTCGGCAAGTTCCGGGTAGAACGCCCGCAGCCCCAACGCAAAAGCCAGCGGGATGCTGATGATGGGCTGGATGGTGTTGAAAATTTTCCAGGCTATTTCAGAGAGACTCGCGTCCGCTCCGGTCAGGTAGCCAAAAATCAGCGGGATAGAAAAACAGGCTATCAGGTTCCCGCTCAAGAATATTTTCAGGGCCAGCGATGCCGAACCGCCCAGCATTTTCGCCATGACGGGAGCCGCGTTTGCAGGCGGGCACAGGGCGATGATGGCCCCGCCCAGGAGGACTTCCCGCGGGAGGTTGAAGACGGAAACGACAGCCCACAGGACGCCGATAAGGACTAGGCTTACCACGAAGGCGCGAATCTCTATCTTGAAGGTGTAACCGTGGGTCTGGGGCGGGATTTTCGTCACGAAGGTGAGGAACATCATGGTCCCGATCAAAAAAGGCATCAGGGGCGACAGTACATGGGCCTGGGGAATCAAAATTCCGAGTAAAATGGCCACGGGCATCAGGATGGCGCGCAAGTTTTTCATGACGGCGCCAAATTTAGCTTTTTAGTCGAAGGCTGGTTTCCATCAATAGAACAACTCTCAACTCATAACTGACAACTATTTGCTATATTGCCCCCCATGTTGCGCTCCAAGTACCAGGGCCTGCGTTTTGCCGACGGCCCCGTTGCCAAGAAGAAACAGACCAACCCCATCACGCTAGTAGTTCTGGGTTACCTGTTGCTGATTCTTGTTGGCGCTATTTTGCTTCGGCTTCCGGTATCGCTCCGGACGCCCATCTCCTTTTTGGAAGCCTTGTTTACCGCCACTTCTGCCGTATGCGTCACGGGGCTCTCTGTGCTGGATATCAGCAGTACGTTTACCCACTTTGGCGACTGGGTCCTACTGGTGCTGATGCAGCTGGGCGGTCTTGGAATCATGACGGTATCTACCACCTTGATTCTTTTGGCGGGCATGCACCCTGGCTTTAACCACCAGTCCGTGCTGCTTTCGGCATTCTCTCAAGAGGGAAACATCGACCCTTCGAAAATCCTGAAGGCGGTTCTGCCCTTTACCTTCATCCTCGAACTGATCGGGGCGGCGGTCTATTTTACCCAGTTCTCTGGCGCCACGCTTTACGACCGCATATTCGTCTCGGTGTTCCAGGCGGTAAGTTCTTTCTGTAATGTGGGCTTTAGCCTGTTCCCGGATTCCCTGGTGCAGTTCCAGCTGAATCCCCTGGTGAACATTTCCACCTGCGTCCTTGCCCTGGCGGGGGGATTTGGTTTCTTGGCCGTGACGGAACTCCAGTATGTGTTTGACTTTAAGCAGCGCAAGGTCCGGAAAATTTCGCTCCATACCCGCATCGCGACCTTCGGTACCCTGTTTGTGGTGGCGGCCAGCGTGCTGGTGTTCTCGCTTACGGAATGGAACAACACCCTTGGCGACCTGAGCGTCGGACAGAAATTTGAATCCACCCTGTTCATGGCCTTTACCAGCCGCACCGCTGGGCTCAACACGGTAGATGTTCCCGGCCTGTGTGCCAGCTCCCTGTTCTTCTTTATCGTCATCATGTTCATCGGTGCAAACCCCGGCAGCTGCGGTGGTGGCGTGAAGGTGACTACCGCTGCGGTGATTGGGCTTTTGGGGTTCAACCGCCTGCTGGGGCGCGAAAAGACCCAGGTTCTTGGTCGTACCATTCCCGAGACCACTGTTGATAAGGCGGTGCGGATTTTCGTGGTGGCCATCGTGGTCATTGTGTTTGCGACCCTGATTCTGCTCTGTACCGAAATCCCCGGAGGGGTTTCCGGAGCTGGCCAGTCCTCTTTCCTCAAGGTGTTGTTCGAGGTGGTGAGCGCCTACAGTACTTGCGGACTTTCCATGGGACTAACAGGTGAGCTTTCTACCATTGGTCGCGTGGTTATCTGCTGTGTGATGTTCATTGGCCGTATGGGCCCCCTCTTCTTGATTTCTGCCGTGGCGGGTCGTGTCCAGAACACCACCTGGTTCGCCGAAGAAGATATCATGGTGGGCTAGCGGCTTCGCCGCAGTTTCTAGTTCTGAGTTCTAAGTTACTAGAACACAAAAAAAACAAGAATTTTTTTGCGATTAAGGTATTAAACATCCCGAACCAGCATCAACTACTAACTAGTAACTATTAACTAGTAACTATATTTAAGCCATGGCTTCTAAACAATTTGTAATTATCGGGCTCGGGAACTCGGCCATTTTTTTGGCCAAGCACCTGACCTCCCTGGGTCACGACGTGATGGTCATCGACAGCCACCCCGACAAGGTGCAGGACATTTCCAGTTCTGTTTCTCAGGCGATTGTGGCGGACAGTACCCGCCTCAAGCAGCTTTCGTCTATCCCGCTGCAAAAAACGGATTCCGTTATCGTCTGTATAGGCGAGAACCTGCAGGCCTCGCTCCTTACGGTGCTGAACCTGAAGGAGTTGGGCGTAAAGCATATCATTGCCAAGTCCAGCAGTGCGGCCCATACCAGCATCCTCGAAAAGCTGGGGGTGTCCGACATTTTCCACCCGGAAAGGGATTCCGCCATCAGCCTGGCCGAGCGGCTCAACCGCCCCAACATGCTGGATTTCTTGCCGTTCATGGAAGGCTTCTCCATTATCGAGATCGTGTGCCCCGAAAAGTTCCAGGGCAAGACTCTTAAGGATTTGTCCCTGACCCACAAGTACGGCATCCAGGTGATTGCCATCCGCGACCCGCTGGAATCCAAGCCCAAGATCGGTAACATCGCCGACTACGTGCTCAAGGAAAACGACGTGCTGTTCTTGATCGGCCCCAACGAGGCCCTGGACAGTTTTAAGGCCTAGCGCTCGCATTAAAATTCACACACCAACCCCGCTTAGGAGCGGAAAGGAGATATAGTATGAAAGTATGGGTTTGTAAGGTTTGCGGCTACGTGCACATGGGACCGGAAGCCCCGGATGAATGCCCCCAATGCAAGGCCCCCAAGAGCAAGTTCTTCGAAAAGGTAGAACAGAGCGCCGGTGGCAAGATTGTCTGGGCCGACGAACACAAGATTGGCGTTGCCCAAGGGCTGGATGCCGAGGTGGTTCAGGGTCTCAGGGAAAACTTTGCAGGGGAATGTACCGAGGTGGGCATGTACCTGGCCATGAGCCGCCAGGCCGACCGCGAAGGGTTCCCCGAGGTGGCCGAGGCCTACAAGCGTATCGCTTTTGAAGAGGCCGAACATGCCGCCAAGTTCGCCGAACTGCTGGGCGAGGTGGTCTATCCCGATACCAAGAAGAACCTGGAGCTCAGGGTTGCCGCCGAAGCCGGTGCCACCGAAGGTAAGCTCGCTCTTGCCAAGCGCGCCAAGGAACTGGGCTACGATGCCATTCACGACACTGTTCACGAGATGTGCAAGGACGAGGCCCGTCACGGCTCTGCTTTCCAAGGCTTGCTGGGTCGGTACTTCAAGTAGTAGAAATTCAAATAAAAAATAGAACGCAGGACCGAAATCCTGCGTTCTTTATTTTGAGATAGAATACTCTAGAAACTTAGTCCTTGAGGGTAGCCCAGTCCAGCACACCCTTGCGGAACACGTAGAGGTAGCCCGCTTCCAGGATGACCAGGAAGCCTAGTAGCACCAGCAAAAGTTCCCAGCCGCCGGTCAGGAACTGCACGGCCCAGGGGTACAGGAACGCCACTTCCAGGTCGAACACCAAGAACAGCATGGCGACCAGATAGTACTTGACCGGATAGCGCTCGTTGGCCGTACCCGACACATGGGCGAGACCGCACTCGTAGGACGTGCCCTTGATGGCGGTATCCTTGATTTTGCCCGGGTGCAAGAACCAGTTGGCCAATAAAAGGGCCGTGGGGATGCAAACCGCCATGATGACCAGGATGGTCACGGCGAAAGTAGTGTCAAAAACCTCTACATTGCTCATAGTGGCCAAAAGATAGTATAATTTTACGTGCTTTTTTAGACTCCAGAGGTTATATTTAGGCTATGAGTGCATTGAAAACGTGGATTCTGTTTTTTTGTGCAGCATTTTTGTTTGCTGCGTGTTCGGACGGTGGTAGTCCTAGTAAAGTAAGTGTCGACGAACTTGGCGATGTCGATTCTTCCTCTTCGGACGATGACGGTTCAAAGCCCGAGGGCTCAAATCCAACCGCGAAGAGCGGCTCCTCCAAGCCAGGCGATAAGATTGTCATTAACGGTGGCAAGGACACCATTTATGTGGCCGATGCCGAAGGAAGCCTCTATTACAGCAGTGGCATTTTTTGCTGGACCGAAGGCTGCGAAAAAAACTTTGCACCTAGTTCGTCCTCTGCAACAAAACCCGCATCTTCTGGGGCGAATGTTTCGGGTGGCTCGTCCAGTTCCAAGGGTAATTCTAGTTCTTCGGTAAAGCAGTCCTCCAGCTCACAGGCCCCTGCGGTTAGCGTGGATTCACGCGCACCTACGGTAGACATGACCGCCATGAAGCTCACGGATGTCAGAAACAATCAGACCTACAGCTTGCTCAAGATCGGTTCCGTATATTGGATGGAAAGTAATTTGACCTATAAGCCGAATACAGGGTATCAATGCGATGCAACGGTAGAAATAGAAACCGAACCCGGCCCGGAAGCGACTAAGGAAACCGTGAATGTCTGTGACCACTATGGCATCTATTACGCCTACAGCGCAAAGGATGTTGTTTGTCCATCAGGATGGCGCCTGCCTACGAAGGACGAGGTGGATGCCGCTCTTGCTTCGATGGAGAAAAAACCTAGAAAGGAATTGGACGAATGGTGGGTTCTTGGCGGCCGCTTCAAGCAAGAAGGTTCGAACTGGCTTTTTGGAAACAATAACGGACAGGGGCACCTTTGGATCCAGAAGAGTAGTGCCAACGAAGTGGCGATACGATTCCAGGATTATGGCAGCTGGGAAACTCCAAAGTATGTGACAGCAGATGACCAGACGGAAAAAAGAGCCTACAACGTCCGCTGCGTGATGTCTGAATAGACTGAAGAATTTAATCAATTGGACATTCAAACCCGTCGCAAGGCGGGCCTTTGTTTTATGCAGATATTTGCATAAGTGCAATAGCGCTTTCTGCCCCCTTTTGCTATATTTGAAACCGATAACAAACAAGAGGCAAACATGTCCAAGATTGAAACTTTGTGCGTCCAGGGCGGCTGGCAGCCGAAAAACGGCGAACCCCGCGTCCTCCCCATCTACCAGAGCACCACTTTCAAGTACGAGTCCAGCAACGCCATGGCCGACCTGTTCGACCTGAAGGCCAGCGGCTACTTCTACACGCGCCTGCAGAACCCGACCAACGATGCCGTGGCATCCAAGATTGCGGCCATGGAAGGCGGTGTGGCTGCCATGCTCACCAGCTCCGGTCAGGCGGCGAACTTCTTCGCCGTATTCAACATCTGCGAGGCGGGCGACCACTTCATCAGCACCAGCGCTATTTACGGTGGTACCAGCAACCTCTTCAGCGTCACCATGAAGAAGCTCGGCATCGAATGCACATTCGTGGACCAGGATGCCAGCGACGAAGAAATCGAGAAGGCCTTCCGCCCGAATACCAAGTGCTTCTTCGGCGAGACGGTGGCAAACCCCGCCGGCAAGATTCTCGACTTGGAACGCTTCGCGAAGCTTGCCCACAAGCACGGCGTGCCGATGATCGTGGACAACACCTTCCCGACTCCGATTCTTTGCCGCCCGTTTGAATTCGGCGTGGACATCGTGACGCATTCCACCACCAAGTACATGGACGGTCACGCCATGGCCGTGGGTGGCTGCATCGTGGATAGCGGTAACTTTGACTGGGAAGCCCATCATGACAAGTTCAAGGGCCTCACCGAACCGGACCCGAGCTACCACGGCCTTGCCTACACAAAGGCTTTCGGCAAGGGCGCCTTCATCACGAAGGCTACGGCCCAGCTCATGCGCGACCTCGGCAGCATCCAGGCTCCGCAGAATGCGTTCCTCCTGAACGTGGGTCTTGAAACGCTTCACCTGCGCATGCCGCGCCACTGCGAGAACGCTCTCGCCTGCGCAAAGTTCCTGCAGAACCACCCGAAGGTGGCCTGGGTCGATTACGCGGGCCTCGAGGGCAACAAGTACCACGAACTCGCCAAGAAGCAGTTCAAGGGCGGCCTCCCCTGCGGCGTTCTCACCTTCGGCATCAAGGGTGGCCGCGAAAAGAGCATCCAGTTCATGGATAGCCTCAAGATGATTTGCATCGTGACCCACGTGGCCGACGCCCGCAGCTGCGTGCTGCACCCGGCAAGCCACACGCACCGTCAGCTCAGCGACGAACAGCTCATCGAAGCAGGCGTTGCACCGGACCTAATCCGCTTCAGCGTGGGCATCGAGAATGTCGAAGACATTATCGCCGACCTTACGCAGGCACTAGAGAAGGTGTAAGATATATTGTCACCCTGGAGCCCCATCGGGGCGATAGGGGCCACAAAAAATCCTCGGTCTAGAACCGAGGATTTTTTCAATTGTCATGCCCGCCTTGAGCGGGCATCTCCTTTAAAGGGACTTTTTATCGTTTATTCCGATCGATCCAGGGGCGGGCCGTTTCGCCTACGTATATCTGGCGGGGCCTGTTGATCTTGGAATTCGGGTCGTCGTGCATCTCTTTCCAGTGGGCAATCCAGCCGGGCAGGCGGCCGATGGCAAACATCACCGTGAGCATATTGGTCGGAATACCCATGGCGCGGTAGAGAATGCCCGAATAGAAGTCCACGTTGGGGTAGAGCTTGCGGGCGATAAAGTAGTCGTCCTTCAGGGCGGCTTCTTCTAGCTTCAACGCAATTTCCAGCAACGGGTCGTTGATGTGCTCGTGCTCGAACACCTGGCCCATGAGTTTTTTCAAAACCTTGGCACGAGGGTCGTAACTCTTGTACACCCGGTGGCCGAATCCAGAAAGGCGGAAGGAGTCGTTCTTGTCCTTGGCCTTTTCCATCACCTGTTCGATGGTCATGCCGCTGTTCTGGATACGGAGAAGCGTTTCCAGAACGGCCTGGTTGGCGCCACCGTGAAGCGGGCCCCACAGGGCGCAGATGCCGGCACAGATGCTGGCGTAAAGGTTCGCCTGGGAGCTGCCCACCATACGCACGGTAGAGGTGGAGCAGTTCTGTTCGTGGTCGGCGTGTACAATCAATAGCGTGTTCAGCGCCTTTTCCATGATGGGGTCCAGGTGGTAGGGCCTGGCCTTGCTGCTGAACATCATGTTCAAGAAGTTGCTGCAGTAGCTGCGTTCCGCTTCGGGATAAACAAAGGGTTCGCCGATGCTTGCCTTGTAAGAGAAGGCAGCGATGGTGCGGATCTTGGAGATGAGGCCCGCGGTGGTCAGCTCAAAAGCGCTGGCGATATTTTCGTCGTCGTAGAAACGGGGAGTAAAGAGGCCAACCGCGTTTACGATAGAACTGAGAATGCCCATGGGGTGGGCACTGGGCGGCATCTCACGGAAAAAGTGCAGCAGGTTTTCGTGAAGCAGTGCATTTTCGGTAAGCAGCGTGCGGAAATGCCCCAGCTGCTCGGGGTTGGGCAGCTCGCCGTAAATCAGGAGCCATGCGGTTTCGGGGAAGGTGGCCTTTTCGGCCAGGTCCTCGATGGAGTAGCCGCGGTAACGGAGAATTCCCTTCTCGCCGTCCACGTAGGTAATGGAACTCTTGGTGCTGCCCGTGTTCAGGTAACCGTAGTCCAGGGTCACCAGGCCGGAACTCTTGCGCAAAGTGCTGATGTCGAGACCGTGTTCGTTTTCGGTGCCTTCAACCACGGGGAGTTCGTAACTCTTTCCGTTGTAATTCAAGGTCGCTTTATCGGACATGATTCCTCCAGTAGGGGCTAGGATCTAGAGACTAGGATCTAGGGGTTTGTTTACGGTTTAACGAACTTATCAATGAATTTAGCATTTTTCCAATTTCTTCGCAATTGGATTGCAATACAGAATTTTTTTCTACTCTGCCCATTTTTAATTGATTGCAAATATGCAACTGTGTTTCTAGTTCGGCCTTAGACCCTCTTGCAATCATTAAGAAACGAATGTATTCAGCTGTTGTACTGCGTTCGTATCCTTCTGCGATATTTGACGGAATGGAAATTGCTGCACGACGCATCTGGTCTGATAGCGCATAAGACTCATTTTTTGGAAAACCTTGAATATAGTCGTACAATTGAACGACCATATTCACGGATTTTTTCCAAACAATCAAGTCCTTGTAGCTATTCATTCACACTAGCCTCTAAATCCTAGCCTCTAATCTCTAAAACACAATTATAAATATTTTCGAACAGCTTGCTCAACTTGTCGGTTGGCACGGCGCTGAATGCCACGCGGATAAGGCCCGAAAGCATGATGGTTCCCGTGCTGTAGTCGCTGATGAGCTTCTGGCGGAGCTGTTCGGCATCTACGCCCTTGGGCTTTACGCACATGAAATAGCCGCTGTTGCAAGGCATGGCCTCGAAGGCCTCCTTGTATTCGGGGTGGTCGGCCAGCACCTGCTTGATGATGTCGTAGCGTTTTTTGAGGATGGCGAACTTCTCGGCCTTCTGTTGCAGGTATTCGGGGCTCTGGAAGGCGGCCAGCAGAATCTTCTGGCTGATGCTTGGGCCGTTGCTGATGTTTCCGCGGACCACGCCCGCGGCCTTGTCTTCCAGGGCCTTCAACTGGGCCTCTGTGGCGCCCTTGAAACCAAAGCTCATGAACCCGACGCGGAAACCCCACACGTAGTCTTCCTTGGTGGGGCCGTCCAGCTTCACGGCCAGCAGGTTCTCGCTTGCGTCCAGCACCTTGCTGAACAGGGACTCCTTGGTCACGCCGTCCTCATAGACCAGTCCAAAGTAGGCGTCGTCCAGCAGGGCCACCACCTTGTTGCCCGCGTTGGCGCAGTCCGTGAGAATCTTCGCGATTTCTACCGCTTCCTTTTCGGTGGCGGTATAGCCCGTGGGGTTGTTGGGGAAGTTCAACAGAACCACCTTCTTTTGGCTCTTGTTCTCGGAAAGGGCCTTTTTCAGGGCTTCCGTGTCGAAACCGCCGTCCTTGAAGGTGTTGAAGGTCTTGATCTTTGCACCGCAGCTGTTCACGAACACCAGTTCGTAATTGTCCCAGTAAAGGTCGGGGATAATCACCTCGTCGCCCGGATCCAAGAAAAGGTAGCCCGCGCAGCTGATGGCGTGGGTCAGGGCGCAGGTCACGACCGGGTTGCTGAAGGCCTTGCCTGCGAGGCTCGGGTTCTTGCGGACAATCTGCTCTTTCCAGGCCTTGCGCAGGTCGGGGTTTCCGAAACTGGGGGCGTAGAGGAAGGCCTGCTTGGGCAGGTTCAGGCTCTTGAGCACGCAGTCGAGAACCAGGGGGCTACCGTCGTCTTCCAGGGCGGTGCCGATGGTGGCGTTGATTTCTTTGCCCTTGGCTTCGGCGCCCTGGCCCAGAATGCCCTTGCGGGGGAAGAAGATTGCCTTGCCCCTTTCGGAAAGCATGGAAAGTACGCTGCAGCCGTTTGCGGAAAGTTCCGCGTTGGCCTGTTCTGCGAGAGGATTGTAGCTCATGACCTTGGTCCTGTTGAAAAATTCCGAGGCCAAAGATAGAAATTTAGGGGCTAGAGGCTAGGGGCAAGTGGCCTGCGGGTGCGGAAAAAAGCGGATAAAGACGGCTCGAAGCCCGCTGTTTTTCATTTTTTGAAAAACGGGAAGTAAGTTAATGCGATTGATCGCGGTCAGGCAGAAGCCGCGTTGTCGAGCAGCGCGTTTACATAAGTCTGGTAGGGGATGCCCACGGCGGCGGCCTTGCGTTTGATCGATTCCACCGTCTTGACCTTGAGCCTTATGGAATACATCTTCTTTTCTTCCTTGGCCTCGGCAATAGCGCGACTGATATGCGCAATAGATTCCTCTAGCGTCTCCTTGGGCAGCCTAACCTTCTCGTGCTTCTTGCTCTTCGTCTTCATGAGCTCTCCTTACGGTTATTACGCCCCCCCCCTATTGTAGAAAATGTATATACACTTGTCAATACACATTACAATACACATTGAAATACATGTTTTTTACACCTCGTCCTTATCGGCAGGGCTATATTTTGAGCAGAACAAATCAACCCCAATCAACTGTTGGTTCTCCAAAATGCTGTCCTTCATCTGCCTGAAAAGGCGAATTAAGGCCTTGCTTTGAGCAGTCGCCCGTTCGCCCTTGAGCACCGTCATGAGCATGTAGATACCCTGTTCGGTAAAAACGTAGGGACTGGTTTTTGAGTATTTTCCCTGTTCTAGGGTCAAAAATTTTGACCCTAGAATTTCGCGATATTCCGTCCTCGTCAACTGAAACCGGAAATCGTCATCGAATTTTTCGATATTATTCTTGACCTGCTGATTGAATGCTTTGGTCGTATACCCGTAAATCTCGGCCAAGTCGGCATCGAGCATCACCTTGACCCCGCGGATGGTATATATCCGCGATTTCAACAGGGTTTCGTCAATAAGCGGGAACTCCGCGACAGCCAATTTATCAATTTTTCTTGCCATAATAATCCTCTAGCCCGCACGGCCTGTGCGAACGTTAAAAACGGTTTTAATTGCGTCTGCACTGCAGGCGCAATTTGGGTTTGTTTATGTTTTGGGATGCTTTTATCCAACAACACCAACAAGAAGGTTGATGAGCCCCACCGCGGATGCACGTACGGGCCGCAAGGCCTATGCCGACTGTCGCAGGGATTGTCGTAATACGGGGATAAATATACAAAGAGACTAGCGGGAAGTCAACGCCTGCGTGTTACTTCCCGCTCCGGACGGTTCTTTTTTCACCAGTTCAATCGGGAACGCACTGCGTTCCCAATCCACATAAGAATCAAACAACGGGACCGCGAAAGGGTGAATTCGGGCAATTTGACAGGCACTGTATGTCAAATCGCTATATATTTTCCTAGCCGTTTCACCGAATTGGGTGGCATTGGGAAATTTTTCACACAATTATAACATTTTTCTTGACTTTAACATTTCAAAATGTTACATTATAATAAAATGTTAAAACGAGGATAAAACCTTCTTTTTCTTCTTTTTTTTCGACAAAAACGAAATCAAATCGAAAATACAAGCTGCATTCGACGATTTCGGGATGAAATGCGAAATTCGGGCCGTAAAGAGCCCGAAGGGGCTCCCCTTTTACATGGTCGATGGCAAGGCGTTTTACGAAGCCGAAGTTATGGGGCAGAAGTTCCTGCTCGTCTCCTTTATTGGCGAGAGCGATTTACGCAGGGATTCGCTCAAACATACGCTCAACCAGTTGGAAATTGCGACCGCAATGCCTGTCGCATTCGCCTTCGACACCCTGAGCGATTTCCAACGAAGGAACTTGGTCGAAGAAGGCATACCCTTTGTCTCGGCATCCTCTATTTTCTACTTGCCGTTCCTAGGCATCGCCTACCGCAGGCGAAAATACACCGCGTCACAGAAGCCGCTGAAAAAGGGAGAAATTCTCCCGAAATTGACCGCCTCGGCCCAGGCGTTTTTCCTGTTCATGCTGTACAAAGTCAAGGATTCCAAGATATCGAAAACCGAAGCAGCAAAGATGAACGGCCTTACTCCGATGTCCGTATCGCGCTATTGCAAGGAACTGCTGGATCGTGGACTCATCAAGGAAACCAGGGAAGGGCAGACTATCCAGATAACCTGTGCCGCAACTGGAAGGGCTCTGTTCGACAAGGCTCTCCCTTACCTTGACAATCCTGTCAAACGCGAAACCTATCATTTGCCATCATCGGAATTACTCAGCGAATTTCCCGCTGCAGGGGAATCCGCCCTTTCGCAGATTTCCATGCTTGCACCACCCGACAAGAAAATCGTTGCTTGCGGGCCCCGTGAAGAACAGGCAAAGGAAAAAGACGTTTTGAAAGAGAATGCCGGGTTCCTGAATTACCTTTACGCACGCCTACAAATATGGAAATACGATCCGACCCCCTTTGTACAAAACAACCGGGTAGATACTGTCTCGCTTTATCTGTCGCTAAAGGATTCTCCAAACGAACGCGTTCAAGCATGCATTAAGGAAATGCTGGAGAAAGAACAATGGTAAACGGACTCAGTCTGTTCAAAGAACGGTTCCAGTCATTCAACGACTGCTACACCGTAATCGGCGGCACGGCATGTTCTGTGCTAATGGAAAATGCAGCTTTGGGATTCCGCGCAACGCAAGATATAGACATGATTCTGCTCGTTGAATCTGAACGCTTCAATGAATTTGCGGATTAGTTTTTGAAGTTTATATCCGATGGCGGATACAGCTGCGAAGAACGCAAAAATGGTTCAAAAAGACTCTACCGGTTTATAGAGCCCCAAAACGCCGGATACCCCACCATGATAGAGTTGTTTTCCAAAAACGCACTGGACATGAAAGGAAATCGGCGCATCACTTACGTTAAAACGGACAAGGACCCCTCGGGACTTTCTGCCATGTTGCTTTCGGACGAGTATTACAATCTTGCAATGCAGGGCCGAGAACAAGTTGACGGTGTATGGACTCTACAGGCATCTCACCTGATTCCCCTGAAAATGCATGCCTGGCTTAACCTGAAAAAAGATATCCAAAAAGGGAAGGTCGTCAACGAATCCGACCTACGCAAGCACAAATACGATGTTTTCCGTTTGCTGCTCCTTCTGAGCGAAGAAACAAATATTGATTGCAATGCAAAAATTCGCAAGGACATCTCTGCATTCTTAGATTCTATGGAAAATGAGGAACTACCTGCAGAAAGCATTTTTGGTGATTGGGCTCCAGAAGAATTCCGTGCGAACTTCAATAAGGAACAAGACCTAGAACGGTTAAGATATATCTATCTAAGGCAATAAAACCGTTTGCTGTTCAAATGATCCCCATCCGGGATTGTGTCTGAGATGCTCAACAAGGCTTTCGTCAGCCCAAAGTTCCTGCGCTTTTACGTAGAACACTTCGATATCAGCGTCTGTCACTGCATTTCGAATTTCTAGATAGTCCTTGTCGGAATTACCTACAGAACTCTTTTCTAGAGCGAGAATCAGATATTCTGACGATTCATCGGGGCGGAAAACACGACCAACCAGTTTCTTAAAGTTACTTTCGACAAAGGCATTAACTTTATCAATAGTTTGCGGTTTCGTGAATAGAGCCCAGAAATAGTATTTCTCATCCAATAGCGTCAAGAAATTCTCGCGGAATTTTTTGCGGGCATCGCGTTTGAATTCTTCACGCAAAGAAGAACGCTTAGATGTGTAAGCCTTCAGCACATACAAGAAATTAACGTTATAGACTTGCAATAAAAGCGTGTCACGGTCAAAGAGGCGGTTCTCGAAATGACGATTGCGCAGGTCCCAAAGAGACTGTCCTTTATTGGAACCGATTGGATTGCCCTCATCGTCTATGAGCTGATAGCTATTAGAATCTTCTTCGTTCTTTATCAACTCTTCCG
>JAEDLI010000057.1 GCA_016295375.1 Fibrobacter sp. | reverse complement strand
CCCTGGCGTTCCTCATTCTGCCACGTAGTGATATTGGATACCATATTGTCGCCACCCAGATAGTAGGAAGCACCCAAATGAATGTCCAATCCAACAGGAGTATGGAACACAACAGCTCCAGTCAATTGCTGCATTTCCAAGTTCTCGTCAACATGGCCGTTAAAAACCCCATTAAATTTCTCGGTCTGGATATCCATGAAATATTCAGCGAAGATGGAGAGGAAATCAATAAAGTAGTATTCAGCAGCAGCACTTACAAAAGGAACTCCCAAATAGACACTTCCATCGCTGCCGGTATAGCGGTAGCCACCGTTCACGTGAATCAGGAACGGGAGCCCGTCTCCACCGTCCAGCTTGGAGAAGTCGGCAGTAGCGGCAAGACCGAATTTCATAGTCGTAGAGCTCGTACCAAAGGCATGACCCTCGCCCGTTTCCTTGTTGATATATTCCAATTCACGAATCCACAGGCCCTGCTTGTTCTGGTCCGCCGTAGGGAAAGCGGCGCTGAAGAACACGGCCACGTCCATGGGCTGGTCTTCGGGCAGGGGGAATCGGGCCTTCAAATCGGCCTTCAGATTACCAATTCCACCCGTTTTACGTCCATCGTCATTCGCAATTTCCCCGGACGTCGGGTCCTTGATAGGCAGGCTAAAGTTGTCGTAAAAGACAGGGAGGGCCATACCCACATCGAAATAGTGCCAGATACCCAAGGCAAAACCAACATTGGCACTCAGGCCCATGAACTTGGAAACTTCGCCCCAGCGAGGATCGGTAGTCCCCGCCCCGTTCAGGTTATTGTAGCCATCGGCATAGTCCATAAGGGCGAAGAACGCCAGCTTGGAGTGTCCAAGGGACTGACCGGACTGGGTCTTGTTTACACCGACAAAGCCTTCCTTGTTCAATGTCTGTGGATGGGCCGCATAGGCGCCAACAGCCAGCGCCAAGGCCAATCCCGCAATTACTCGTTTCATAGAGTCTCCTTAATGAGGGTATTTCCCAATACTTTCGCCAAAATATAGCTTTTACAGCCCTATATTCCATATTGGAATATGTAAAATGAGATAAATAGCACACATTTCATCCGCTTCTTTTGCTTTGTTTACGAAAAATTACAGCATTTCCCCGTTTTTTTACAGGAATTTCTCGAAAATATCCGGATACATTCGGCACAAGCTGGTAAGGCCGCACCTGCTGATGATGAGGTGGTCTATCACAGGTATCTGGACAATCTTTCCTGCAGAGCACATCATCCTTGTCAATTGCAAATCCTCTTCACTCGGTTCTGAACTTCCTGAAGGGTGGTTATGGACCAAAATCACCGACACCGCCCTGTCCTCTATGGCATGGACAAATGTTTCACGCGGGTGCACCAGAGTCTGGTTTACAAGACCGGTAGTCAGTTCATGGATGTTGATGACTACATTGGATGAATTCAAGGTTACCAGGACCATGTGCTCCTGATTTTCGTACTTGAGATAAGAAAGCCTCGGTTCCAGATCTTCGGGGGTAATGACATTGATAGCGCGGGCCCCCAACATATAGCGGGATGAAAGTTCAAGACAAGCAAGGACTTTCGAAGCTTTCGCTCGACCAAGACCACGAACCTTCAAAAGTTCCTTCATTGTCGGGAACTCGTTTACCGTCGACAGGTAGTCCGAAAGGTTACGGGACAGCTGAAACACATCGCAATTGGAGCATCCACTACCAAGTACCAGGGCCAAAAGTTCCTCATTGTTCAGGGCGCCCACGCCCTTTTGTTGCATTTTTTCTCTGGGTAAAAGATTTTGTTCGCTCATGATTCCTCCTTGAAAAAAAGAGCGCCTACGTAATAAACGCTTTTTTCAGGAGAAATATGCCAAGCGAATAAAAATTTTACATTGGATGCTTGAAAACCACGCCGATTAGCTAACGAGACACCTGTTCCCACAATTTGCGAGATGTTACGCCGTAATGCTCCTTGAGGGACTTGTCCACATCACCGTGATAAAAATCCCGGATGCAAGTCTTGAACTTGAGAAACTGCTCTCTGGATGCCAACCCAGACTCAGCACGGAACATTTTCTTGACCATCTCCAAAGAATACCAGTAAAGTTTCAACGCTTCGTCGGTCCTGGACTCCCCTACGAAAGGCGCAACAAGGGCGTCCAAGGAAGGTGGCGAACCCGAAGGGCGATTCTTGTCGTTTCGGCTTCCGTCTACAAGCTGGGCAATTCCCTCGTTCAGCCACAGAGGGACCTTGGCCCTAGTCATGGCACGGACAAAGGCATGAGTCAGTTCATGAAAAATCACGGGGCGGTAAAGTTCGCGGTACTGCATCATTCCAACGGGAATACGGAGCTTACCGTCGAAAATGGCCCCAACCCACTCTGGCCTTGGCCCTATTCCCTGATATTCAGAAGATTGATACAAGACTACATGCATCTTGTTTTCTGGACGGAAATCAAAAAGATGACACAAGGAGTCGTAGGCCACCTCTAAAACGGACAAAGCCTCCAACACATCGTTCCTATTCGGGCGGCCCTCGAATTCTACACGGAAATGCATGGACCGGGCAATGCCCAATTCTTCCATCTCCTTGAGAAGTGATTTCGATTTCTTTTCCAGGAATTCCAAATCTTCGTTTTTGTAATCCAGTGTTCCGATATAGGCTATGCAATCCTCGTAGCGTTCCTGCTCATAGAGAGTGCCCGCTAAATGAAGTTGCAGGTTTTTATCGTCAGGAGTTTTTTCTAAAAGGGCACGGACAGCCTTTTCCGAACACTTCCAGTCTGCCGCCTCCTGGCATTCGTTGAATTCATCAACTAGCCGATTCGCCTCTTCTATGGCACGATTCTTTTTTGACACATCCATGTAGGTGTGTACACCATAACCCAGGGCAACAATAGCGGCGACGATAGCGAAAAGCGTTCGAAAAGGAGGCGGACTTTGAGTCATAGCCAAAAGATAGCAAGTGGATTATTCTAGATTTAGCCCCGAAAACAGAAGAACGGTGCATTTTTTGCGCCATAGGAGATTATCATGGGTTTCAAGTGCGGTATCGTAGGCCTCCCCAACGTAGGCAAGTCCACCATCTTTAACGCCATCACCAACGCCGGCGCCGAAGCCGCGAACTACCCCTTCTGCACCATCGAGCCGAACGTGGGCATGGTGAGTGTGCCGGACAGCCGCCTCGACGAACTGGTCAAGGTTTACAACCCGAAATCCATTGTCCCCGCCGTTACAGAATTCGTGGACATCGCTGGTCTCGTGAAAGGGGCTGCCCAAGGAGAAGGCCTAGGCAACCAGTTCCTCACCCACATCCGCGAATGCGAAGCTATTATGGAAGTCATCCGCTGCTTTGACGACGAAAACATCGTGCACGTGAGCGGTTCCGTGGACCCGGTCCGGGATGTAGAAATCATCGAAACCGAACTGATTTTGAAAGACCTGGATTCCGTAGAAAAGCGTCTCGCTACCGAAGCCAAGGGAGCCCGCACAGGCAACGCCGAAGCCAAAGCCCGTCTCGCCGCCTGCGAAAAACTCCGGGACACCTTCCAAGAAGGCAAGGCCGCCCGCACCGTAATGCACGATAGCGAAGAAATGGAGGGCATCGTGAAAGACCTGGCTCTTCTCACCGCTAAGCCCCTCTTCTACTGCGCCAACGTAAAAGAAGACGACATTCTCACCGGCAACGCCTACGTGGAAAAGCTGAAAGAATATGCCGCAGCAAACGGTCACGAAGTCATCATGATCAGCGGAAAGATTGAAGAAGAACTTTCCGCCATGGAACCTGCGGACAAGGCGGAGTTCTTAAAGGAACTGGGCATGAAGGAATCGGGCCTGGACGCCGTGGTGCGCAAGGGCTACGAAATCCTTGGGCTCCGCACCTTCTTTACTGCCGGCGAAAAGGAATGCCGCGCCTGGACGTTCCATGCAGGCTACAAGGCCCCGCAGTGCGCAGGAGTGATCCACACCGACTTTGAACGCGGGTTCATCCGTGCAGAAACCCTCAGCTACGCCGACTTCTTGAAGCACGGCAGCTGGAACGCCGCCAAGGAAGCGGGCCTCGTCCGCACCGAAGGCAAGGACTACCTGGTACAGGATGGCGACATCATGTACTTCTTGTTCAATGTATAATTAGGGGTTAGAGACTAGGATCTAGGAGCTAGGGGCTAGGCGGTAGGAACGTCATCCTGAGCACGAAGGGCCCGGGATCCATACTTTTCATACCTACGCTTTTATAAAACAGTATGGTTCCTCGGCCTTTCAGCCAAGAATGACATTACTCACAACTCATTGCTGATAACTCACTACTATTAGTTCTTACCCTGTTCTGCCACATTTTTTGCGGATCGTTTCGCCCGCAGGTCGTCTATAATCGGGCGGGCGATGCAGGCCAGGTTCATGGCTGTTCCGATAAGAATCAAGACGCTTGCGCAGTAAATACCCACTCCCGGATCCACGCGAAGCACATTCATACCGATAGCATTGCAGAGAGCGCCAATCTGGGATAGTACCGCCCATAGCGAAAACATAGAAAGCATGCCCAATGCAAGAGAGCCCAGGGAAGCATAATAGCCCAAAGGCGCAAGCAGGGCAAAAACCGCAGCCAAAAACAGCGCCGCCGCAATCCCGAACAAATGAAGCATAGGCTCCATCTTCGGGAAGTTAGGGATAAAGTCCTTGAACCGTTCAATAGACCTAGGGTTTCCCCCTTCCATCTTCTTGAGCAAGCTCGTTGCCGGTTCCTTGAGTTCGGTACCCAAGTCAAGACCAAGAGCGATTTCGTACATGGAGGGTTCCGCAATGACCTGCTCGGTGCAAGACACACTTGCTAAAGGCATCAGCAAACCCAAAATGGCCAATAGATAAGGTAAGCCAACCAGCCTCTGGAAAAACCTAAAATACTTGTTGGGCATTACTTACCTATGACATTCAGGGGATACACGCAACGGAATCCGAGGGTTTCAGACCAATACCTGGGGTCTTCGTCATCCCGGACAGACATATTAAGCATCTTTTCCTTGTCTTTCCAGGAACCGCCCTTGTAAACCCTAGAGGAGCCGAACAGTGCGCCTGTCGGGTTAGAAGATTCCACCCAGAACGAAAGCATAAAGTACTTGTCACGAGTCCATTCGGCAACGTTTCCGGACATGTCGTAGATGCCCCAGGCATTGGGCTTCTTGGTAGCCACCTGCTGTGGTCCGTAGGCTTCATCTTCTTTACGCTTGTTGTAGGAATTTTCCCTGTAAATGGCGTAAACAGATGGATCCGGAACAGAATCCAACACCCAGGGAGATCCTTCGATACTCCCTGCACGGCCTGCAAATTCCCACTGGGCCTCAGTCGGCAAGTCGCCACCGTTCACCTGGCACACCTTGCGGGCATTTTCCCAGTTGATATTGTGGACCGGCTTTTGCGGGTGGAAGAAAGTAGATTTGTCCTTGACCCTCTGGACGGAATCTACACGGAGCATAATCTTTTCCATGAGTTCCTGAGTCATTTCAGTCACCATGATAGCGAAGGGCGACATTTCCACCACATTGCCGTAGTAGCGGAACGATCCAGAATCCAAAAGCACCAGCTTGCCACGGAGGGGGTCATTCACGATCTTTTTCAGCGAAGGTTCCGCTACGCTCGAAGAAGACACAACCACTTCTGAAGAAGACGAGCTCACCTGGGGCAAAGACGACGATGAACTTTCTACTGGTGCCGGCGGAGGCGGATTCAACCAGTCCTGAACTTCCTGCTGTTCAAAAATGTACTGGGGCAGCATAAAGCTCCCCTGAGCTTCAATAATTTGGTCGCCAACCTGGACTTCCAGTTTCACATAGCGGTAATGATGTCTCGTGATGCCGTTGGCACCATAAATCCACACGGGCTTGTTGTTCTGCAGGGATACGATGATTCTGGCGCCACCTTCTGGGGAGGCAAGCATTGCCGCCAAGGAATCGGAAGCATAGCCCGGAACATGTCCTTTCCAGGTCACGTCATAACGGTTCACCGGCTGACTAAACTTGAGAATCAGGAAATCTGCCTGAGCCTTGGCCACAGCGGGTGTTGCAGAAGCACTAGAAGCAGGAACGCCGGCAACTGGAGCTGTCGTAGAATCACCCTTAACCGTAGAGTCCGCAGCTGCCGCAGAAGCAGTGGGAGCCGTAGAAGCTGCAGGTGCGGCAGGAGGTGCCGGATAAACAAGAACCGCACCAGCAGGCTCTGGCAAAGTGGTAACCGTATCGTAGAAGATGGAATCGGGAACCAGGTAGAACCGAGCCGGCAAGGCATGGAGACTATCGAATTTTTGCTTAAAGGCCTGGTCTACGGCAGAAACGCCAGACATCTTCGACTTACGCCACAAGTCCAGGGCCTCCGCATGCACGACATCGTACCGGGTCGAGTAAGCCTGATACGTGGGATCGTTCATCTCCAAACCAACAGAAACCGCCTGTTTCTTGGCCGGGTAAACCTTGGCAAAATCATTTGTGTCCACGGAATTGAGCACGGTGATGAGCTCACCCACATATTTGTCGTAAAGAACTTCCGTATATTCAAGATTCGGGGTGGCGGCAACCTGATCCACCGTCACGGACACCGGGCTTGCCGCAGGAGCCGTTGTCCGAAGCTGAACAAGATTGGGCTTGAAAAGCAGTGTCTTTCCACTCTGGACCATACCGATATCGGTAAAAGGCATATAGCCGTCAGCCGAGAACACAAAGGCGTAAGGGCCCGGGACTACCGGGGATATCGTCTTGGCCACATTGCGGAGCTTGGCATCAAGGGAAGAAATCTTTATAGTCTTGACGGAGCTTTCCACCTTGATAACACCCGGGAGCGGGTCTTCGTTCAGCACCTGCCAGCGCCCGTTTTTCATAAATAGCAGCTTGGGCACTCTAGGAGAATAGATGTAGTCCTTGTCGATGTAGATATACTTTTCGTCCTGGAAGGCCTTGGAATTCTTGGTCGGATAAAAGCGCATCCGGAGGACATCAAAAACGGTGAGCTGGTTCTTTTCCAGACTAAAGGCATGAAGATTGCCATAAACTGCGGGATTCACCTCACCCTGAACCCAGTAGTATTCCTTAGGCGACTTCTTGTAGCGCAAAAAGAGGGCGTTGTCCTTCAGGGGTAGAGCGGGGGCGGTTGTGGTCACAGAACCGGGAATCCTGATGGCCATCTCCGGGAAGGGCTCAAAAAGTTCACCCTCCTTATACTGTTCCATGGGCACCCTAAACATCTTGTCGCCATCGGCAAGAGCCAACGCCGGCAACAAAAGCAAAACGGGCAGAATGCGCAACAAATGCATAATCGCTCCTATAAATTCTCCTAAACACCGCCTCCCGGCAGTTTATTTTCAAAAAAGATAATTACTTGGGACGATTCACGTCCTCAAAAAGTCGTTCCAATAGCCGAAAAATCAGCTATTTACGCCCATTTTCAACAAATAACCGCCCTGGCTACCGCCGGTGGGGCCCAATTCCACCTTCCAGTCCGCCATGCGGATAATGTCGGGGTGGTGCTCGATGACAATCAGGGTATCGCCACGGGCAGACAGGCGACGCAGCAGGTTCCAGAGAATCTGGATATCCTTCAGGTGGAGCCCCGTAGTGGGTTCGTCCAGCAGGTATACCATCTCCCCCACCGATTTACGGGAAAGCTCCGCCGCAAGTTTCAGCCGCTGGGACTCGCCACCCGAAAGGGTGGTGACCGGCTGGCCGAGCCTCAGGTAGCCGAGGCCCACGTCCCGCAGGCATTCCAGCTTGGGCAATATTTTCGGCTGGTCCTTGAAGAACTCGCAGGCTTCGTCGATACGCAGGTCCAAAACGTCGGCGATGTTCTTGCCCTTGAAAGTAACCGTAAGGGTTTCCTGGTTGTAACGCTTGCCACCGCAGACTTCGCAGGTTTCCCAGATGTCCGAAAGGAAATGCATTTCCACCGAGATGGCGCCGCGACCTTCGCAGGCCTCGCAGCGGCCACGGGCCAAGTTGTAACTGAAACGGCCGTAGTCAAAACCCTTCACCTTGGCCTGTGGCAGTTTGGCGAATAGCTTGCGTATGTCGTCAAACACGCCCGTGTAGCTCGCGGGCGTGCTGCGAGGCGTTCCGGAGATTGGGCTCTGGTCCACCAGCAACACCTCGCCGCTTTGCTTCTTGCGGCCACGGGCCTGGAACTTCTTTTTGAGAGCCGGGAAAATTTCATCTACCACCATGGAACTCTTGCCCGAGCCGGACACGCCACAGACCACGCTGATGGCGCCCTTCGGGAACTTGACGGAAAGGTTCTTCAGGTTGTTTTTCTTGAGCCCCTTGAACTCGTAGAATTCCGAATCTTCGGTAACGGGGCGAACCGCCATCTGGTTTGTCACGGGAATAGAGCCCGTGAGGTACTTGACGGTCTCGCTCCGGGGGAACTGCTGCAGGGCGTAGGGCTTGGAAAGCTGCTTTGGAGAGCCTTCCGCCACCACCTCGCCGCCAAATTCACCAGCCGCAGGACCCATATCGATAATGTGGTCCGCCGCCTGCATCATCTTCATGTCGTGTTCCACCACCACCAGGGTGTTTCCCAAGTCCCGCAAGCGGTACAGAGAATCCAGCAGCTTGGTGGTATCGCTTTCGTGGAGGCCTACCGTGGGTTCGTCCAAAACGTACAGCACTCCTTCGAGACCGCTACCGATCTGGCTTGCGAGACGGATACGCTGGGACTCGCCACCGCTCAGGGTGTCGCCGGCACGGTCAAGCCCAATGTAGCCAAGTCCCACGCTGATGAGGAATTCCAGACGGCCGATGATTTCACGGAACAGGGGCTCCGCTACCGTCTTCTTGCTTTCACCGCTCTTTTCGCCCTTGAAATTTACATGGGTGAACCAGTCCAGGGCCTCGGAAATACTCATGTGGTGGACATCCATGATATTCTTGCCCGCGATACGCACGGCAAGGTATTCGGGCTTGAGCCTTTCCCCGTGGCAATCGGGGCAGACTTCGCCATCCTTGAAATGTCCAAGACCAAGGCAGGTATCGCAGGCGCCCCAGTGGGTGTTGAAACTGAAATGCTTGGGATTGAGGGCAGAATCCATGTACCAGCCGCAATCGGGGCAGCCCGGCTTTTCGGAACAGGCGAGGCGTCCGCCCTTTTCGTCTTCTACATACAGAATCCCGTTGCCGTCACGGTAGCCCCGTTCAAAGGCCTCCACCAGGCGGGCACGGTTGGATTCCTTGACCACCACGCAGTCCACCACGGCCAAAAGCTGGCGCTCCCGGGTAGGGATTTTCGGCAGCGGAAGCTCCACCAGTTTCTTGCCCAGGTAAGCCTTGCGGTATCCCTTTTCTGTCAAGATTTTAGACAACTTAATCACATCGTTGATTTCGAAAGGAGCAAGCACCGTCACCATCTTGTTCAGGTCACGGTCAAAGGCATACTGCATCAGGTCACCCGCGGAGTACGAATCCACGGGTTTCCCGCAATGCAAGCAATGCGGCGTGCCGACCCTCGCCCACAAAATGCGGAAATAGTCGTAAATCTCGGTGAGGGTCGCCACCGTACTCCGCGGGCTCTTGCTGGCGCTTTTCTGGTCGATGGCGATAGCCGGGGCAAGTCCCGTGATGGAATCGATACTCCCGTGGTCAGGACGGCCAAGGAATCGCCGGGCGTAAGTACTGAGGGTTTCTACAAAGCGACGCTGGCCTTCGCTAAAGAGGGTATGGAAAGCGAGGCTGGACTTGCCCGAACCCGAAACTCCGGTGATTACCGTAAGCTTGTGCCGGGGAATGGTGACATCGATGTTTTTAAGGTTGTGCTTGCGGGCACCGTGCACCTCCATATCCAGGGAGTAAGCCTCCCCCGCCTTGAGGGACCTGTCGAACTGCTTGTTCTCCCCATGCTTTTTCGAAAGTACAGGTGCCAGGTATTTGCCGGTCTGACTTTTCTTGTTCTTTACAATCTGCTCCGGAGTGCCTACAGCCACGATGCGTCCGCCGCCCACACCCGCTTCGGGCCCGAGGTCGATAATCCAGTCGGCGCACTTGATCACATCCAGATTGTGCTCGATGACCACCACGCTGTTCCCGAGACTCCGCAAGCGGTTCAGGCATTCCAAAAGCCTGCGGATATCTTCAAAGTGCAGACCCGTAGTGGGTTCGTCCAGCAGGTAAAGGGTCTTGCCCGTGCCCGGGCGACGTAGTTCCGAGGCAATCTTGATGCGCTGGGCCTCGCCGCCGCTGAGGGTGGTAGAAGGCTGGCCAAGCGTCAGGTAACCCAGGCCCACTTCCTTGAGCAAGTTCAAGGGTTCTGCAATCTTCGGCAGGTCCTTGAAAAATTCCGCCGCATCGGCAATGCTCATTTCCAGAATCTCGGAAATGTTCTTGCCCTTGAAATAAATTTCGCGGGTGGCATCGTTAAAACGCTTGCCGTCACACACATCGCAGGTCACCTGCACACTGGGCAAAATGTGCATGTCCACCACTTTTACGCCCGCCCCTTCGCAAGCGTCACAGCGACCGCCCTTCACGTTAAAGCTGAAACGGCTCTTGGTGTAGCCACGGACCTTGCTTTCTGGCAGGCTACCGAACAGGTCGCGGATATCGTCCCAAATCTTCGTGTAGGTCGCCGGATTGCTTCGGGGCGTGCGACCGATAGGCGTCTGGTCGATTTCAATCACCTTGTCGATGTTCTCGAGACCTTCCAGATGGTCGAACTTGCCCACAGGCTCTTCGGAATTGTAGAACACCCGGGCAAGTTCCCGACGGAGAATCTGGTTCACGAGAGTGCTCTTTCCGGAACCCGAGACGCCCGTCACTACAGTGAAGGCGCCGTCCAGCGGGATTTCCACGTCGATGTTCTTCAGGTTGTTTTCGGACGCACCACAGATTTTCAGCTTGTGGGTATTCTTGTCAATCTTCTTGCGGTTTGCCGGAATCTCGATGGCCTTGCGGCCGCTCAGGTAGGCGCCCGTAAGCGAAGACTTGTTCTTTTCCAGTTCTTCTACAGTTCCGGCAGCCAAAATCCGGCCACCCTCTACGCCAGCGCCGGGCCCTACGTCTATGACGCAGTCGGCGTGACGCATGGTGTCTTCGTCGTGCTCCACGATGACCAGGCTGTTGCCCTGGGCTCGCAGGTGCTCCAGCATTTCCAGGAGCTTGTCGTTATCCCGCGGGTGAAGCCCGATACTGGGCTCGTCCAGAATGTAAAGCACCCCCTGGAGTCCAGCCCCTACGGCACTGGCCAGGCGGATTCGCTGGGCCTCGCCGCCGCTCAAGGTAGAAGCCTTGCGGCTGATGTTCAGGTAGCCAAGGCCAACAGTCTTCAAGAAATTCAGGCGACCCCGGATTTCGCGGAAGATTTCCTTGCCTATCCGCAATTCCTTTTCGGAAAGTTTCAGGCCGTTGAAAAAGTCGGCAGACTTATCGACGGACCAATCCGTCAGTTCCGTGATACTGTGGCCATGAAACTCCACCGCATTCGCCATGCGGTTGATGCGGGTACCCCCGCACTCGGGACAGACGCCGATTTTCATAAACTTGCGGAAATGGAAAATATGCCACATGTCCCACAGTTCCTGCATCACGGAGACCACACCGCTTTCGTTGCCACTGGGAGGGCCGTACAAGAAGGCGTGGCGCTGCTTTTCGGTCAGTTTTTTCCATGGAGTATCCAGAGAACAGTGCATCTCGTTGGCGATAGTCCGCAAGTTCCGCCAGCCGAAATCAGAAAAGATAATCGTGCCCGTGTCCTTCTTTTGGCAAGCAAAACAGCCCTGTTTGATAGAAAGGTTCGGGTCGGGCACTACCAGGTTCAGGTCGAACTCGCAACTTTCTCCCATGCCCTTACAGGCGGGGCAACGGCCCTTCGGGTCGTTAAAGCTGAAGAACCGGGGTTCCAGTTCCGGAATGGAAATTCCGCACTTGGGGCAGGCAAGCTCCGTACCCTGCAGGCGGTATTCTTCCTTCACATTTCCCGCTCCATCCTTGCCCTCACCTGCCGACAACAAAAAACTCACCAGTTTTCCGTCGGTCAGCTTCAGCGCCCCTTCCAGAGCCTCCCGCAGGCGACTCATGTTCTTGCGTTCCAGAGTCATGCGGTCGATGACCGCCTCAATGGTGTGCTTCTCGTAACGCACCAGGGCGGGCACATCCTCGATCCTGTAAATTTTGCCATCCACCCGGGCGCGCACAAAACCGTCTTCCTTGAGTTCGGCCAGTTCCTTGCGGTATTCGCCCTTGCGTTCCTGCACAATGGGGGCCATCACCGTAATCTGCTTGCCCTCGTCGCCTACGTACAAATTATCTACAATCTGGTCCACGGTCTGAGCCTTGATGACCCGGCCGCACTTGGGGCAGTGGGGCACGCCCAGTCGGGCAAAAAGCAGGCGGTAATGGTCCAGAATTTCCACCACCGTACCCACGGTACTACGGGGGTTGCGGTTCACCGTTTTCTGGTCGATGGAAATCGTGGGCGAAATGCCGCGAACGCTCTCCACCTCGGGGTGTTTCATGCGACCGATGAACTGACGGGCATAAGCAGACAGGGATTCTACGAAGCGGCGCTGGCCCTCCTGAAACACCGTATCAAAAGCGAGGCTGGACTTGCCCGAACCCGAAACGCCGGTCACCACCACTATAGAATCGCGGGGAATTTTCAAATCCACATGTTGCAGGTTATGTTCATGGGCGTCGCGAATATCAATAAACTTGGTCATACGAGAAATATAGAAAAACAGCTTTTGTTCACCACAAGGATAGTGAACATCTGAACACATCCAAAGGCACCTACACGCCCCCTATGCTGGAGCAGCGAAATATGTATTAATCCGAAAAAAAACGCAAGCCAGTTTTCAACAGCCAAGACAGAATTCCCGCCCCTCATACAGCATCTACACATTTGTTCACTATCAAATATACACAAATTCGGCGCACTTGTCAATAGCCCCTCCCCCATGTCATCCCGGCCTTGTGCCGGGATCTCATGCAACTATAGTTGACACCGAAGGACAACGGGCGTTCCCTGCCGTTTATTTCGCCAAGCATTTAAAGCTTCCGGCTTTTATTTTCACGGAAAAACATCAAATAAGATGTCCCGAGCGCATCGGCCAACTTCTTTGACATGAGCATAGAAATGGGCCTGGCACCCCGCTCAAGTGAATTGTAGTTCTGCTTCGCGAGGCCAACCCTTTGGGCCAACTGCGCCTGCGTAAGCCCCGCATTCACGCGCATTATTTTCAACGCCTTGGCAGGATCAATCCTTTTTTTGGCCTTCTTGTACCAGTCCATTCCCTCCACCGGCTCGAGGACATCGTCGTCTTCATCGATACGGACGGAATCGGGGAACAGTGCATCCAAAAAGGCGATTACGGGTTTCGGGATATTCTTGCCCGTGACCTTAAATGACACCGGTTCATCAGTGTTCTGCATAGGGGGCGCTTCCACGACTGCCTGCATATGTAACCTCCACCGTTATACCTTTTTCCGTTTCAATCCAACATGCCACCCATTTGTGGGAAAGATGGCAATGATGAGTTGATGTTCCTGCCAATATTCCATAATTTGGCCAATTTGTTCTGACGGGGCCGTTCATCCGTATATCGTCAACAAGCAACGCAAGTTTTTCTTGCTGCGTTTTTGGCATTGCAGAAACAGCCCGAGAGACTCTTCTTGACATGAAAACACTGTACATAATAAATATATATTACTTTTTATCACTTGTCAACAACTGCATAAAAAAAGGAACCGGACGCAATTTGCGACCAGTTTCCACCAATAGATTCAGGACAGCACTCAACTTCTTTCATCATCAACTCCTTTGCGTTACAAGCGGAAAAAAAAACGCAAAATCACTACACAAATAAATATACATTCCCGTTTTGTCACAAAGTGTCAAAATGGAATTTTTGAAAAAAAACGTGAAGCAAGAAAAATTACATGCGGATTTAGATACGGAAATACATGCGGATTTACATGCAGTCTAGCACTAGAAAGGCCATTTTCCTTCGGCCCTCAGCTTAGCGATACGTGCGGCGTTGCGCATGTCGAAACCGCTCCACTCGGCAGATTGCCGGGAAAAGTCGACGGAGCCGCGGTTCTCTTCGGCAGCCTTCGCATTCTCCACGAAAGTCGCCGCAGCCGCACCCGTCAGAATCGGTATGTTGCTAATAGCTAGGGCCATAAATCCTCCACAATATACATTTTATCGCACCTTTTGCAAATTGCATTCTACCGACACCTCCGTTTCTTCCGTTAAATACTACACAAACGTTCACTATATCAATATACAAAAACAATATGCCAAAGTCAATACCCCCTCCCCCATGTCATCCCGGCCTTGTGCCGGGATCTCATGCAACTATTGTTGACATCAAGGAATCACGGGCGTTCCCTGCTGCGCAGGGGCGGGCTCTCGCGGCCGAGTTTATCCTGAGCGAAGCCGAAGGACCTGAGGGCCGAACGCGGGACACCGGCGGCCCTCCCGGCCCTTCGGGCTTCGATCCCTAACGCAGACCATAGCCACTAAGGCAACA
The DNA here is from genome assembly GCA_016295375.1 of Fibrobacter sp. Classification (GTDB taxonomy): domain Bacteria; phylum Fibrobacterota; class Fibrobacteria; order Fibrobacterales; family Fibrobacteraceae; genus Fibrobacter. Next base: position 350 of record JAEDLI010000057.1, on the reverse strand, counting down.
AGTTGCCAAGTGGCTGGAGGCCTAACGCAAAAACTACCGTTTAGCTAAAAATTCTTCGCGCACTAGTTCGTAAATGTAATCGGCGCTACGGGCACGCAATCCCGTGTCAGGCGCATTCAGCGACTCGAACACCTTCGTTTTGTATATAAAGGCAAAAGCGGACTCCAAGTCCAAAGAGAACTCGTTCATCAGAAGTTGAACGTTTTTCTCGACAATCTTTGATACGAGAGATTCGCTTTGCGCTGCTGTCATTATTTTACCCGATGCAAAAGTGAAATTGCACGATCCGTCAAAAAACAGAACTGATTGTTCAGGTCCTTGTATTCAAGTTCCTTTGCCAGTTCTTCCAA
>JAEDLI010000151.1 GCA_016295375.1 Fibrobacter sp. | reverse complement strand
CTCGCGGCTGGCAATCCAGATTTTTCCGTCGTGAATGACAGGCCCCGCCGTCGCAGAATCCACCGGAATTTCATCTTGTATGGGGGGGCCGCCCACAAAGCGGGTCTTTACCAGTTTATTCCTGTGCAGGCTATACACATTCTTGCCGTCGCTGGCTATGCCCAGCAGCGGGCCATGGCTTGCGCCCACGCGGTACAGCGGGACCTCGACCTTTGCACTGTCGCGGGTCAGGGATTTTTGCACAATCGCGGTATCGGCAACGAACAGCGTGTCGCCTAAAGCATTGAACGCCTGCAGGGTTCCGTCCTCGGCGCCCACCACAAGGATTTTTTCTCCCTCGTGTTCCGGGTCGTCAACGAACACGGCGCCACGCACCGCCGAATTCAGGCCCACGTTCCGCGGGAACTTGCTCCCTTCGATACTGCCGTCGTCAATACTGATGGTCACGCTGATTACAGGTGCCGCAAAGTTCACCACGCTATCGCCCATGAAGGCGTTAGAAGTCTTTTCCTTGCGGGCATCCTTCGGCACGTTCACCGTAATCTTGATTCCCGTGTAGCCGCCCTGGGCCGTCATGGTGTTGGCATAGCCCGTAGTGCCAATGGTCTTGACCGTATCGAATTTCTGCTTGGAATCCTTCGCGGGCACCCGCAGGTGGGGCAACAGGTCCGTACCGCTACCGTAATCGTAGGTATCTTCGCCCAGGGCGTTCTTGAAGGACTTGCCTATGCTGAGGATTCCGTCGGATTCTACGAGGGACATTCCGAACTGGTGGTCCCGCAGGGTGTCGCCACCCCAGAAGTTCGCTATGCCATACTGCAAGGATTCCCGCAGGTGCCATTCGTTCACCTTCCAGACGGCAATGCCGCTGGCAGGGAGCCCAGCGTCAAAGGAACTGGGCGCCAAAATAAAACCGCTCAACTGTTTCTTGTTCTGGCTGCATTTGCCTTTTACGCAAACGCTGTCTTCAAAAAGCTTGGAGATGCTGTCCACAGGTACCGTAATCTTTTCTTCTTCGGTCTGCTCGCCTGCATTCCGGACATATCCCACTTCTACCGAGCCGTCCTTGTTCCAGCTGCGCTGGCGGTTTTCGATAAGCAGGTATTCGCTCCCGCTCAGGGGCACTTTTACGATTTCGGTACCGAGGCCGCTACCGGCGGCAGCGATTTCCACCGTCACAGGCTTCCCTGCCGTGGGCCGAACCTCTCTCACCTTTCCCCAGCCCATGTAGAGCCTGTCCCAGGCTGCAGGCAGTGCCGGCAAGAATCCGTTACCGGCGTTGTAGCCAGCAAAATCCATCAGGTCGAAATATCCCAGGCGGCTGATTCCCTTCACCACGTCGTAAGTGTTGGGGAGCCCCAGTTCACGCCCCACCTGGTTTGTGATAATCCCGTTGATGCCCCAGTTCAGGCCGTCTTGCGAGGCTGTTTCAGACACCACCATGATAGAACGCAAGGTATCCGTAGTCCCCGCATCTGCGCCCTTCAGCAAAAGAGCCGTCGTCACCGTATCGCCGCTCTCGCCCACGCCCATCACGGGCTTCACGTTTTCGTTCTTGGCGGAATCGGGCATCAGGTACATCCAGGCATCCTTATCCACGTAAATGTCCAGAAAATCTCCCGGCGTATCCGCGTTGCGGGTTCCCATACTGCCACCGTCCAGCAAGCGGCTCGCTCCAGCGTGGGCAATCATGTAGGAGCGCTTCACGTTCGGGTTCTTGGAAAGGGGAACCTTGAAGGGAGAATCCTTGGAGGAATGGGCCTTGGTCACCGCATCGTAAATAAAATTCAGGTAAAGGCGGCTGCGGTCCTCGTCGTATTCCGCCGTCTTTTCGCCCTTGCTCTTGCTGGTACGGTTGTAGCCCATAATGGGCTTGTCCAAAGTGTACAAGGAATTTTCGGGAAACACCCGTGCACGCACCGCCAGCTTGCCTCCACTGGCCGCCTGGTAGTAGGCGTTCACGAATTCAAAATGCCTAAGCCAGTAGTTCGGATTGGCACGCACTCCCGAGGGATCCAGCTTGTAATTCACCTTGGTGTCAGAATTGAACTGGCCGTTTCCCGTAGTGAGGGAATTATCCGGTTGCTCTTCCTTGAAATCCACCAGCAGCACGAACACCTCCAGGGTGTCCGCCGCCTGCGCAAAAGACAAAAGACCTACAACAAATGCAAAGAAAACCGCATTCAACTTCATAGGGTACAATTTACAAAAAAGGAATAAGGCGTTGGCAACCGCTCTATAATTTTTTTTGATAACTCCGCATAAAAATTTAGTATTGGACAACGTAAAAAACCGCTTCTATATTTTGCGCAACAAAAAACCGGTGCAGACGCACCAAAGGAGAGTGCAAAATATGGCAAGAGTAAAATTTATTGAATCCGTTGACGAAGCCCAGGGCAAGGCAAAGGAAGCCTACGAAAAGCTCGTCTCTACAGGCAAGATTACCAACATGAAGCGCGCGCTGTTGCAGGACTACGCCACATTCGACGCCTTCATGGGTTGGTACACCAGCTGGGCTCGCCTCGTTGAAATTATCGGGCAGCGCGCCGCCACCGTTTATGCCCACGCCGTTTCTACCACCAACAGTTGCCAGCTCTGCTCACTGTTCTTTATCAGCGACCTGAAGGCTCTCGGTATCGACCCCAACGGCTTTGAATACGAGAAGAACGAAGAAATTCTCGTGAAGCTCGCAAGGCAAATCGTGAAGGACCCCACCGCCGTTCCGGACAGCTACTTCGAGGAACTGCGCAAGTTCTACAACGATTCTGAGATTGTGGCCATCGTGGGCTTTGCGGCCCAGATGATCGCCACCAACAACTTCAACTCGGTGCTGAAAATCGACGTGGACCAGCGTCTTCTCCCCATCGTAGGCGAATTCAAGTCCGCCACCTGGAGAAAAGACATCAAATAAGTTTGTACTCTCCGTACAAGCTGGCGCTCCCGGGAGATTCGAAGTCTTTTTTCGGGAGCGCCTTTTTTCTTTTTGCGTTATAGCAAAATTCTATAAAACACCATAAAAATTTTGATAATTCCACATAAAAACAAAGTATTAGAAAAAGTGTAAGTCCCTTTCTATTTTTCGCATTGAAATTTATAAGGAGATTGATTCACATGTCAATTAATGCATCAAAAAAATCAAGTAAAATTTCAGCGGATGTTACGAATCCGTCCAACTACAACTCCGAGACAAGGGAACAAGTCATCAAACTGGTCCTGAAAGGCGAAAAGTCAACAAGCCGAGTATCGCGACCGACACAAGCTTTCTTGTGGTCGGGCATGACTGAGGCGCAGAAATATAAATCACGAAGTGATTTTCGCTGGCCTACAGGCGTGACTTCAAGGACATCGAAGACGTGCGGGAGGCCGTTTTCAGGTACATCGAGCTGT
>JAEDLI010000056.1 GCA_016295375.1 Fibrobacter sp. | reverse complement strand
AAGCGTCGCTTCTATGCGGGTGCCGTAGGCTATATGGAATCCGATGGCGACTTGGATTTCTGCATCGCCATCCGTTGCTGTCTCAAGCAGGGCAAGACCATTAGCCTGCAGGCCGGTGGTGGCATTGTCGCAGCCTCTAACGCCGATCGCGAATTCGAAGAAACGAACGAAAAGCTCGGAGCAATCAGAGCTGTGCTGGAGGGGGAGCGATAGACGAAAATAATCATGAGTCATCAGTTATGAGTTATCAGTATATAGTTTGGCGCCAAAGGCGCGATTATTAAAACTCAAAACTCAAAGACGCGTAGCGTTGACTCACACCCCACAACTCACCCCACCAATCACTAACCACAGAGTTTAACTATGATCATCATCATCGACAACTACGATTCTTTTACTTACAACGTCTATCAGGCGTTGGCAAAAATCACTAACGAAGAAATCCGCGTGCTCCGTAGCCGCGAATGCACCATTGCCGACATCGAAAAACTGAACCCGAGCCGCCTCATTGTGAGCCCGGGCCCGGGCCGCCCCGAAGACGCCGGCATCTCCGTGGAAGCCATCAAGCACTTCGCAGGCAAACTCCCGATTCTCGGCGTGTGCCTCGGTCACCAGGCCATCGGTTATGCCTTCGGCGCCAAGATTGTGCAAGCCAAGTTCATCAAGCACGGCATCGCCGAAGAAATCGACCTCGACGGCAAGGGACTCTTCCGAACCATCGGCAAGAAGAACATCTTCACGCGTTACCACAGCCTGGTCGTTGACGAAGCGACGCTTTCCCCGGATTTCGAAGTGACCGCCCGCGCTACCGACGGCGACATCATGGGCATTCGCCACAAGACGCTCCCGGTTGAAGGCGTGCAGTTCCATCCGGAATCTATTGCTAGCGGTCGCGCCGACGAATTCTTCAAGGCGTTCCTCAACTACCGTCGCGAACCTCTCGATGTGCGCGGCATTTTGAATACGCTTACCGAAGGCAAGGACTTGAGCCGCGAAACCGCCGAAATGTTCATGGAAGACTTGACCGACGGCATCATGGACGAACGCCAGATGGCCGCTATCCTGACCGCACTTTCCAGCAAGGGGCCTGTTGCTGACGAAATCGCCGGTTGTGCGAAGGTACTCAGCAGCAAGAAGCGCAAGTTCCCGTACAGCGGCGACGAACTCACCGACATTGTGGGTACCGGTGGCGACGGCAAGGGCAGCTTTAACGTAAGTTCGCTTTCCGGCCTGATTGCTGCAAGCTGTGGCGCAAAGATTGCAAAGCACGGTAACCGCGCGGTTTCCAGTAAGTCCGGCGCCGCCGACTTCTATACGGCTGCAGGCTTCAAGCTTGACATGACTCCGGACAAAGCTGCAAGCGTCATCGACAAGACGAACTTTGTGTTCCTGATGGCGCCTGTCTACCACAGTGCCATGCGCTTTGCAGGCCCGGTTCGCGGCGTTCTCGGCGTAAAGACCATCATGAACCTGCTCGGCCCCCTCACGAACCCGGCCGAAGCCAAGTACCTGATGCTCGGCGTCTATAGCACGACCGTGCTGGAACCGTTCACCAAGGCGGCGAAGGCCCTCGGCGCAAAGCGTGTGATGGTCGCCATCAGTGACGACGGCTACGACGAAATTTCGCCCTGCGTGCCGACGACCATCGCCGAAATCTTGGAAGATGGCGAGTACAAGACTTACCGCATCGACCCCAAGGACTTCGGCATCCCCTCCGTGGATCCCGAAGACCTCGCCGGCGGTACGGGAGTTGACAACTTCAACCTCGCTCTCGACGTGCTGAACGGCAAGGGCCGCTCGGGCATCAAGTACGCTTGCGCCCTGAACGCCGGTGCCGCCCTCTACATCAGCAAGAAGGCAGCCAGCATCAAGGAAGGCTTCGACAAGGCCATGAAGGCGATGGAAGACGGCTCCGTGATGAAAAAGATCGAGGAAGTGAAGGTCGCAACCAACTCGTAAAGGAGATGCCCTGTCATCCTGGAGGCCGCAGGCCGATAGGATCCACCGGTCATGACAATGGCAAAAAAAATGAGTGAAGATATTCTTGCAAAAATCGTGCGGATGCGCAAAGCCGACATCGAGCGGCTGGGTCTAAATTTCGGTATCGAAATTCCGGATAAGCGTCACGTAGGCCATACAGAATTCCTCGGGAACGTTGGCGCGATTCTCGAAGTCAAGCGTGCATCGCCTTCGAAGGGCGACATCGCTCCGGATTTGGACCCGGTAGGACTCGCGACGATATATGCCGAAGCCCATGCCCAGGCGGTGTCGGTGCTTACCGAAGGCAATTTCTTTAAGGGTACGCTCCGTGACTTGATTGCGGTGGCCGACCTGATGGAACGCCGTCGTAAGCAGGGCTTGCACACCTGCGCCGTGCTCCGCAAGGATTTCTTGCTCTACGAAGACGAAATCGACATTGCCTACCGCTGCGGTGCCGATGCCGTTCTCTTGATTGCGCGCATTCTGGATGACGAACAGCTTGTACGCATGGCGAAGCGGGCGCAGTCTTTTGATATGCAGGCTTTTGTCGAAGTCCGCGAAAAGGACGACTTCCGCAAGCTTTCGGTTGTCACGAGCGCACTCGGGGCCGATGCCGCACGAACAATCGTCGCAGGCGTGAACTCCCGCGACCTGGCTACGTTCCACACCGACCCGTTGATTCCCGCGTCGGTGCGTAGCAAGCTTCCTGCGAAGGCTGTGTTTGAGTCGGGTATCCACACGCCGGCCGACGCCGACTATGCGCGTAGCCTTGGCTTTACGGGAATTCTCGTGGGGGAGGCGGTTGCGAAGAATCCTGCGCTTGCAAAGGATGTTGTTTCTGCTTTCGAAAGCGGGCGCGAAAATGCCCGCGGTAAGTTCTGGAGAAAGTTCGCAGAGCGCAAACAGCAGAAACAAGCTCTTGTGCAGGAACACCTAGTATGTCATTGCGAGGAACGGAGTGACGAAGCAATCTCTACTCAAAAGACTATACGGTCCCTTGTAAAAATCTGCGGCATCACCCGTGTCGAAGACGGCTTGCTTGCCGCCGAACTGGGCGCCGACATGCTGGGATTCGTGTTCAGCAATACCAAACGCTTGACTACTGAAGAATTCGTGCGCAGTTTTAAGGAGAGATTGCTTCGCTCCGCTCGCAATGACAAATCAGAAACCCCGATTCTTGTTGGTGTCATTACCGACCCGAATTCAGAGGAGGGAAAACCCGCCATCAAGCTCGTCCGTGAAGGTGTTCTCGACGCAGTCCAGTTCCACGGAATTGGACCATCAGCTGCCGACACCGGCCTCGCCCACTACTGCGCCGCCCGCATAGGCTCTCCCGAAGATTTCCAGACCGTCGCCGACCTCCGCACCCACGGCGAACCACGCATTCTCCTAGACGCGAAAGTCGAAGGCATTCCCGGTGGAACGGGCAAGACCATCCCCGAATCGCTTCTCCTCGAAAAAGCGGGCGACATTCCCCTCTGGCTTGCAGGCGGTATCACCCCCGAAAACGTCGCTGCAATTTGTGAGAAATTCCACCCTGAGCTGATTGATGTCTCCAGCGGTGTCGAAGACGCTCCGGGAATCAAAAACAGCGAAAAGCTGAAGGCACTTTTCGCTGCGTTGTAGTCTATTAAGTTGCAATCTTATAAAAAAGAAACCGTCGACTTTGATTGAGTCGGCGGTTTTTGCCTTTTGGAAACATCTAGAAATGTTTACTACGGAATATCGTTGGGCACAATACCGTACTTGCGGACGGCTTCGATGTCGATGAGTTCTGCTTCGTCGGATTCAAAGTTGCCTGCGTCAACCAGTTCATTGAACTTTTCAATGGCTGAACTATTGGCGTAGGCATAGCTTGAAGTCCCGCCAAGAAGGGTCGTTTCAACAAAATCCAGTGTATTGCCATTTTTCTCGGTACGCCAGCCCACAAAGGCGTGGTCCGGGGTTATGACAATGAATACCTGCATTCCTAGAGTTTCCAAGATGGAAGCGAACAAAACGGCAGTTTCGATACACACGCCCTGCTTTAAGCGAAGCGTTTCTATGGGGTAGTTTATCTTTTGTCCCGGCGTTCCAGAGCCATTGCTCATCACGTACTTGATTTGTCGGGCCTGCAAAACCTCAAAAACGGCCTTGACCACGCGGGAAGAACTTTCCGCCATGGTTTCGTCGTCGCTGTATTTCTGGTAAACTTTTACGGAGCCTTCCGGAAGTTTCTTCTTCAGGTCGTTCAGGATGTTCGGAATGGAATCCATGTTGGGAGTGACCCAAGCCGCAAACCACCAGTTTCTGTTTTTCACACCTTGTAGTTCACTGCCATTGACCTGCACGGGGTAGAGTGTGGTCGGCTCGGATGCGGAATAGAACAGGATTTCATGGTCGTTTTCCAGTGCGTAAGCACAAATCTGAATATTGACCTTTTCGGGAGCGGTAAGTTTGACAGCTTTAGCCATGTCAAAGGTTAAGGGCGGAGCGAATACATCCGTTGTGTCGGCATTCACAATGCCAGAAACACTTCCCGTATCCGTCCAGTCGGTGATCCAGGCCTTGACCATGATTTTTTTCCAGCTGCAAGGCTCAGTGTCAAAAATGGATATGACTGAAGGACATGCATTGCGGACTATTACGGATACAGGCACCGGATAGATATCGCCACTACTATTCACATAATCCTTGTACATCAGCGGGTACTGATTTGCAAAGGCAAGATTAATCTCTTCTTTGACGGTCCATTTGTAGGCATCAAGCTGCTTTATGACGCTTTGGCTGTAAATGTCATAATAGACAGAATCGTAAAGGGCCGCGTAGAGCGAATCGTAATCCGCCTGCTTGAGGCTATCAACCAGTGCCTGCCTTGTAGAATCCATCCATGCCGTGCCGAAGGCGTTGTCAAAGAGGATTTTATAGACGGTATCCACATACGGTTTCGCGTAAAGGGTGTCCCAAAGGGACTCCGTCACCTCGGACCTGATGGCCGTGGCAAGCGAGTCCACGTTCACTTCTTCGGCATCGCGACCGTCGGCCCTGTTCTCGCCGGAGCAAGCCTGTAATAAAGCGCCAAGGAGGGTGAGTGCTCCTGCAATGTACTTGAAAGAAAGTCTTTTCATGTTGAGTCTCCTTAGCTACTTCAATTATTTCAATATTATTCGTTCCCAGGTGAATACGGGGAAGCCATCATTGACATTGCCATTATCCAACTGCCAAATATTTTTGTACGAAAGTCCATTGAGCGTACTCACAAAATCGATTCCTTGCATAAAATATTCTGATTTCTGTTCAGCCCCATTGCTTTCAATGTCACGATCGCTTTGGTCTAAATAGAAACAGTCTTTTGAACTGTTCGTGGATGTTGAAACACCTGCCGTTCGTCCTTTATTTGGAGCAATCAGGAAACCTACGTTGTATGATACTATTATGCTTGTTGAAGCATTATCGTTATAACCTACTATTCCAGAGGCACGATTACCTGATGACACGACCATTCCAGAATTATAAGCGTAGTACAACCATCCGCTATTCTTATAACCAACAATTCCTCCAACATATTCAGCTCCTTTCACATACGATTTACGGTTGAACACTTGTTGTACTTCGGCACGGTTCATTCTGCCTACAATACCACCAACTTGATCGCCACCGACAACGTAGGAGTTTTCAATACCTAGAAACAGGACATGACCGCTATCGCTTGTACTTGTACCGCCGAGAGTCCCAATGAAACCAGCACGTTCAAATGCGGGTTTGTTCACATAAATACCAGAAACTACATATCCATTTCCATCAAATACGCCATTGTACGTAATGCTACTCGTTCCACCACCAATGGGGGTCCACTCATTAAGCGAACTTTGCGACAAAAGAAGGTTGCCATTTTCGTCTACCATATTATCTGGATTGAGTCTAATGTGCTGCATAAGTTTAGCGTTCAACCCTGTTTCACCCTTATTAGTCACTTGATCTGCGAAATATGCAAGTTCTTCCGCCGTATAAATAAGCATATAGTTTCTACCATCAATATAATCAGTTATAGGCTTTTCCATTTTTCCATTCCACACATCTGAAACATTCGTGTAATGCGTTACACTGCTAGAGGAAGACGGAGAACTACCTGATGATGTTACATCACCGACACAAACAACTTCATACCCATTATTTGCAAAAACCGTTATGCAGTCTTGACCATAGCTACTCGACGAATTAATCTTTTTTGAATTTATCCAAGTGTAGAATCCATCTGCATAACTATAGCTGCAAGTGAAGTAATCGTCTTCATCGGTCACATAGAGCCGCTCGTTTTCGTTAGCATAAGAACAACTACCCAATTCAAAAGTTGTCTGAACACTAGTTCTTTTGGCGCTGGAACTACTTAGCTCGTCATCATACCCTGAATCCCTCTGATCTGAAGAAACCTCTACACTACTGTCTTCGCCACAGGCAGCAAACACCAGCGTGCTTATAATGGCGAGAAATCCCGCTATAGTCGAAGTTTTTTTCCCTTTCATATTGCCTCCGTTTGTTGAAAATTCAACAGCGGAGCCCGCCGTACCCGGAGCACTTTCGCCACAAAAAAAGGTGTGGAACCGCAAGTGCCCTAAACAGCTGAGGTAACGACCAAGTAACCCAATCGTCTAACAGGCACAAACGACCCACACCACAGGGTGCGAGCAATCGGCCTTATTCCTAGACGATGAAATATTGGTCGTTTTCCAGCTGTCTGAATAAGAGCGAACTCTAAACTATGTCGTCATAAATATAAGCAAAAAACGGCTAAAAGGAGTCATTTTTTTCGACAAATGGGACTAAACAGACCCAAAATTGCGGTTTTTTGGCAAAAAAAAATACAAAAACAGTGCCATAACCCATTGACAGACAACGAATTAGTATATATATTGAAGTCATTAAGATGAATTTGGCAATCCGCTTTGACGCTAGCGCCGCTATCGACGAGGTTCTCAAAAAAGGGATTTAGGAATTGCCATTTTCATCCAGTGTTTAAGAAGGCGCTCGGTGTTCCCGACGCCTTATTTTTTGTGTTATTTTGTGAGGAATCCCTTGCCAATGGGGGCATGACTTCCTAAATTTTGGCACATGAAGATGAATTCAGCAATCCGTTTCAACCGCTGGTGGTGGGGCTCTACGAAATAGAGTCCGGTTTGCTGTTTTCATCAAGTGTTTGCAACCAAGAATTGAAAAAGGCTTTCGGACTCCCGAAGGCCTTTATTTTTTTACCCTCAACCACGATTTTTAACCCCAACCCTTCCATTCAAAATGACTCACGCAACTATAACCCCCACACCTCAAAGCGCCGTAGGCGCGACCTCACACCTCATAACCTCTGACAACGGTTTCTTTGACAAGTTCGGCGGCAAGTATGTTGCCGAAATCATCCGCCGCCCGCTGGACGACCTGGATGCGGCATTCAACAAGTACATTCACGATCCGGAATTCCTCGAAGAGCTCCGCATTATTCAGCGTGATTACATTGGCCGCGAAACGCCGCTGTATTACGCTCCGACAGCAACGGAACTGTTGGGTGGCGCACAGATTTACATCAAGCTTGAAGGCCTAGCCAATACGGGTGCCCACAAAATCAACAACGCTATCGGTCAGTGCCTCTTGGCAAAGAAGATGGGCAAGACCCGTATCATTGCCGAAACGGGTGCCGGTCAGCACGGCCTTGCGACGGCTGCCGCTTGCGCGAAGCTTGGCCTCGAATGTGTGGTGTACATGGGCGAGGTGGATGTCCGTCGTCAACAGCCAAATGTGGCGACTATGGAAATGTACGGTGCCAAGGTCGTGCCGGTCACGAGTGGTGCCCGCACTCTTAAGGATGCCGTGAACGAAGCCATGCGCGACTGGGCTACGAATTTCAAGAACACCCACTATGTACTGGGTTCCGCTCTCGGTCCGGCTCCGTTCCCGGATATCGTTCGCACCTTCCAGTCGATTATCGGTGAAGAAGTCAAGCGCCAGGCCGCAGAACGCAACATCGACATTGCGGCCGTTGTCGCTTGCGTGGGTGGCGGTAGCAACTCTATCGGCGTGTTCACTCCGTTCATTAACGATGCGAACGTGCGCCTGATCGGTGCCGAAGCTGGTGGCATTGGCCCGAACAAGGGTGAAAATGCCGCCCGCATGACGGGTAACGCTAGCCGCGAAGGCATTCTGCAGGGTTACAAGAGCCGCTTCCTCATCAACGAAGATGGTCAGTCGCTGCCGACGCGCTCCATCTCGGCGGGGCTTGACTACATGGGAATCGGCCCGCAGCTTGCAGCCCTCGGCGAATCGGGCCGCGTGGAATTCACGGCGATTCTCGACAAGGAAGCCCTGGAAGCGGTGAAGTTCTTTGCCCGTAACGAAGGCATCCTCTTTGCGCTCGAAAGTGCTCACGCCGGTGCCGCCGCCATGAAGATTGCGAAGGAACTTCCGAAGGACAAGGCGCTCGTCATCAATATGAGTGGCCGCGGCGACAAGGACATCTTTATTACAAGCCCTGTGTTCCGCCCCGAAAAGTGGAAGGAATTCCTGAAGGCCGAACTCAAGCGCCTCGAAAACAACGAGGACATCCATGATGCGGAAATTATGAATAAATAGAGACTAGGGGCTAGAATCTAGGATCTAGGGATAATGTCATGCGTAAACTACTTTTTTATAAAGGCGGCGAAGCCGCGATTATCCTCACTAGTCTCTAGCCTCTAATCTCTTATCTCTAACAACCGACAACCTTTTCTTACGGCTTAATTATGATCAACCTAATGTCTCATCTCATTGCCGGGTTTCCGGACGCAGAAACTTCTATCGCCATCGCCGACGCTCTTGTGAAGGGTGGCGCCAACATCCTTGAAATCCAGCTTGCCTTCAGCGACCCCAGCGCCGACGGTCCGGCGATTCAGACGGCCTCCACCATCGCTCTGGAAAAGGGCTACTCCACCAAGCAGGGACTTGCCATCGTGAAGCAGATTCACGAGCGCCATCCCGAGACGCCCATCTACATCATGACCTACGGCTCCCTGGCTTTTACGCCAGGCGTTGAAAACTTCGTCAAGATGTGCAAGGACGCCGGCGTTTCCGCCTGCATCATTCCGGACCTGCCGTTCGACGGCGACGAAGGCCTCACCGAAGCTTGCAAGAAGCACGGCCTTGAAAACATCCCGGTCGCGGCACCTTCCATGACCAAGGAACGCCTCGAAACGATGGCCTCCAAGGGCTTCAAGTACATCTACGCCGCACTCCGCGCAGGTACGACCGGTAGCGAAACCACCATTGACCAGGCGACCCTGGACTTTATTGACACCGTCGGTAAGGGTGGCGCCAAGGTGCTCGGCGGCTTCGGTATCCGTAACGGTGAACAGTCCAAGGTTCTCAGCAAGCATGTGTATGCAGTGGTTGCAGGTTCCGTGTTCGTGAACATCGTGCTCTCGAATGCAGATACCGCTGAAGGTCGCAAGAAGGCCATCGCCGAAATCGAGGCGAAGGCGAAGGAAATTGCAGGGAATTAAAATCTATTTTTTCTGAGAGAGAAGCCGGTGGATTGTCTCCATCGGCTTTTTGTTTGTTCTAAATATGAAATCATGCGCCCGAAAACGGGTGCATTTTATCGTTTATTATGTGAGCTAGGTCGTGAAAAAATACTTTTGTGCCGATATGAAACTCAAGGACTCGCGCGACGGCAAGACTTACAAGACCGTGAAAATTGGCAATCGAGTTTGGATGGCCGAAAACCTTGATTATGAAACGGCCAACAGCATCTGCGGAGAAATGGAATACCTTACCTTGTACGGCTGTCGTTATTCTTGGGACGAAGCGAAGACAGTGTGCCCTGGCGGCTGGCGCTTGCCGCGTCAGGCGGAATGGAATACGCAGATTGAATTTGTCGGAGACTCTGCCACGGCAGGGAAGATTCTCAAGGCCACGAATACTTGGAGCGATAAGGGGCGTTACAAAGACGGCACCGACGATTACGGCTTTACCGCATTGCCGGGCGGCGTGCGCCTCCCGCAAAAGGGCAAGACTCATCAGTCGTTTGTCAGTTCGGGAGCCTTCTTCTGGAGCGCCACCGAGGTCGATGACGACGAGTCGATCACCTTGGTTTTGCGTTACGAAAACGACGCCGCGACATTGTTCGAAAACTACAAGGACGCCGGTGTCAGTGTCCGCTGCTTGAAAGACTGAATTAGAAAAACACTCTGTAGGGAACAGTTTTCTGATGTTTCCGTCCCTTGGTGTCAAAGTAGAGGGTACGGCGGTGTCTGTTCATCTTTGCGGCAGGTCGCTTTGCAATGGATGTTGTACTCGTATTTGAGTAACCAACATACCATTGGTGTATTTCCTCTTTTTGAACTTGCTCAATTACAAAGCCTTTTTCTGTTTCTGTGATAGTTTGGTCGTAAGATTGACCTATGTCACCTTTTTTGACGGAATTTCCTTTTTTGTCGGAACATGAATTTGACCAACAGTCATAAACTTTATAGTATTCATGGCATATGTGTTTGTTGTCCTTCTCGGCAACATAAAAATGAAGATCGACAGTGTCCATCGGTGCTCCGTCTTCTGAGCCGAGATCTAATCTGAACAAAGTATCGTTTTTCAGGATGATTTCGGTGACCCCTTCGTAAGAGTCGTTTTCTCCATTAGATTCCCAAGATCTATTAATTACGCCGTTCTTAAACATCTTGATAGATTGTTGTGAGATGCGTGAATCTTCTTCGTAATCTGGTTCATCGACGATTGCTTCGATAACTACAGTGTCGCCAAGAAAACTTTTTTTATAGGCTATGCTACTGTCGGCTGGGTTTGAGATATCGTTTATTAGATAGAAAAATAAGCTTGTATCTGAATTGAACTTTCCTTGATTGAAAGATTCATTTATTTTTAAGATTTTCTCTTTTTCATATATTAATTTCTGTGATTCAAAATCTTCACTGTTTATGTAATTCACTCGGAAACCGTCAAAGGAGGCGTCTTCATTAAAATAAAGTCCGAATATGCTTTTTTGAAGCATCAGCAGCCCTTCCGTGCAGGTGATGGCGTGGACTGTTGGGACAAGGAACAAAAGGAAAAGAAAATAGCGCATATATAGCCTTTTTTACGACGCAATGTAAAAAAAACGATACCTTTGTCAAAGGCGAGGAAAAATGGAACCTCGGTGCCTTTTGAAAAAGAAAAAAATCAAAAAATGCATTGATTCGCTGAAAAAAGCGTGCAAAATGGGTGTTGCTGAAACACTATATTGTTATAATTGTTTTGTATGGTAATCTATTCTGAACCGTTTGACAAGAAAATTCTGTTGGAATTGCAGACGCATTACTTTGGCGATATGGTCAAGGGCGTCGTCGATGTTGCCGAAGGAAAAATTGCTTTGGATGCAGAAATGCATGCCGACTTGGAAACTCTTCTTTTGCAGGAAGGGTCCAAACAAGAGAATCTTTGGGGCTTCAACCTTTATCCAGAAATGGGTGGGGATGACTTCCTTGAATTTGACTCATTAATCAATATTCGTCCTAATCAGGGGAATCGTAGCCGCGGCGTCGAAGATCCTATCATTCAGGAAAAAATCAAGGATATAATCAATTCCTTATGCAAGTAGAGAACGTTCAACACAAGGAACTAGCGGCGGGACGATGGGCCGAAATGCCGTTGTCGATGCAGATGCTGAATATCGGCAGTGAAATCTCGCGTGCGAACCGTTGGAAGGCAAAAGGAAACCAGAACCAGGTTGAAAGGGCTGTTTTTAGGGCTCTGGAGCTAATTGACCTTACGATTGAGGCTCAGCGAGGCAAGCACAGCCTCAAGGAATTCACTCGAATGAGGGAAACCGTCTGCGACTACTACCTTGGGGATAATTTCTATAGGTCCACGGGGGAACGAATTCAACGCGATTTCGATATGTTTTTCCCTTGCGCAAAGAAATAATTTGCCGATAAGCTCGCCTTTTAGTTATATTGGCATACGGACTCTTGACCGATAGGAGAATTTTATGAAAAAGTCCTTCCTTCTCTAAAGGACTGATTGCCTTTGGATTTTGTGCGACGATGGTCGCCATGACCGCCTGCTCCGAATCGTCCAGTTCTGGCGGGGGAGCGACTGCTCCCGATAATCCTGCGAATCCGATAACGCCTGCTGATACCGCTACAAATAATACGAATACGCCGGAAAAGGTCTATTTATTCGGAGATATTGAAAAGGTTGCTGATTGTATGTAGCGCCTGTTATTAAGGAATTTTATGGTTCAAATTTAGTTTGGAATGGATCGCTCAATAGCATAGAAAGCGAATTTGAACAGCGTTTTGATGATATAGTTGAATTTTCAACTTTACTTGAGACGAAATTAAGAGATAAAGGTTTTTCAAATGTTAATGTAGATGCACAAGCCTCCAACTATATAGATGTTAATGCATATATTCTATATAATGGGCTTTCTTTTTCTATAAATGTATATGTATTTGGTCTTGGTGGGTACGGAGATGAACAGAAAAACACGCGAGTTACAATCAAAGTTTTAAACTTATAAAAAATCGAAATCTTATGATGCTACTCGCAATGAAATTGCCTTCACATTGTTTTGCTATGATAAAATAGTGTAGCTAAAATCAAGCATCATTTTTTTCTCGGATAGAAATGTAGATCCCCACCTTGGTCGGGGGTCTTAGGGGCAGGGCCCCTAGGCGTGGGGGTAGGCAAAGACTTGCCTTAGATCCTTCGACTTCGGCGCATCGCGCCTTCGCTCAGGATGATACCTAGGCAAGGCTTTGACGAGGGGGATTCTTCCCCCTTTTTTATTACGGGCCACCTCTAAAAATTCATTTTCAAAAATTTGGCTGCAACGCATCGTGCAGTTTCGTCACTCAAAGTGACAAATACCTCCAGTATTCGCCACTTTTCGTTCCTGCCTGCACTCGGTTTCGCTCAAATTTTCTCATCAAAGCAATTTCTTAGAGGTGCCCTATTTTGGACTATTCCTTGTCTTTCTTGGAGTGGCAGGTGCACTCGCCGCCTTCGCAGGGGCAGTGGTAGCAGTCGCCGGTTTCGGCGTAGTCCTTGCCGGTCCAGCAGAAGGTGCATAGTTGTTCGGCCGGGAGCCCGATGGCGTGTATCAGGTCGTCGATACGCTGGAACGCAAGGGTCGTGAGGTTCAGCTTCTGGCGGATGTATTCCACCATGCCCTTGTAGGCATCGCTATCGGGGTCGGTGTATTTTTCCAAGTCCGGATGTTCGCCTTCCTGGTCGCGGATGTAACGGCGGGTAATCAGGTCGTATTCGTTCTTGCTGCGGGAGAAGTTGATGAACTTGCAGGGGAACACGAGAGGCGGGCAGGCGATACGCATGTGGGTTTCTGTACAGCCCAGGGAGTAGAGCTTTTGGGCCTGCTTGCCGAGCTGGGTGCCACGGACGATGGAGTCGTCGCAGAACACCAGACGGCGGTCCTTGATGAGTCCCGGAATGGGGATGAGTTTCATGGATGCCACGCGCTCGCGCTGTTTCTGGTCTTGCGGCATGAAGGAACGGGCCCAGGTCGGCGTGTACTTGACGAAGGGGCGGGCGAACTTGATGCCGGCCTCGTGGGCATAGCCCAAGGCGTGGGAGGTTCCGGAGTCGGGAATTCCGCAGGCGGCATCGGCTTCGGTAGGAGTGCGTTTTGCAAGGGCGGAACCGCAGCGGTAGCGGGTCATTTCCACGTTGCGTCCTTCGTAGCAGGAAGCGGGGTAACCGTAATAGACCCAGAGGAAAGAGCAGATGGCCATCTTGTCGCCGGGCTTGACCAGCGTGCTGTCGCCATCGGGAGTGAGTTCCACCACTTCACCCGGGCCCAGGTCGCGGACGTGCTCGTAGCCCAAGTTCTGGAGGGCGCAGCTCTCTTGCAGGGCAATCATGGCACCGTCTTTTTTGCCCAGCACGATAGGCGTGCGGCCCCATCTGTCGCGGCTGGCGTAGAACTTGCCTTTTTCGTCCATCAAAAGAATGGAGCAGCTGCCCCTGACCTTTTCATGGACATACTTGAGACCGTCGACGATGGAATCCTGAGTAGCAATGAGGGCGGACACCACTTCGGTGGGCCCAACCATTCCACTGGTGGTGGAATACTGGAGCTGCATGCAGTTGTTCTTGAAAAGCTCGTTCTTGATTTCTTCGATATTCGTAATCAAGCCCACTGTCACAATGGCGAACGTACCGAGCTTGGAGGTCATGACCAGCGGCTGCGGGTCTGTATCCGAAATAACGCCAATGCCCATGTTGCCCGAGAAGGTGGCCAGGTCGTGCTCGAACTTGCTGCGGAAGGGAGTGTTCTGGATGTTGTGGATGGAGCGGTGGAACGTTCCGTTGGATTTCAGCACCGCCATGCCGCCGCGATGCGTTCCGAGATGTGAATGGTAGTCGGTCCCGAAAAAGAGGTCGCTGACGCAATCTTCTTTAGAAACCACTCCGCAAAAGCCACCCATGTTGAACTCCTTGTCGTAAAAAAAGGGATTTTGTGCGGAAAAAGTTAGAAAAAATGTCCAACCCAAGGGGACTTTCCTTTAAAAGCACTGTTTACTGTCTTTGAGGCTGGAGATTCTTTTACAAGGAGTGGAAAATGAAGAAACGCGTCCAGTTTTTCGCTATCGGCTTGATACTCATGGCGATAACGGCCTGCCCCCCCCCACTCTCCATTCTATGGGTGCGGCCTCCATGCCCGCTCCCGTGACCCACAGGGCCACCTCGGATAGTGCCGTTACCGAATTCGAAGTGGCGGTCTCCGGATTCTGGGCCCACAACGGCGACGCGGACAACATCAAACAGATGAACGGCGGCGGCGGAAACATCGCCGCCACCTACCGCCTGGGAAGCGTCTTTTTCGTGAGTGCCGCCGTGGGCGGCTACGGTGGATCTCTCAAGTTCAGCTGCGACGAAGACGCCGACTGCAACGACATAGTCACCTTTACCAACGAAGAGAAGCAGAAGTCCTACAGCATCAACGAGTCTGACAACTACAACGACTGGCTGAAAACCGGTGAAGGCAAAAAGTCCTACGGTTTCTGGAACCTGCAGGAACGTATCTTGCCGGGAATTGACGCCAACCTGGGCAAGTATATCATTCTGTGCGTGGCCGGCGGTATCCAGGCCTACCAAGGTGACTCCGACTACG
>JAEDLI010000055.1 GCA_016295375.1 Fibrobacter sp. | reverse complement strand
AACAAGTTCGGCGACCAGCTGACCATGTCCGGGAAGATGTAGCCCGCTTGCGGGCATGCCAGTAAGGACCGAACGCCAGTGTCAGAACCGTCAACGCGTGCGACGCGTTGCTAGTATCCTAGGGCTATGCCCGTGGGTTACTTTTTGATTGCTTTGTAGGCGAAATTTGTATATTCTGAATATATGGAAACTGATTCTTTGAATAATGCCGGCAGTTCTACAATTGCAGAATTGGACACTTCGGCAAGTGATAGTGTAGCCTCGATAACTGAAATGGAAATGCCATCTCCAGAGCAGTTGGGAATATCGATAGTTTCCGGTCCAGAGGGGGGTATACCCGCTGTTACTGTAGGTGACACTTTTGATTTCCCGGTAACGGTTAGCTGGAATGTGCAGGGGAGTGCCCTGTTGGTTATTCCGACAGGTTCGGCAAATGCGAAGGGCCTCACGCAGGTTGGGGTATCTCAGGAATCTGCACGGTCCGTTAAGGACGGGTCAGAGGTTGCGTCCGTTACGTTTACCTATAAAATGGTTGCCCAGGATACCGGCAACCTGCATATTCCTACGCTTAAGTTTGAAATTCCGACGCAAATGGGACAACCACTGGATTTGCGCAGTGAAAGTGTGCCTGTGCGGGTGAACGAATCGTTCAATCCGTTGCCAGTTGTGGTAGGAATCGTGGTGGCCATGTGTGTTTTGTGTGCGGGAGTTTGGCGTGCAAGACGCAGGGCGTCTGTACGGGCGGCTGTTGCCACAAGGAACGCTGCTGCTGACGCTTTGCGTGAACGGATGATTGTTTTAAAGCAGCGGGTGAATACGGCAGACAGTCGCGAATGGCTTTTGGAGTTGGAAAGTGTTTGCAAGGGGTATGTGGTAGCCAAGTTCCCAGAGCTTGCGGAAGGGAACGCTGCGCCAGTGAGCCTTGACACCTTGGTAAAAGAGGGCCGGTTGGAAGGCTGGGAAACTCTAGCAGAAGAATTCGCCCATGCCCGCTATGGTGGAGGTGCTCGGGCCGATTATGAAAACCGGGAGACCTGGAAAGCGGCCATGAGGCTAATGAACATCGAAGAAGATGGGTAGTGCTTAGAGTTTTTCTTTCCGGCACCTTCCCGCAATCTTACTTTTTTCTGTTTTCCTTAAATATTTGTGTATTAAGGAGTTGGACGAAAATTCCCCCGACCTCTGGTGGTGGTCCGACCTCAAAATCACCACATGTTGTGGTGGTCTTGAATTGAAAAGCACAAGATATGGTGTTTTTTGTTATTATTTGACCGCTGACCCATTTTGATGAAAAAAGGTAAAAGTAATGATTGTTACAGTGAAAAAGCGCGACGGCCGCGAGATGCCGTTTAACATCGAGAAGATTTCTGCCGCTATCGAGAAGGCTTTCCGCGCCTCTGGTGAATTGGACGAACAGATCAAGGCCTCCCAGGACCAGTTGAATTTGTTGGGAAACGACGACGTGCTTTCTAGCACGGCCCTCCAGGTGGCGGCAAGCGCCGTTGGCCTCTTGGAAGCAGAAGGCAAGTCTAAGCCCGAAATCGAGGAAATCCAGGACGCCGTTGAAAAGGCCCTGACCGAGGGCGGTTTTGCCGATACCGCCAAGAGCTACATCCTGTACCGTGCCGAGCGTACCCGCATCCGCGAAGTGAACACCCGCCTCATGCACACGCTCCGCGACATTACTTTCAGTTCCGCCAAGGAATCCGACCTCAAGCGCGAAAACGCGAACATCGACGGCGACACCGCCATGGGCACCATGCTCAAGTACGGCTCCGAATCGGCCAAGCATTTCTACACCATGATGATGCTCAAGCCCGAGCACAGCCGCGCACACTCCGAGGGCGATATCCACATCCACGATTTGGACTTCTACTCCCTCACCATGACCTGCTGCCAGATCGACCTGAAGAAACTGTTCAAGGGCGGTTTCAACACCGGTCACGGCCACCTGCGCGAACCCAAGGATATCCGCAGTTACGCGGCTCTTGCCGCCATTGCTATACAAAGTAACCAGAATGACCAGCACGGCGGCCAGTCCATTCCTAACTTCGACTATGCCATGGCCGACGGCGTGCGCATCACTTACCGCAAGGCCTACCTCTCCAACCTGGTGAAGGCCCTGATTCTCTTTACCAGCAAGGAAGAAGAGGAAATCCTTCCGGTGGTCAAGAAGCTCCACTCCGAAATGGCCGAGATGGGCATGGTGGCGACCCTCGTGCCCAACGAAAAATTCGTGGAAGCCGAAGCCCGCGAACTTTCCAAGGTCTATGACACCGAAATCGTGATGAAGGCCCAGAAGTTCGCCGAGAAGCAGGCCTACGAAGAAACGGACAAGACCACTTTCCAGGCCATGGAAGCCTTCGTGCACAACCTGAACTCCATGCACAGCCGCGCCGGCGCCCAGACGCCGTTCTCTAGCATTAACTACGGCATGTGCACCGAACCCGAAGCCCGCATGGTCATGCGAAACCTGCTGCTCACCACCGACGAGGGCCTGGGCGGCGGCGAGACGGCCATTTTCCCCATCCAGATTTTCCGCGTCAAGGAAGGCATCAGCCTGAATCCTGGCGACCCCAACTACGACCTGTTCAAGCTGGCCTGCAAGGTGAGCGCGAAGCGCCTGTTCCCCAACTTCAGCTTCCAGGATGCCCCGTACAACCTGCAGTACTACAAGCCGGGCCACCCCGAAACGGAAATCTCTTACATGGGTTGCCGTACCCGCGTGATCGGCAACAACTACGACTCGACCCGCGAAATCAGCTTCGGCCGTGGTAACCTGAGCTTCACCTCTATCAACCTGCCCCGCATCGCCATCAAGATGAAGTCCGTGGACCTGTTCTTCAAGGAACTGGACCGCATGCTGCAACTGGTGAGCGACCAGCTTATGGAACGCTTTGCTGTGCAGAGCCGCCGCAAGGTCAAGAACTTCCCCTTCCTCATGGGACAGGGCGTGTGGATCGATTCCGAAAAGCTGGGCTGGGAAGACACCGTGGGCGAGGTCATCAAGCACGGCACCCTTTCCATCGGTTTCATCGGCCTTGCCGAAACCCTGGTGGCCCTTACCGGCAAGCACCACGGCGAATCCGAGGCCTCCCAGGAACTGGGCCTCAAGATTATCGGCCACATGCGTGAATTCTGCGACAAGGAATCCAAGCGCCTTGGCCTGAACTTCAGCTTGCTGGCAACACCTGCCGAAGGCCTTTCCGGTCGTTTCGTGCGCATGGACAAGAAGAAGTTCGGCATTATCCCGGGTGTTACCGACCGCGACTACTACACCAACTCTTTCCATGTGCCGGTGTACTACAAGATTTCGGCCTTCAAGAAGATTTCTCTCGAAGCCCCGTACCACGCTCTCACCAACGCTGGCCACATCAGCTACGTGGAACTGGACGGCGACCCGAGCCAGAACCTGGATGCCTTTGAGAAGATCGTGCACCACATGGCAAAATCCGGCATCGGTTACGGAAGTATCAACCACCCGGTGGACCGCGACCCGGTTTGCGGATTCGTGGGTGTTATCGGAGACTGCTGCCCCCGCTGCGGACGTAGCGAAGGACACGCCATTTCCGAGGCCAAGATCGAGGAACTGCGCAAGCTTTACCCGGGTATGCCTGCGTTCAAGGGAATTAGATAAATTCTAAGTTCCGAGTTACTAGTTACTAGGGTTGCTATTAAATTTTTAGAAAAACACTAATAACTAGTAACTAGCCCGTAGGGCGAAGTAACTATTAACTGCGGCGAAGCCGCGAACATAAGGAGGACAACATGTCTGAAAAAGAACTGAGCAAGTATGGCGAGGGTGTGGGTTTCGAACGCATCCGCCGCATCACCGGTTACCTGGTAGGTACCATCGACCGTTTCAACAACGCGAAGCGCGCCGAAGTGAACGACCGCGTAAAGCACGGGGTGTAATACGGGACAGCAAACTCCGAGACTCCGCATCGCGGGAATCGAGCCGGAATCCTTTGTGGACGGGCCCGGTATCCGCATGACGGTTTTCACCCAGGGCTGCCATCACCATTGCCCCGGTTGCCAGAACCCGCAGACCCACGACTTTGCAGGCGGGCACTTTATCGACATCGAAGAGATTCTTGCGATGATCGACGAGAACCCCCTGCTGGACGGTGTCACTTTCAGCGGTGGCGACCCCATGGAGCAATCGGCGGCCCTGATCCCGCTGGCCCGCGAAATCAAGGAACGGGGTATGAACCTGATTATCTATACGGGTTATACCTACGAACGCCTCATGGAGCTGAAGGACGAGCGTCCGGACTTTTTCGAACTGCTCACCTTTGCCGACATCCTGATTGACGGCCCCTTCGTGATGGCGAAGCGTTCCCTGGAACTCAAGTTCCGCGGCTCAAGCAACCAGCGCATCATCGACGTGCCCGAAAGCCTTGCCCAGGGGCGTGTGGTGCTGCACCAGATCCAGCTGGACGAAATGGCGGAGCGGGAACCGCTAGCTGTCATGTGCGCCGTTTAGCCCAGCGCAACTGTCACCCTGGCCGCTCAACTTGTCATCCCCGCGCAGGCGGAGATCTGCTGTCAGTTAGCCCAGCGCCAGTTTCCAGGCCAACAGGTACAGGCCATAATACATCAATAGACCAATACCGTCTGCGCTCGAAAGGGGAGTCCCCCAGCGCAGGCTCTTTTTTTTCGGAATGAATCCGCAGAACAGCCCCGCCACGAACCCGTAGGCGTGTCCCAAAATGTCGGCGTTTTCGCCAAGCCCGAGAAACACCGCTAGCGATGCCGCCCCGCACAGGGGCGCGAACCTGCGGAGCATCCCGTGGCTCTCCTTGGGCATCAGCCGGAACTCGATGACCGAAAGGCATCCGATGGCGGCGAACACGAAGGTGGAAAACCCCAGGGAGCGAAAGTCCGTCTGCACCGTGGCCGACACACAGAGGTTTGCCACGGCGGCGGCCACGGCGATAAAGGGCGCAAGCCTGAGGAGCGGGATACGGAAGGTAATCATGTTCATCACGATGTATCCGCAAAGCAGGTTCGACGCCAAATGCCTGGCGTCGCCGTGCAAGGTCTGAGCGGTAAGGCTCCGCCACCATTCCCCCTTCAGGACCTTGGCCGCGTCGGAGACCCCTTCGCTGTGGAGGTTTATTTTGTCCGTGAATTGCAGCAGTGTTACGAGAATGGGCGCAAGCAGCACCCACAGGGGCTGCAGGCTGAAACTCAGCGGTATGGGCGGATTCTCCTCCTTCGGGGGATTTTCCCTGTGGTATAGTTCCAGTTGCAGCCTTGCCGCAGCCTCCATCTCAGGCACAACGAAAATCTGGAACGGCCCTTCTTCAGAACGCACAAGCCTGTGCTCGATTCCCTGGGAAAGTAGCACTAGACTGTCGTCCCGCACCTGCCGGAAAGTCCCTTCGGACACCTGCACCGTTTCGGGGTATTCGGGCTCGGCGGGCTGTTCCTGCTGGCGGGTATCCGGCGCCTGG
The DNA here is from genome assembly GCA_016295375.1 of Fibrobacter sp. Taxonomy (GTDB): domain Bacteria; phylum Fibrobacterota; class Fibrobacteria; order Fibrobacterales; family Fibrobacteraceae; genus Fibrobacter. Next base: position 9,783 of record JAEDLI010000055.1, on the reverse strand, counting down.
GCGGCCGGTTCTGCAGACGCCTCCTCGGGAGGCTTGCGCATATAGCGGGGCCTAAGCGGCGACATCAGGCGTGGCATGCAATCCTCCTCAGGTGAATATTGGGAATATACAAAAATTTTATTGGGCGTTCCCCCGGCCCTTTCGCCAGTGTTGATGGGCCGGGGTCGGGCTCTGCTCGCCTTCGGCTCGTCAAGCCTTGCGATTTGTCGTCATGGCGGGCTTGACCCGCCATCTAGAATAACGATTGTGTCAAATCGCAAGTCTCGCCACTTCGTGCGACGATCCCTAACGCAAAAGCGGGTGGGGAACGTAAACCTATTTTTACGCATTTGTGCGGTTTTTAAGGTATTCCAAGATTTACTGATAAATAGAAATCGCCCCAAAGGCGGTTAAAAATGGCAGCAGATGGCCCGAATTCATAAATGAATCCAGAATGGCGCGAAAAATCAGTGCTATATTTATGGAGACATAATGAATTAGAGTAGAATCTTGTTCCTGTATTGAAAAGTCTGGTAAACTTGAAGTTAGCAGGGAACAGGGCGATACTCGCACCCTATGGTGCGGGTCGTCTGTTGCTTATTGCTAACAGGTTTACCAGAGCCTTCAATACATAAGCCTTGCGACTTCGCACCTTTTTTATTCCCAAAAAAATTGTGCGAATCGCAAAAATGGCGCTGTCACGCTGTTAAAGGTCACTGAGCTTGCCGAAGGGACCTTGGATTGCTGGTGGTTGAACAATTTGCTGCTTGCAAACAAACCGCTTTTGCGGAAAGGAATGGAATATGAGAAAGATGATAACATTTCTTGCTACAGCAATGCTCTTAGCAGGTTGTGGTGATGAAACGACGGTTAAAGGTTATACGGATGAGGATGTGCAGAACATGTTCGCCGTCTTTAAGGATTCCGTTGTACAGGGAGTATTTGATTCTGTTACGAAAGAGATTGGTGATGCGATTTACCTTTCAACTAGGGATACTATCTATGCAATAGCAAAGAGTGATTCCATTGCAATTGTATCAAAGGTGGATACCATTTACAATGTTATAAGAGATACATCACTAATACGCATAGTTGATTCTCTATATTCTCAATACAGCAGTGATTCGAATGAAGTTCCTCGCGATACATCAATTACTTTATACGATACTACGGTTTCCGAGTCTGGAAATACCATTGTCTCTAGAACATGGAAAGGAAAAGTATATGGCGGTTTCTTTTATGATACTGTCGGTTACCAGGAATTTCGAGGATCGTCCTATGCTAGCGATAAATATTGTGCTAGCAGATGTGGCGCAATCAATGAACCTGATTGGGCGTCACTTTCGTGTTGGAATTCTTATGAAAAAATGAATCAGAGATTTGATGGATGGAGACTTCTTACAACAGAGGATGTGTTTATATTGGGGGATAAGCTTGGTTCTATTTTGGGTACTAACACGGTGAATGTAGCTTATTTCAGAGCAGCAAATGCAAATGAATCCTCATTTTTTATTGCTATCAATTCAACGAGGGAAATTATCAAAGGGGAAGCCCGAGATAAATATATGTGCGTATATAAACTAAGTGACAAATAAAAAGAAATAAGAAGCAGGAGAAGAATATGAAAAGGCTGGTAATAGTGGTAGCTGAAACTTATCGCAAAACATTATTCTTTTTGTTTTTGTTAGTAGCCAATGTTTTTGCCATGGAAGTTGATTGTCACTTAAAGCAACATGTTTTGGATATGTATGGTGACGATTCTCCTGCTGAATGTTTTTTTGTTCAATCTACCAATACTTGGGCAATTTATACAAAAGATGGTGGTATGTATTTAATACTTTATGATCATGATGCGGAGACTCTTTGCTTGCATTTAGGTAAAGGGATCTGCTCAACGTATTATGAGTGCGCAACAAAGGACCTCTCCTCGGGATTGTCGTCAACATACTGTCAAACAAAGAAAAAAGCTCTTGAAATAAAAAAGCGGTTAAGGGATGCTAAATGAAGCCAATACACGTGACGTTTGTAAATGGTAAAAAACCGTAGCGGTAAACCTTCTGCCTACGGCATTTCATGCACGCTGGCGATGGCCCTGATGATTCCTGCAGGGACTTCGTTTTGACGGGCAAGTCTTGGCCACTGGCGAACGGCATCTTCGACTTCGTGTAGAATCTTTTTGTAGCGGCCCTGCCTGAGCCCTGCGAATTTTGCCACGGCCTTGAAATCGTCCTGTGTAAAGCCGCCACGCTTGCCGTTGAAGGTCATCTGGTGTGACCCGGTCCATGCCCCTTGCGGGTTGTAGGCATAGGTCATGTCGAATGCGGGGGCAAGGGCCCATGTTCCCTGCTTGTCCATCAAGAACCCGATGTTCTTGGCGTGATCGTCTTGGTTGCGGGCGCAGATGTTGAAGGCCGCCCGGCGGTACATTTCTTCTAGGGCGTCGTAGCCCAGGCCTAGCCGCTTGATAACGTCTAGTGCCTGCTCGTAGCTGTAGGCCCCCGGCATGTTGAAGTCGTAGTGGGCAAGGCCGCAAAGGGACTGGTAATGCAGTTTTTTGCCGCCAGCGAGCCTGTCGAACCGACGTGTCATAAAGTGCCGGTGTCCGGCACTTTCGTAGAGCCTGCATTCTGTCATGTGGATGTCCGCAAGTTTTACCATTTGCGAGTAGGTGTACTCTATGGCGCCGTACCCGAACAGGTCTGCGTTTTCCTTGTCGCCGTTATGCTCCACGTCATCGAGTTTCAACAGCCAGTATCCAAAATCCGGTTCGGCCTCCACCTGCCCGGAGCGCATTTCGCCGGTGGTTTCGTTGTAGGCCACCAGGATTTTTGCCCGCGCGCCCCCCGCAGAAGTTCCGACCTTGAGAATTTCCTCGAAAGACCGGTTGTTCTTTTTGTTGAGCCTTTTTGTGGAAAAGTGCTTGCGCCGGTTCAGAATTTCGGCGGCGAAAGCTCGCAGGCTTTCTACGTCAATGGAATCGTCCGCGCGGGAATCGGGCCCCTGCAGGGGCGAAAATTCCAGCGCTCCCATGCCACGATTCCCTGTATAGCACAGGCGTTCAAGGGCGGTAAAACTTTCGGGAGTGCGCCCCTGCCGCAGCAGCCAGGAGTCTATGACCTTGTTGCCGAACTTGTCGGGGAGGCTGTCGGCAAAGAGTCCGGGCAATCCGTGAAATGTCCTTGACAGCTGCGGAAAACTGTAGATCCGCCTGGATACGGGCATCACGAGGGGCGAGGGTTCGATTCCCGCTCCGATAAAGGGCTCGGCGTATTCGAAACGGGCGACGGAGTCGCCTTCCAGCATGGAAATCGCTCCGATGGTCGTTCCCCAGAGTTTTACCTGTACTGCAATCATCTTGTACCGTTACGTGTCTTCTTCCCAGACCCAGGGCTTCTTTTTACCGGAATTTGGTGTTGCGGAATAATTGGCGCCGGTGTCAAAGATGACGTTGGCGCCAGAATTTTTCTTGTGGGGAGAGCCCGCCCGCTGCCGGGGCTTTATTTTCCCCATTTGCAGGATTTGCATAGGGGAAGGGGAATCGTCGGGGAAAATGCCTAGGAAGGTGTCCAGCATGTCGCAGGCCCGCAGCACCTTGACCAGGTTCAGGATCTGTACGGAATCACCACGTTCGATTCGCTCTACCGTTCCCTTGCTGACTCCGGCCATTTGGGCAAGCTTTGCTTGAGTCCAATTGTTCCTGACGCGGAAAGCCGCCATGCGCTTGCCGAGCAGGGCAAGCGCGGATTCGTCGGTCTGTGCTGAGTACATAGCCATGGTTCCTCCTGTCATCTTGAGTCAAATATAATAAAATTCTTGAAAATGTGCAAATATTTTTCATTAAATATAATGAAAAGTTTGAGAAACTTAGTATTATTTCTTAAAATTTAGTGAAATAAATTTTAATATTTTGACGGGAAAAGCGTGCTAAGCGAGTGTCATAGAAAAAGTTCACTTTTTCTCTAGGGCCGATTGACGCCGCTGACGCCGAAGGCGTCAAAAGGGAATGTTAGCCCAGCAAAAAGCTGGGCGTTTTTGTATTCGAGCGGGAAAAGGGAATACTCAGCATCGGTCACTCGCTGCGCGAGCCGATGCTTCGCCCTACGGGCTTGAGGCTTGCGCCTCAAGTGCTGAAATTTTTTCAATTATGTTCACTTCGTTCTCATATGAAAAATTTCAGTTGCGCCCTCTTCTCGGCTCCGAGTCCCTTTTTATCCCGACGCATAAAAAAAAGAAAACCACCCAAATGGATGGTTTTTCTTTTTTCGAGCGGGAAAAGGGACTCGGACCCTCGACCCCGACCTTGGCAAGGTCGTGCTCTACCAACTGAGCTATTCCCGCGGGGTGAGACCAATTATAGCTTAAGGATTTTAGATTGTCAAGGGTTTTTGAAGTGAAAAAATCAAAATTTCGTGCTTTTTTCCCCTCAATTCGAAGATTCCCTCTTTTTTGGCGATGTAACCGTGGGGGATAGGCTTGGGCAATTCCTGGAAATATTCCTCCGAAATCAGGAATTCCTGCCCCAGCTTGGTGCAGAGCCCCTGAATCCTGGCGGTAGTGTTCAGCACGTCCCCGTGGTAGGCCATTTCGCTCCCGAAATTGCCCACCTCCGTAGAAATGACCTTCCCGCAGTGGATTCCGGCCTTGAACTGGGGCGTTACCCCAAATTTTTTTATGAATTTGGCGCTTTTCCCGGCGATACACTCCGAAAAATCGTAAAAACAGTCCACCGGACGGGCTTTTTTGCGGCAGGCGGACATTTTCCAGGTCAAAAAGGCCCCGTCCCCTGCAATCTGGTAGATTTCGCCCCTATTTTCTTCGCAACAGTTGGAAAGCAGGCTATAGTAGTCCTTCAGAAAGCTACTGTACTTCACGTGGCCCAGTTCTTCGGCCAGGGAGGTGGAATGCCTCAGGTCGATGAATATGAAAACCCGTTCTTCTTCCTTGGGTTCTTGCGATTTGCCAAGGAAGGTGTTCCAGAACACCCTCGGGCCGAATTTCTTGTGTACGGAGCGCAGTGCCGTAATGAGGTAGGCCGCAAAGAAGTACAAAATAACCTGGACCCGCACCTCGTGGGACATTAGGTTGTCTTTGATGGAGGCTAGCGAGACCTCGTTGACAAGACCTTCGTCGGCATTGGACTGGAACAGCAGTATGCACAAGATAATGCTTGCGTGTATGGCGGCGATAAAGTAGAAGGTCCGTACCAGCAGGGCCTTCCACACGGGCCTGCAATCCCGCTCGTCTTTCAGGATAATAACATCGTATATCCCATGGGAAAGTCCCATGAACAGGGAGAACTGCAGCATAAGCAGGAGCGGCTCTATAGCCAGGTCTCCCTGGTCCCGATACATCTCCAGCATAGAGATACCGATGGCTACACCCATCCAGCAGAGCACGTAAAAACATACGGCCCTGAACTTTCGCTGTGTCTGTCGGGTAATAGCCATAGGTCTAGTGGATAAAGAGGGGAAGCGCCCAAATCATGGCGATGAGGATGATATCTTTGTAGGATTCACCCATCAGGAGGGTAGAGGACAAAAAGAAAATGATGGTCGCAAGGGTCAGGAACACCCACAGGGGCGCCCTTTTTTTCAAAAAGCTCTTGATTTTGTCTTTTGTTTCCTTGTCCATCGAATAAATCCCGAAAACAGTAATCAGTCATCAGTTATGAGTTTTCAGTTATAGAAGAAGCACCTCGAGCCTCGAACCTCACCACTCACAACTCATAACTCATAACTAATTTACATTATTTTCCCCTGTGGGCAACAACTATAATGTATTTTTAAGAAATGCTGGCTCTCTATATCCATATCCCCTTTTGTGAAAAAATCTGCGATTATTGCGATTTTTTCACTATCCAGGGGCCGGATCGGCTCCACGTGGAGTACCTGGACCTGCTTTCGCAGGAAATTTCTGCCTTTTCGGAGCGGCATCCAGGAGCCTTAGAACAGGTGGAAACCCTTTATTTGGGGGGCGGAACTCCGTCTATCCTGTCTCCGGAGAAACTGGCTCGGCTTTTTTCCATATTGGACGGTGCCGGAGTGCCTCTTCGGCGGTTGAAGGAATCCACCATGGAGTTCAATCCGGAATCCTGCGACCGGGAGCGACTAGCCGTAGCGCTGGAAAACGGCGTTACTCGGGCAAGTCTCGGACTACAGACCTTTAGGCCGGAGCTTTTGCAGGCGGTGGGCCGTAGGCACACTCCGGAGGCAGGCCCTGCCGCCCTGGAGCGCCTCTTGTCTCAAGAAAACCTGAGGATCACGGCAGACCTAATGTTCAATCTACCGGGGCAGACGGTGTCACAATTTTTGGAAGACCTGGACAGATTGTCGGCCTACCCGCTGGGCCATATCAGTTTTTACGGCCTTAAGGTAGACCCTCGCACAAGGCTCGGCCACCGCCTAGAAAAAGGCGAGTTACAGGTGGACGAGGACCTGTACGGCGACATGTACCGTGAAGGGGTCAAGCTTCTCAATTCTAGAGGCTTTGAACGTTATGAGGTGTCCAACTTTGCCCGTCAGGGAGAGGAAAGCCTTCACAACCTGAATTACTGGCGCCGGGGTGAATACCTTGCCTTTGGCCCTTCGGCCAACGCCTTCTTTGAGGGCGTCCGGTTTCACGCTCCCGATCGTTATCCGGAGTGGCGCCGGTATGTACAGGCGGGCTGTCCAGACGGTCAACTTTTTAAGGACCCTGTCGGCCACGACGAGCAGGTGGCGGAACTTATCCAGCTTTCGTTACGAACAAAGTATGGTCTGGATGTGGACGCCTTGCAACAGTTGGGCGTTCGCCTCTCGGAAAAATCAGTTTCCCGCTGGATGGAACGGGGCTTCTTGAAACGGCAGGGGCCGCACCTCTTGCTCGAAGGCGACGGCTGGCTTTTTATGGACACCGTAGTGGCCGATTTATATTCCAACTCGGAATAATTCGCCTTGAATTCAGATTCTAGAAAAGTGTGATTTAGGCCTCAAATCGGGCCGTGTCCTCGGCAAAAAAATACCCTTGCCCATAAAAAAACATATTTTTAGAGATGTAAGTGCCCAGGCTTGTAATTGGGCGTGTTTGTTGTTGCGCAAAAAGAGCGAGGATGGTATGTTGGCAAAACGACAAAATGGGTTATTCCTATTTGTAAGCACCCTGCTGCTGATGGCGGCATGGGGTTTTGCCGGCGTGAACTATAGTGGAGACTGCATTAACGATGCTAAGCAGGATTCCCGCTGCGTTTACCTGCCCCTGGATGTGGGACAGATGATAGGGCTCTATGTAGAAGATCCTCCAAAAAGCGGGAATCGCCTTAAAAATGCGCCCTTGTACGTTTATGTCCCCAATGCGGGATCCGATACCATTGTGTTTACGGTGGGAAGTGATGTCGTCGCCAACGGCCAGATGTTCACTTCTGACAATAATGGCTACGTGGTCACCGGTGTAACGGGGCATTGGACCGTTTCCAACGCCCCTCTAGGGGTTTCCGTCAACTCATCCATGCAGGATGTCAACGTCATCTATGTCTACAACTTCTACGTGCCGGAGTTCCAATTCTGCGAAGATGCCGACTGCAAGGAGGTTATCTCCGATATTTCGAACATCCAGCTGAACGTGGGTGATACGCTGCCGGTCTATGTTCAGTCGGTAATACCCCTTGGCCCCTCGAAAGGCAAGCTGGATACTCTTGCCAAGGATTTGCAATACTTCCTTTCCTCAAAGCACGAAGACCTAAAGTTCTTGACGCCGGCAAAAACGCCTATGGGCCATGGGACGATCAATGGGACGAAATACTATATAGGTCAGCTTTCCGAGTCCAGGTCGTCTTTCCTGGTGACATCGGACAAGGCTATTTCCGATGTGAATTTTACCTTGGAATCTTCTATCTACAACCCGAAGCCAGATAGTACGGTTTTCCGTGCCAAGGAAGAGTTCCCCGGCAACCTGCAGTTTGTGAATTACGGACTGCCCTCCCTGGACAGCGCCTTCATTTACGATACCGACGGCGACGGTGTGGGCGATAGCATTGTGGCCTACTTTAATGGCCAGATGAACGGGGTTTCTCTGGAGAATTTCCAGTATAACTGGCCTATGGGCGGTGACTACACGGATTTCAGCGGGGACTTTACTCTGGACGGTCACCTGGCTGAGCTCACCGGCGTAAAGACTACGATTCCCGATGGCGAGGGCCAGGGGAACCTGAAGGTGGATGCCTCGTCTACGGTGTCTGGTGCCAGCGGAAACCTTTTTACCGCTATTCAGGACCGCATTGGCCCGGTTATTCAGACGGCAATCCTTGAACCGGGTGACGGTGACTATGATTATGTGATTCTCAGCTTCAACAAACCTCTGGATACGTCTTGGACCTCGGGTAGCGGTTTCCTCCTGGATGGGATCCCCCTGTCCATGACGGCGGTAGAGAAAGGTGTCGATGGAAACGACCGCATTTGGAAGTTCAAGCTGCCCAAGAATTCCGTCCAGGTGGGAGGCGAGTTGGAACTGGCCACCTCTTGCGCCAAGGACAAGTGCCCCGACGGGCTTATCAAGGCTGCCGACGGCAACAAGACGGGCAAGAACAACCCCGTGAAGATTACCAATTCGGGCAAGAACTACGTGGATGACGAACGGAACGGCTTCTACGACAAAAACGGTGACGGCCGTATGGACAGTGCCACGGTGGCCTTCAAGGAACCCATTTCCAAGAAGGACCTGGAAGATATGGAAGTGGTGCTGTACTGGATGGATAATCAGGGCAACGTGCTGGAAATCAAGCCCGACCTGACGGACACCAACTTCGTGACGCTTTCCAAGGACGGCCTAGTACTCTCCATTACGGTGGATACCACCAAGTTCGACGTGCAGCGGATGCTCACCTATGTGGATACCGCGGGAATCGACGTGGATAGCCTCAAGTACGGCTTTGCCAAGGTCACAAAGCCTGTGGTCCAGGCGGACGGCACCACCAAGATGGAAACCTACGATTGCACCATGCACGACCGTATGTCTCCCGTGATTTCGGGAACCTTCCTGGAGCCGGAGTCCTTCCAGAAGATGGAAGCCGACGTGCTGACCATCTCCTTCTCTGAACCTGTGGACAAGAAGGCTTTGGAGGACTTGACGGCCCTGTCCGATTGCTTCAAGTTCAAGGTGGACGGAGAATGGGTGTCGATTCCCTTCAGTTCTCTGGAATGGAGCAAGGACGGCAAGTCCGTAAAGCTCCATCTAGAAAACGGCGTGCCCCTCGCGGAGCGCCTGAATCCGGCGGATTCCATAAAGTTTGATTTCGACAAGGCGAAGATTACCGATCTGGATGGCAATGTCGTGTCTCCCAATTCCCAGCCGACGATGGTCAAGGGCGACCCCCGCGTGCTGATGCAGTCCACATCGCTTGCCAGTCTGGACCGCGCCGTCTTGTTGGCGGACAAGGCGGCCTTTACGGAACGCTTTGTCAATGCCGACGAACCTATGGACGAAGAGATGAAAAAGTCTCTCGGAGTCCTGATGGACATCAGTTTTGCAACCATCATGGGCGAGGATTCTACGGGAGTTTCCAAGATGAGCTTGGACGATGTGGGCCTCTCATGGGAACTGAAAGTGTTTACCAACCTGGGCGCCTATGTGGGTGGCGCTTCGAATAAAATAAAGTGTAGTGACAAGGCTTTTGAGGGCAACTGCTTTGAGCATGCCAAGAAGATGTATGTGCGCTGGAATATGCGTTCTAGCGAGGGCCGCAAGGTCGGCGTAGGTGTTTATGTTGCGCAGTTCAAGATCAATGTCTACGGCGCAAAGGACAATTTTAAAGTTGAAAGGATTTACAACTGG
>JAEDLI010000150.1 GCA_016295375.1 Fibrobacter sp. | reverse complement strand
TGTCCAACTTCAAGTTCCCCAAGAAGATAGCCAAGGGTGCTGCGGTTGCCATCGAGTTCGACATGGATTTTGCGGGCATGGACGGCCAAATTAACCCGGTGGTGGTAATGGTGGGCACCGACGGCACGCCTTACACGGCAACCCTGGACGGTTTCGTGAAGGCCCCCATCTTCTTTGGCGAAAAGCTTTTCGATGCGGGTTTCTACGCCAAGGGCGAAAAGCGGTCATGGACTTTCTATGTGTGGGAGACCGACAAGAAGGAAAGGCCCGACCTGGCTCTGGACTCCGCCGCCCTGCGGGAGTTTTCCATGACGTCCAAGCCGGTGATGCTGAACGTGGACAAGCTGGACCAGATCAAGGAAGGGGGCAAGGTCCCGGGTCTCGAGGTGACCCTGACGACAAAGGGACTTTTGCGTGAAGGCCTGGAACTAAAGCAGAGGAGCATCCGCAAGATTGTGGGCTTCAAGAGTAAACAGCACCCCAAGGCCACCCCTGAGGTGCTGATTGTGGGCTACTGGAAGGAGTAGTCCGGTCTAAAAAGCGCGAAAAATTCTGTTTTTTCGCAATTCCGCCTTGAAAAAAGGGGAGACTTTAACTAATTTTGGTGCACTCGTAAGAGTCTCGGGATGTAGCTCAGCCTGGTAGAGCGCTTGAATGGGGTTCAAGAGGTCGCTGATTCGAATTCAGTCATCCCGATAAAAAGGCCCGCTTTTGTAGCGGGTCTTTTCTATTTTGTTGAAAAGGCGTTTTTAGGTAGGACGCCGCGGAATGTTTAAGCAGCGAGTTTAAGGAGCAAGGTGGCAAAACGCATACCAAAGACCGAGGCCCCTCTGGAGGTTGGCCGCAAGCGGAAGTCCCAGGAGCTGGAACTTTTTTGCGAGGTCTATATCCCGCTGGCCCCGTCGGTGTATACCTACGGCGTTCCCGAAGGCGCAAAAGTTGAACGGGGAAGCGTGGTCTGGGTGCAGTTCGCCACCCGCAAGAACCCCCTGCTGGCCTTGGTTTCCTGTGTAAGCCGGGAACGGCCCGCCTTTGACGTGCGGTGTGCTTACCCCCATGCTTCGGGCTATGTCTTTAACGAGCGGTATATGGACGCCCTGGAATGGGTGGCACGCTACTATATAAGTACTCCCATGAAGGCCCTGGACGTGTTCTGGCCCTCGGATTTCGGGAAGTATCTGGACGCTGTCGCTGCCGATGTTGGCACGGAAGTTGCAGCTTCGGGTGCGAACGGCGCCGATGTTGGCACGGAAGTTGCACCGGTTGGTACGGGTGAAACTTTGGCTGGTTCGGACGGTGTTGCGTCGGGCGTAAACAGTGTCGCGCCCCTGACAGACGAGCAGCAGGTGGCGTTGAACGCCCTGGTGGCACGCCTAGAAGGAAACGGTTTCCGCGGGGCGCTTTTGCACGGGGTCACCGGCAGCGGCAAGACCCGCGTCTATCAGGAGCTGGCCCGCGTGGCTCTCAGCCGGGGGCTCAAGGTTTTGATTCTCGTGCCCGAGATAGGCCTAACGCCCCAGACGGCGGGGCGGTTCGAAAGTTTTCTGGGCGTGCCTGTGCAGGTGCTGCATTCCGCCCTTTCGGCCCCCAAGAAGCGCTCTGCTTACGTGTCCGTGCTGAAGGGGGAGGCCCGTGTGGTTCTCGGGACCCGGAGCGCCATCCTTGCGCCCTTCGACTTTGATGTGGTTGTGCTGGACGAGGAACACGACAGTTCCTTCAAGCAGCAGGACCCGGCTCCCCGCTACCACACGCGGGAACTTGCCTTTCACTTGGCCCACAAGTACGGGGCCCTGGTGGTGCTCGGGTCTGCCACGCCAGCCTTGGAAACTTTTTATAACGCAAACCAGGGTCACCTGGAACTGCTTTCTCTGAAAAAGCGGGCCACGGCGGCGCCCCTGCCCGATGTAAAGATTATCGACATGGGGGAGGTCCGGCAGCAGAAGGGAATCCTCATGTCGCCGGAGTTGCGGGAGACCCTGACGGAATGCGTTTCGGCTGGGGAGCAGGCCATTGTGCTTATGAACCGCCGTGGATATTCTAAGATTCGGGTGTGCAGCAGCTGCGGCGAGACGCTTTACTGCAAGCATTGCCACGTGCCCTTGGTTTACCACCGGCAGTACCGCGGGCTCTTGTGCCATTACTGCAACAGCATCTATCCGGAAAACACCTGCTGCCATTCCTGTGGGGCGGAGACCTACGAATACGTGGGTGGCGCCATCGAAAAGTTGGAAGAAGAAATTGTGCAGTGGATTCCAGGGGCGAACGTGGTCCGCATGGACAGGGACACCACCCAAAACGTAGGTTCCGTGGAAAAAATTCTGGAGTCTTTCAGGAACCGAGAACACAACATTCTGTTGGGCACCCAGATGGTGGCCAAGGGCCACGACTTTCCGGGCGTGCGTCTCGTTGGGATCGTCGGGGCCGACAGTGGGCTCGGCATTCCCGACTTTCGCGGGACGGAGCGGCTGTTCCAGCTGTTGAGCCAGACGGCAGGCCGTGCAGGCCGCGCCCAGGGCGGCGGCCGAGTCCTGATACAGACCATGAATCCTGCAGAACCCATAATGCAGTTCGCCCTGAACCACGACTATGCGGGTTTTGCCCGGAGTGAACTTTTGAACCGAAAGGCGGCGCTCTATCCGCCCTTCTGCAAGCTGGTGTCCGTCTCTGTCGGGAGTCGTGACGAATCGGCCCTGAACGGGGCACTGTCAAAGCTTGAGGCCCTGTGTAAAAAGGAAAAGTCCCTGATGGTGCTTGGGCCTGTCGAAGCCTTTGTGCCTGTGGTACAGAACGTGCACTGGAGCAGGCTCTACCTGAAAACCCAGGACCTGAACGCCGTGCGCCGTGTGCTCGGGCCTGTGGTGAACAACTCCAAGGCTTTTGCCCCCGGGGTAGATGTGAAGGTGGAAATAGAGTAGCTAATCTTCTACAACCAGGTCCATGGCCTGTCGGAGCATTCCGGCGGCGTCTTTTGTTTTGGGGGCTTCCTGGCTCAAGACCTGACGGAACTTGCGGGCGCCGGGGAGTCCGGTGAACAGCCCGTAGAGGTGGCGGGTGAGAATTGTGGCGGGAGCCCCTTTGGAAAATTCCTTTTCAACATAGGGCAGGTAGGCTTCGAGAACCGCCTTGCGGGAGGTGATTGGCGACGATGCGCTGCCAAAAATCCGTTCGTCGGCATCCCGCAGGAACCAAGGATTCTCATAGGCTTCGCGTCCCACCATCACGCCGTCCAGGTCTTTCAGCTGTTCTTCTACCTGGTCCAGGGTCTTGATGCCGCCGTTGATGGAAATGTTCAGGTGGGGCATCTCGGCCTTCAGATTGTGTACAAATTCATATTTCAACGGCGGGACTTCCCGGTTCTCCTTGGGACTGAGCCCCTTGAGCCAGGCCTTGCGGGCGTGTATAATGAATATTCGGCAGCCGGCGTC
>JAEDLI010000149.1 GCA_016295375.1 Fibrobacter sp. | reverse complement strand
CGCCCAAATTGAACTGTCCAAGTGCCGTCCGAACAAGGATTTCGGCAAGGGGTTCTACCTTACCACCATTCGGGAGCAGGCTGTAAGGATGGCCCAAAGGGTGGCAAGAATGTATGGCGGCTCGCCCATCCTGAATATATACGATTTCGACAATTCGGCGGACAAACTGGGAACCCTGAACATCCGTCACTTTGATTCACCCAGCGTAGAATGGGCGAAATTCGTCATCACAAATCGAAACGCAACAAAACTGAAAGACCCGCAAGAAGACTCCAACATAGACGGTCGGTTCGACTTGGTCATAGGGCCGATTGCGAACGATGACTTGGCATTGCTATTCAGGCAGTTTTCCGAAGGAACCATCCCTGTCGAGACGCTCGTTAGCGAGATGAAGTTCAAGAAACTGACCGACCAATATTCCTTCCACTCAGAAAAAGCGATTGCGCTGTTGAAAAAGAAGGAGTCGGCCCATGTCTAAGCCAAAAATGCTTGCTGAACTCATAACGGGAGACATCATCTCGTATGTGATGGAAGACCAGAAACTCTCTCTCTTCGAGGCTATGCGCAGGCTCTACGCGTCTGAAACATTCGCCAAGTTGGTTGACCTGGAAACCGGACTTTACCTTGAAAGTTCACCCTATGTCTACGACATATTCAAGGCGGAACAGGAAAACGGGAAACTGACTCAACTCGAAGTCTAGCAAATGAAAATATTCGAGTGATTCGTCAAATCCTTCATCAAAGAAATTTCGCAACAACCTCGCCGATATCGCCGTCGACGCATAACGAGCGGGTTCCAATATCGTCGGGAGCGTAGGCCTGTCCGTAGTTGATGCAAGCGTAGGTGGCGTTCGAATTCAGGGCGGTCATTTGCCAGAACGGGTACTTGATGATTCCGGGGGTGTTCATGCCTACGCCCAGTTCCAGGAACAGCACGTTTCCGCCGCGCATGGCGTTACATCTGTCGAGAAATTCGCGGTAACGTTTTGCAGCACGATGCCAGCCGTCGTCTTCTACGAAGGTGGAATCGGAACGCAGGTTCATGGACATGGGGCGGCCGCAAATGGGGCACCTGGGCAACAGTTTCGCAGGGACGGTCATGGCGGCGAACAAGCCCGTCTCTTTTGAAAATCCCTGGGCATCGAACATGGCACGAATCTGCTTTTCGTTGTCGTAGGTGCAGGGTTGGCACGGCTTGCTGCATTGGAAAAGCCCGTAATCGCCCTGGGTGTAAAAGAGCCGTTCCTTGTCAAAGCCCGCTTTCTGGAAACAATGGTCCACGTTGGTGGTAAGGACAAAATAATCCTTATCCCGTAGGATTTTCAGGAGGTTGTCGTAGACGGGTTTCGGGGCAGCCATGTAGCGGTTTATCGTGACATAGCGGCTCCAGAAGGCCCACATTTCTTCGGGTGTGCCGTAAGGGAAAAAGCCGCCGGAATACATGTCCGAAAAGCCGTACTTTACAGAAAAATCGGCGAAGTACTTGACAAAGCGTTCCCCGAAATAGGTGAAACCCGCCGATGTCGAAAGTCCGGCGCCCGCACCCACGACGACGGCATCCGCCCTTGCCAGCGCCTTTTTCAGTCTCGATACCTCGGCAGAAAAATCATCCATTGAATTTTTCGAAAATCCGCGCATAGATAGCCTCGTCCTTTTCGCTGAAAACGTTGAAGACAACCTTCATGGGGTTTTGCGAACGGCGTTTCCATTCCAGCACCGTATCCACCGCGATTTGGGCGGCACGTTCCGGCGGGAAACGGAATACGCCTGTAGAAATACAGCAGAAGGCGATAGATTCCACACCGTTCCGGGCCGCAACTTCGAGGCAGTTCCTGTAGCACGATTCCAGCAACTCGCAGTCCCGTTCCGTAAGGCCGTAGCCCACGATTGGCCCCACCGTGTGCAGCACGTATTTGCAGGGCAGGTTGTAGGCCGGCGTGATTTTTGCCTGTCCCGTAGGTTCGGGGTGCCCTTGCCGTTTCATCAGGGCGTCGCAAGCGCTACGGAGGCGAACTCCCGCGAAGGTATGAATGCAGTTGTCGATACAGCTGTGGCAAGGCTGCCAGCAACCCGTCATACCGCTGTTTGCCGCGTTTACGATTGCATCTACCCTGAGAGTGGTGATGTCGCCGCGCCTCAAAAACAGGGAATCGCCAAACAAGGCTGGCGCACCCGCTCTGAACCGCCTGCCGATACATTCGATGTCTGCGACATCCGTTATTCCGCGGTCATGGATGGATTCCTGCAGGTATTCGTCCTGAATCCTGTAGAATTCATCGCTTGCGGGGGCGGCCTCCCGCACGTTCATCAAGGAACGTAGCAGGATTTTCTGTCCTTCGGCGTCCGCGGGGATGGTCGTGCCGCTGTACCTGGGACTTTCCGCCAATAGATACTTTATCAGGAATAGTCTGCGCTCTGCTTGGTTCATGATTCCTCCCGGATGACTCAGGGGCGGTCTTGAGTTGTGCGGCGAGGCCCTTCAGGGTCGTCTTCTCCAGTTCCTTTTCCAGAGCCGTCTGCGCCGAATTCAGGGCCGGGTCCAGCAGGCGGTGGATGTTCTTGCCTATGGGGCACAGCGGATTCGGTTCCGGGTGGAAACTGAAGACGATCCGTTCCTCGTCATTATCGTTGATGGCCTTGTAGACATCCAGGAGCGTTATCTTGTCGGCAGGACGCGCAAGGTGAGAGCCCCCTACGCCAGGAGCCGTCTCTACCAAGCCCGCCTTTTGCAACTGCAAGAGGACCTTGCGGATGATGACCGCATTCACGCCGGTGCTGCCCGATATGAATTCCGAGGTCACCCGTTCCGCACCCTCGAAGAAGTGGATGCAAAGCAAGGTATGGACCGCCGCCGTAAAACGAACGCTGACTTTCATAATCCACAATTTAACAATTGTCGCCTGCGTTCACGCGCGCCTTGGCCTATTTGTAGAAGATTCCCGCCGTCATGTCCAGGTAGTTTTCGCCGGAGTAGTTCGCGAATTCCTGCTTCATGGCGCTCTTGAATGCCGCCGGGTTCACGTTCTTGAGGGCGATATTCTTCATCACCTTCAGGTACTGGATTTTTGCACGGGCATCTTCCAGATTTTCCACCGTGTAGTGTGACGTGAGAATCAGGGAAATTCCGCGGTCGATGTAATCCGTGAGCTGCGCGATGATGGCATCGGCGTGCTTGCTCCCCGCCACGATGGAATGGACGTCGTGGCCCATCATGTGGGTGTAGACAACGTTGATTTCGGGAAACTCGATATCGAATGCCTCCTGGGTCGCGACAATGCGCATGTCGATGCCCGCCAGATTCAAAGTTTCGCCTTCGATAAAGTCTGTCGTCGCGTAGATGGAACAGTCGAACGCATCGCCAAAAGCCGCCGTGAAATTCTTGACCAGGGCCGCACCTCCCCCGTTATGGTTGTAATCGTCGGCATGGCGGGTGCTGTACACGGGAGCCCCC
>JAEDLI010000148.1 GCA_016295375.1 Fibrobacter sp. | reverse complement strand
AGGCACGGGCACCGGACCAAAGCGGTCTTCCAGTTCCTGGGAAATACTTTCCACCTCGGCCCGAGAGGCAATGCGGGCGATCCTCTGGTACAAGGAAATTCTCGTAAGGCCATCCTGAATGTAGTCTTCGGGCAAGTAGGCGTCCACGCCGATTTCCACGCGGGGCTGAATGGGCTTGTCCGTAGGGCCGCCCCGCAACTCCTCCACCGCTTCCTTGACCAGTCGGATATACGTCTCGAATCCCACCTCGGCGATAAAGCCGTGCTGCTCTTGCCCCAGAAGATTTCCTGCGCCGCGGATTTCCAAGTCCCGCATGGCCAGCTGGTAGCCACTCCCCAGGTCGGTGTACTGCTCCAGCGCTTTTAGGCGGCGCATGGATTCCGGAGAAATTTCCGACTTGGCGGGAATCACCAAGAATGCCTTGGCCAGCACATCGCTGCGGCCTACGCGGCCCCGCATCTGATAAAGCTGGCTGATTCCGAAATGATGGGCGTTGTTGATGATAATCGTATTGGCGTTGGGCACATCCAGACCCGACTCGATAATGCTGGTGCTTACCAGCACGTCGAATTCCTTGGAAAGGAAGGCATTCATGACCCGTTCCAAATCCCGGTCTTCCATCTGGCCGTGGGCCACCGCCACACGGGCCTCGGGCACCCAGGCTTCCACTTCTTCGGCCAGCTGGTTGATGCTCTGCACACGGTCATTCACCACGAACACTTGGCCTCCGCGGGCAAGTTCGTCCTTCACCGCTTCTGCAAGAATCACGTCGTCCCGCTTCAAAAGCTTGGTTTCTACAGGCAAGCGGTTGATGGGCGGCGTATTGATGAGGGAAATGTCCCGAACGCCGGTCATACTCAAGTGCAAGGAACGGGGGATTGGCGTGGCGCTCATGCTGAGAGTATCCACCGACAGGCGGAACTCCCTGAGCTTTTCCTTCTGCTTCACGCCGAATTTCTGTTCTTCATCTACGATGAGCAGGCCCAAATCCTTGAAGTGATTCTTCTCGCTGAGCAGGGAATGGGTCCCTACCACAATGTCCACCTTGCCCTCGGAAAGCCCGTTAAAGACTTCCCGTTTTTCCTTGGGCGTGCGGTAGCGGTTTACCAGGGCGATGTTCACCGGGAAAGCGGCAAAGCGTTCCTTGAAATTCTCGTAATGCTGGGCAGCCAGAATCGTCGTAGGCACAAGAATTGCCACCTGTTTCTTGGCGCAGACGCACTTGAAGGCCGCACGCATGGCCACTTCCGTTTTTCCGAAGCCCACATCGCCGCAGACCAGACGGTCCATAGGCCGCCTGCTTTCCATGTCCCGCTTGATGTCCTCGGTGGCCTTCACCTGGTCTGGCGTAGGCTCGTATTCGAAAGCGTCTTCGAACTCCTGCTGGAGCTTTCCGTCGGGCGGGAAACCGAAACCTTCCACCAGTTCGCGGCGGGCGTACAGTTCCACAAGTTCCCGAGCAATCTGCACCACCTTCTTCTGGACACGCTTCTTGACGGTTTCCCAGTTCTTGCCGCCCAACTTGTCCAGCTTGGGCGGTTCCTCTTCGGAAACATCCAGGCGGTCTATCTTCTGCAGGTCTGAAACGGGGAACTTGAGACGGTCTCCGCCGCTGTATTCCAGCAAGGCGCAGTCCACCATGCCGCCGTTGACTTCTACACGGACAAGCCCAAGGTAGCGGCCCACGCCGTGGTCTTCGTGAGCTACGTAGTCCCCGCGGTTCAGGGACTCCACCATCAGGGCTGAGGCCACGGAGCCTGCAATCTGGCGCTTGCGGGTCTTGCCTGCATGGCGGTTGAAAATGCGGGTCTCCGTAAGGAAGGCCACCTTGTCGCTTTCTAGCCAAAATCCTTCTGTCAAGTTCCCCACAAAATAATCTTCTACGGGGAGTCCTTCCAGCACATGCCGGAGTCTCGCAAGAGCTCCAGGCGTAGGGGCCACCACGTAAACTTCGCCACCCGTAGCCGCAAATTCCTCAATCTGCTTGGCCACGGCGTCGGTTCCCGTGCTGGAAAAATCCTGAGGGGTTGCAGAAATCTTGTACCAGCTGTTGGACTGAGCCTCTACCCGCGTAAGGTCCAAGCTTGCCTTGCCCGGGAACTGTCTGGAAATCTCGCCGAATTTCCACCAGATTCTCTCCGGCGATTCCGTATCGGGGCGGGCCGCTTTCTGTTCGCCGAACAGGTCTTCAAAATGCAGGTGTTGCCTTGCCGCCGTCTCCGCTAAAGAGGAAAGTTCTTCGAACACCAGGGAACAGCGGGGCAGGTAATCCAACAGGCTGGAATTCAATTCCTGGTAGCGGGAGCGTTGCCACCAGAGGCCGGAAATATCAGCGTCAATCTTGGAGGATTCCTGCAAGGGCAGGGTGAACTCTCCCATGGGGAACAGTTCAATGCGGTCCATCCTTTCGATAGAACGCTGGGTAAAAATGTCAAAGGTGCGGATGGACTCGATTTCGTCGCCGTAGAATTCGATACGGACTGGGTGCGGGTACAAGAAGCAGTTCACATCTACAATGCAACCGCGAATAGAAAACTCCCCCACGCTGCTCACCACGGGCTGTTCTACAAAGCCATGGTCCATGAACCAGGGACGGAGTGCAGAGGGTTCCACCACGTCGCCCACCTTCAAGGACCGGATGTTCTTCTGGAGCGTGCCCGGAGCGGGCAGGCGCATGAGCAGGGCATCCAGGGAGCAGACCGCCACCAAGGGCTTTTCCGGATTCCCGGCGTCCTTGAAAAAACGGAGCCGTTCTTCTAGCACTCCTTCGAAAGGGACCTTCTGTTCGTAAGGTTTTAGCCCGATGGACGGGAAGAACCGCACAAAGTCCTCGCCTATGAGACTCTGCAAATTTTCCATCCAGACTTCGGCGGACTTGAAATCTTTGGCCACCACTAAAATGTTGCCCGGATCCGTAAAGAATCGCCTGGCCACCATCATGGCGGCCATAGGGACCGTGACTCCGTTTACATGAACAGCTTCATCCCCAGCCTCCGCAAAGAGGTTCAGGGTCCGGGGGACTGGGTTCTGCAGGTATTCTTGGATGGAGTCCATGGGTGCGACCAAAGATAGAAATTTATATATTTGGTAACACTTCATACCGGGGGTGCTTTCTATCTTCAATAGAAGCACCAGCGGTTCGGCCATAACAAAATGCAAGCATTTTGTCACGGCTCTCACCTTGGGGGTGCTTTGGCATCGACAGGGTCGCTGAAGTGTTAGTTGCAAGCCGAGGTCTCAGACGAGGGCACTCGTAAAAAAGTCTGAAAAAAATAAGTGCTGACGAAAACTACGCACTCGCTGCCTAATTAGCGGCAACGCCGGGCCTCATCCCGCTCCCATCGGGATGTACGTCCGGACGCAATATGGGATAGGAATCTTCCATGCCTGGGGGCAGGTTCCGAGATTCACTAGGCTGGTCAAACTCTGCGCCGACCTTCTTGGGCGTGGATTAGACGAGATCTTAAATACGAAGGGAAA
>JAEDLI010000054.1 GCA_016295375.1 Fibrobacter sp. | reverse complement strand
GTTCCGGTTCGACGAGGCGGTCGATCACGCCGTTGGTTTCCCAGGACTTGTCCTGTTCGAGGACGGGGTCGAGGGATTCGAGGAATTCGCGGACAGCCTGGTGGAAGAGGGCCTGGTCCGGATCACGGGCGACGACCTTGTCATAGACTTTCTGAAGGTAAGCATTCTTGATTGCCATTTTATATTTCTCCGTTGAGAGTTTTGATTGTTAATGTTTTTAACGTCTGTAAAGATAGCAAAGGGGCATGACAAATAGTGAAAAACGGGCAGAAATCTTCAAAAACTTACATTTTCGTAAGTTAGTTTTTTGTCAGTTTTAAAAAGTTTGAATTTTCGCCAAATTTCACGGCACGGATACCGCAAAACTTACATTTTTGTAAGATGCAACTACATTACATAAAAAGTTTACAAAAATTTACACAAGGTAAAGCAAAAAGACACAATTGTCACCCCGCAAAAACTATTTTTTTGGACATGATCGATAACTTCCTGAAAGACATTTCCACCCTGGCCATCTTCGGCCACGTGCGGCCCGACGGTGACTGCGTCGGCTCTACCCTGGCCCTGTACAACTACATCCTGGATAATTTCCCGAATATCAAGGTTCAGGTCTATCTGGAAAAATTCCCGGAAAGCTACAGGATTTTGAACGGTGCCGACAAGGCGCTCCCGCTGTTCGAAAGCTCCGACGGGAGCGAACCCTTTGACGCGGCGGTGCTTATGGACACGCCCTCCTTTGAGCGTGTGGGTGCCGGCGGAGTGGCATGCCTACAAAGCGCCAAGAAAACCTGCAACATCGACCACCATATCAGTAACCCGAAAAATCTCTGCAGCCTGAACATCGTGGAGCCGAGTGCCAGTTCCGCCAGTCAAGTGCTTTTTGAACAGCTGGACCCGAGCAAAATCAGCAAGCGCACCGCAGAATGCCTCTACCTCGGAATCGTCCACGACACGGGAGCATTCAAGTTCAGCAACACGGGCAAGCGGACCATGGAAATCGTGGGCACCCTTATCGACAAGGGAATCGATTTTGCCCGCATCGTGAACGAGACCTACTATTGCCGCACCTACAAGCAAACGTTGGTGACCGGGTTCGTGCTGCAGAACTGCAAGCTCGCCCCAAATGGCCGCGTGGTACATGCCTACGTGACTCCCGAAAAGATGAAGGAATTCGACGTAACGCCGGTGGACCTGAGCAACGTCATCGACACCCTGCGTGAAGTCTCGGGCACCGAAGTGGCGGTGTTCCTGTACCCCGTAAACGGCAAGTACAAGATTAGCCTCAGGAGCAACTACGTGGTGGACGTGAACGTCATCGCCAAGGAATTCGGCGGAGGCGGGCATACACGGGCTGCCGGCGGAGATACGGACCTATCGCCAGAAGAAGCGATTGAGAAGATTTTGGTGCTGGTAAAAAAACAATTGTGAGAGAGAGTCATCAAAAAGAAAAACCGGTTCCGAAAACGAAACCGGCTTTTCACTGAGCTACGAAGGGCTCGAACCTTCGACCCACGCCTTAAAAGGGCGTTGCTCTACCAACTGAGCTAGTAGCCCGAGCGACCCAAATATAGAAACTTTTGCCTTTTTGTAAAGGCAAATTTTATAAATTTAACCTATGTTCAAGAAGATAAACTTCCAGGTGGTAGCGCTTGCTCTGCTTGCCGCCACGTTCGAGGCACAGGCCTACTTTTCGCAAGGCGATGCCGGTCAGGAAGTTTTCTCCTTCATGTCCACCTTCGACAGCCCCCGAAATGCGGCCCTTGAAAAATCCGCAGCGGCAGCCCCTTCTACCGACCCGAGCATCGCCCAACTGAACCCGGCCGCGCTCCGCATGCCCGAAGGGAAGGAACGAACCGTCGGCATGCACTGGCAGACCGGCGAATTCTCCGAAAACCAGGGTTCCCTGTACTACACCCGGGACTTCAAGCGATTCCTGTACCAGATTTCGTACAACTGGCTGGACTACGGAACTATCGAAGGCTATGACGAATACGGCAACGAGACCGGCAAGGACTACAACCCCCTGAGCCAGCTGGTCACCGCCACGGTAGCATTTCCCATGAAGCATTTCCAGTTCGGCGCCACCCTCAAGTTCGCAAGCGACAGGCTGGCCGACGAAGAGGGTGACCGTACCGCCTTCGGGGCGGCCTTCGACTGGGGTATTTCCTGGCAATCCGAAAATAAATTCTGGGGACTGGCACTTGTGGCCAAGGACTTCGGTTGCCTTTTGCGAGACTATGTAGATGACGGCGAAGACGAATACTACCCCATGGGGCAGGTGTTCGCCCTTTCCGGATTCATGCGCCCCAAGAGTCTCCCGAAGTTGACAGTCTTTGGCGAAACGAATTTTCCGCGGTATGCAGAACCCCGCCTGAATATCGGCGCCGAGTACCTGCTGGGCAAGTATTTCGCCATACGGGGCGGTTTCAGCCGGACATGGCTGGACCTGAAACGGGACGCCCTGGAGCTGATTCAAGACCGGAGCAGGCCCGACGAATCCAACGAGGCACGCTTCTTGAGCCTCGGCCTCGGCTACAGCATGGGCTTGTTCGCCCTGGACTACAGCTTTTCTTACCTGGCCCAAGGGCTCGGGATGGAACACCGGGCCGGCCTGCGGTTTAATTTCTAGGGCTAAACGCTATGCGGCAGTTCGACGTTTTTGTCTGGGGCTCGCCTGACATTACCGAGACAAAGCCGTCATTTACCGACCCGGCCCTGGGCTGGTTCTTTACGGACAATTTCAACGAAAGGCTGAACGAAAGCGACGCGGAATGGATCGTCTTTGCAAGCAGCGCCGTAACCATCGACCGAGAATTTTTGAACAGCCTGGCCGAAAACATCTCCGCATTCCCCATGGTGGACGCTTTCGCCCCGAGACTTCGATACGCCTCCATAGAAGACGGCGACAAGAAGTCCGTGAAATTCGTCGGTGGGTTCAAACTCCACAAGTCCAGGGGAATCGAACCTATCGAAGAGGATGCACCCCTGCGGTATGTGGCCTGCCCAAGACCCGAAATTGCGGTCTTTTCCAGGCGGATAGTCCAGCGGACCGGGGCCTTCGACGCAAGCTTGCCTATTCCGGCACAGATTCTCGACTATGCACTGAGAATGCACCACGCCGGAGGACGCTGTTTCTCCGTTCCCTACCTGGTAGCCGGGCTGCAAGGTATCCCGATGGATTTTTCCAGCGAAAACAGGGAAAGCCTCCCCCACATCGCCTATGCCCTTTCCAAGTCCCTCGGAATCAAGACGGTCCGATTTGTGACGACCCACCCGTCAGTCATCGCAAGTCTCTGGAAAAATCGCAAGAGTCTACGGAAAAAGCGGGACAAGGCCATACTCTTGAGCAAGCTTGCGCCGGAAACTTTACAGGAACTGTATTAATCAGAAAAACATCCAGCGGATGCCCCATCAAGTGGGGCATGACGATGAAGGATCCGCATCAAGCGGATGCCCCACCAAGCGGGGCATGACGATTACGGAAATAACGACGGGGATTCCCGCCGCAAAAAGGATTTACACTTTCTTGAAAATGAGGGACGTGTTGATTCCGCCGAAGGCGAAGTTGTTGCTCATCACGTATTCCACATCCATCTCGCGACCGTCACCGGCGATATAGTCCAGCGGGGCGCATTCCGGATCCACGTTTTTCAGGTTCAGGTTCGGGCTGAACCAGCCCCGGTTCATCATGTGGATAGACGTCCAGGCCTCGATACCGCCACAAGCGCCCAGGGTATGCCCGATGTAGCTCTTGAGGCTGCTGATGGGGGCGCTACGGCCCTTCAGGGCGTTGTAGGTGGCCCAGGTCTCGGCCCGATCGCCATGCTTGGTGGCAGTTCCGTGACCGTTCACATAGCCGATGGCATCGGGACTGATTCCCGCATCTTCCAGGGCCAGTTCCAGAGCCCGCTGCATGGTTTCCTGTTTGGGCTGGGTCAGGTGGTCACCGTCGGTATTGTTACCGAAGCCCACCAGTTCCGCATAAATTTTTGCACCGCGGGCAAGGGCATGCTCGTATTCCTCGAGAATCAAGGTGCCGCTTCCTTCGCCAATGACCAGACCGTCGCGGTCCCGGTCGTAACTTGCAGGCGTAAGTTTTGGCGTATCGTTCTTGACGGACGTTGCAAAAAGCGTATCGAACACGGCCGATTCCGTGGGGTCCAGCTCGTCGGCACCGCCTGCGATCATGGCATCCTGCTTGCCGTACTTGATAGCCTCGTAGGCGTTACCGATGGCAAGGCTCCCGGAAGTGCAGGCCGTGTTGGTAGTAATCATGCGGCCCGTAAGCCCGAAGGTCACGCCGATGTTCACGGCGCAGGTCTGGGGCATGGACTTGATGTAGGTGGTAGCCGTAATTTTCGAACTGTCGTTGGTGACAATCATGGAGAAGAAATCCACCAGAGGCATCACGGAGCCCATAGAAGATCCGTAGGCCACGCCGACACGTCCGGAATGTAAGAAATCCTGGTCTTCCAAGAGACCAGAGCATTCCAGGGCCTTCTGGGCGCCCACCGTAGCCAGCAGTGCCACACGGCCCATACCACGAATCTTACGGCGAGGCATATCGGGAAACTGGTAGTTCACCGGAACCGCCAGACGGGTATTCATCTGCACATACTTGTCCCATTCGTCCATGCGGACCACCTTGTTCTCCAGCTTTTTCAGGCTGTCGAAAATTTCGTCCATCTCGGAACCCAAGGCCGAAATGCAGGAACCTCCCGTAACAACAACCCTACGGGTCATGCGAGACCTCCGTTTACAGAAATCACCTGACGGGTGATGTAGGCCGCCCCTTCCGAAAGCAGGAACACTGCCGTGGCGGCAACTTCGCTGGGCTTGCCCACGCGTTTCATGGGCACGGCCTGCAAGATAATGTCCAGGGGAGCGTCCTTGATCATTTCGGTTTCGATAACGCCCGGCGCGATGCTGTTTACCGTGATGTTACGGCTGGCAAGTTCAGTGGCCAGGGCCTTGGTAGCCCCGATGATGCCCGCCTTGGAGGCGCTGTAGTTTACCTGGCCCCGGTTGCCGATAACGCCGGAAACCGAAGAGATAGTGATGATGCGGCCAATGCGCTTGCGGCACATGGGCATCACCAGTGGTTGAACCACATTGTAAAAACCGCCCAGGTTGGTATCCACCACCTTGTCCCAGGAATCCCCGCTCATGCCAGCAAAGGTCATGTCGGCGCAAACGCCTGCATTAAGAATCAGACCGTAATAAGTTCCGTTTTCCTCGATATCTTTGGTCAATACTTCCCGGCACTGATCGCGGTCGGAAATGTCGAGCTGAAGCCCACGGATTTCTCCACCGGCAGCCTGGACCCTTTGTATAAGTTCATCGACCCTGGTCTTGCCCCTGTTGTAGCCCGCAACAACGGCATAACCCGCCTGGGCAACGGCTTCTGCTATGGCAGAACCAATTCCGCCACTGGCACCGGTCACGAGAACCTGTTTCTTATCGCTCATGGACACTCCTAAGCATTTCAATTATTCCACGCCAATTATAGAAAAAAAGAACCATGAACGCAATTGCCACAGCGACCTATTTACCCCTGGAGCCTGCAAATGGGGACAAAATAAAATTGAAAAGAATCCCCAAGAACACGGATAGGCCAAAAGTAGAAACCGGCGAAAATCCGCTGAAAGAAAGGCTCCCGAAAGAGAGGATGGTGGTCAGGGCCGATAGCGCGATGGCAAGTACCGTCACAGCACTCCCGCGCCCCTCCCTGAAAAACAGGGAGTAATCGATGCCTATACCGAGGGTAAGAATAATTCCCACCGTAGCAAAGAAATTGAAAGGTACACCCAGATAGCCGAACAGCGCTACCGCAAGGCACGAGGCACACACGGGAATCCGCATAATGGAACTCGCCCCGGAAAACCCGTAAATGAACAGCAGTACCGCAAACACCAGCACAAAGGCAACCCCAACTAGGGCAAGGGCAGTCAAGGAAAGCCTTGTGAGGTTTTCGTTAATCTGGTTTACCTTGTCCATAAAGTAGATGCCCTCACCTGCAAGGCCGGAAAGCTTTGCGGCACCTTGAACATGGAGAGGCATCACCGCACTGTAGTAGGAATCCCCTACGCGGCCAATCCAGAGGCTATTCAGGAGTTTTTCGAAGTTGGCGGGCAACTTGCTTTCGGGTTCAAGAACTTTCAGGCCTTGGCCCATCGAGGCTCGGAAAACCGAATCGGACCGGAGTCCAAGTTCCCTGTGCATCTCAGCGACAGTCAGGGAATCCATGGCCCAGGAAAGTATTTCAAAATTTCCTTGCTGGACAGAACGGGGCGGAATGAACCGGCTTATAGCAAGGTAGTTCTGCAGCACGCCGTCGGCACGTTCCCGCTCCAGGCGTCTGCAGAAGGCACGCTCCCGCTCCAGCACCTCCTGAACGGAACTCCCTTTCACCAAAAAATAACTGCCCGAAGAGCCAAAATCCAAAAGTTCCATGGAAAGTTTTTCCTGGGCAAGGCGCTCAGACGACATGGTATAGAGGGACTTGAGGTCCGTACCCCACTGCACGCGGTAAACACCCACCGCAGCCCCCGCAGCAATTACCGCAGCCACGGCGAGCGACGCCCACCTTTTCATCTTGAGCCCTGCAAGGATTGTTCCGTAGCCATCCAATACTCTAGAAACGGCCCCAAGGGCGAAACCCGCAGGAGCGCGGGTCTTCGCGGCAGGCAGGGCCGCAAACAAAAGGGTAATGGTCAAGAAGGAGCTTGCAAGCCCCGCCATGGAAAAAAACGCCATCTGCCGGAGCAACGGGAAGGGAGCGAAGGTGAGAGCCAAGTACGAAAGTTCTGTGGTCATGAACCCCAGGACAAGTCCCTTGAAAATCAGGCTACGTACACCGCCACCGTCCAGCCGTTCTTCCCGGATTTTCCAGCCCGTAAAGAAATGGATGGCGTAGTCGATGCTCACACCGATAACGCTGGTCCCGAACACGAAGGTGAAAATGTGAATGGAGCCGAACATGGTCCATGTGACCGACAGGGCCGAGACGATGGCGACACCGATGGAAAAAAGCGTCAGCGCCAATGGTACGGCAGACCTGTAGGTTGAAAGAATCAGCAACAGGAGCAACACGATGGACACTCCCGAAATCACGGCCACTTCCAGCTGCGCCCGGGAAGAACTTTCGTAACTGTGGAACGGCACTCCCGTCGTCGCCACCATCAGGGCGGTATCGGCTTTTTTCAGTTCCAAAATCTTCCGCTCCATGGTCTGGAGAACGCTACCGTCGCCACCGAAGGTGGATGCACCCGGAACAAGGCTTGCAGACCACATGACGTAGGTCCGTAGAGAATCCCGCAGCACAAGACGCTCCTCCCGGAGTTCCACGTTCTTGCTCATGAAGGAGAGATTTCCCAGAACATCCTCGAAGGCCTGGGCCGAAAGCAAGAAGGGGTCTTCGTCCAGTTTCTCGAGGCTTGCCATGGAAAAGCCACCATAGATTTTTTCCAAGGCGTTCTGCTTCAAGAAGGCTCCCCCACCCTGGCGAACGCGGTCCATAAACGCTTCGCTCTGCAATGCATAGCGGTATTCCCTGGCGAAGGCGCGAGCCTCGTCCATAGAGCTGTCCGACACCAGGTAGCTTACCTTTTCCAGCTGGCCATTCCCGCGCAGAGCCCGGTCGAATTCGTCTGCCGCCGCCTTCGCCCTTTCAAAATCGCTATGGCCCAAAAGCACCGTCATCTGGCCCATGGTCCTGCGGGAAAGCTCGGCATCGGCATCACCCAGACCCGCCGACACCTGCGAAGGCGGCAAAACGGAGAAAAGGTTGGAATCGATTTTCCAGGGGCTAGCGTTCAAGCCCAGCGCGATGATGGCGACATGCAAGATTCCCCAGAGGAGAATCCCCCACTTGTTCATCCATTTTTTTTCGGGCTTATCCATGAAACTCCGCAGGCTCCATCAGCGCAACAGGGCGGATTCTTCGGGAGTAAGGGAGATGCCCCCTTCCACCTTGGAAAATTCGTAGAGGATGGGATTTCCGTCGCCGTTGGAGAGGGTCACCTTCTCCAGCCACTTGTGGCCCGAGAGCACCACCGACGAAATCTGCTTCTTGATGACGCTTTCCTTGGGAACAAGGCCGATGGTCCAAAGCCCATCCTTCCCCATCTCGAAGAAAATCTGGAACCGTTCTTCCAGCATTTTGCGATTGCCCGAAAAAATCCCCTGGATGGTCTGGGAAACCTGGCCAAAGACCGCATTGTCCTTCATGTTCATCTGGGAAACCGCCCCGGAGGCATTTTTCTGGAGCATCTTGTCGCGGGTGATGGCGGTAAGGCTCGGAAAAGGCTTTTCCATGTTCCACAAGATGCCCAGGGTGTCCGCGATAACGAAACTCCCCGTGGAGACAAAGTCCCGGTTGATTTTCTTGACGGTCCGCACCTGCCTGAAACTCCCCCGCAGGTATTTCTGCTGCTGCATGGCCGAAAGAACCTGGGCAAGTTCCTTGGAACGCTCCACCGTCAAAGGACTTGCAAAGACATCGGCAAACGCCACAGACGTTAGCGCAAGACACAGGAACATTGCCAAAAACAGTTTCATATGGCTCAAATATAGCTTGTTTACCCATTTTTTTTTATCTTTCCAAACAGAAACGCAACATCGAAAGATACATGACTTTTTTCCAACGAATAGCCTACGCCTGGCGAACCTACGTAAAGCTACAGACCTTCTTTTTTTTCGGGTTGGGTAGTCTTGTCCAGGCCTCCGTGGTATTTCCGACACTTTTTCTCCTTTCTGGCTTTTCGCGGAAACGGTTCAGCCGCATGGCACGTTACACTATCCATGTGAGTCTCAAGATTCTCATCTGGCAACTGGTGACCTTCAGGGGTTCCAAGTTCAAGGTAGAGCACCGGGAACGCCTCAAAAACCTCCATTCCAAAATCATCATCGCGAACCACCCTTCCCTACTGGACGTGGTCCTGCTGTTTTCCATCATCCCCAACGCGGACTGCATCGTGAAGGGGGCCCTCGGCAAGAACCGTTTTGTCTCCGGAATCGTGAACAGCATCTACATTTTGAATTCGGAATCCTTTGACCAGCAGATGGCCGAAGTCAAGCGCACCACGGACCAGGGCAACAACCTCATCATCTTCCCCGAGGGTACCCGCTCCGAACCGGGCAAGCAATGGAACTTCAAGAAGGGGGCGGCCAGGTTCGCCATCGGCTGCAAGCGCGACATCGTGCCCATCTACTTTGGCGGGAACGAAATCATCGGATTACGCAAGCACGACAAGCTGGTCAGTTACCACCCCCGGGAACAGTACCATTTCTACCTGGACGTGCTGGAAACCATTTCCGTAGAGCCCTACCTGGAAGGCCATCAGGGCGCCCAGGTGGCGGCCCTCACCAAGGAGATGCAGCGCCGCCTGGAAGAACGCAGGGATTTGGACCCGGAATACCCCCAGAGACTTTTGGACCAGCGGGCAGAACTAAAGGACAAGGCATGATTGAGCAGATTCGTGGAAAGTTGATTCAGAAAAGTCCCACCTTCGCGGTGGTGGACGTGGCAGGCATCGGCTACGGGGTGAACATCTCCGCACGCACAGGCGGAATGCTGCCCGACGAAAACGCCGAGGTGCTCCTGTACACGAACCTGGTGGTCCGTGAAGATTCCATGACCCTCTTCGGATTTGCGGACCAGGCCGAAAAGGATTTGTTCCTGATGCTCCTGGACGTGAACGGCGTGGGCCCCAAAATGGCCCAGCGGATTCTGAGCGGGGTTGCCCCCGCCGACCTCTTGAACATGATTGCCAGCGACAACAAGAGCGCCCTGGGTAAAATCAAGGGTCTTGGCAAGAAGACTACCGAACAGATGGTGCTCACCCTCAAGGACCGTGCGGCCACCATGCTCCAGGCTCTCGGGAACGTCGAAGGTTCTGGCGTCACCGGCATGGGCGTACTCACTGGCGCCAAGATGGAGGCGGTGCTTGCGCTCCATACCCTGGGGGTCAAGGACCCTGCGGCAGAAAAGGCCGTGGCCAAGGCCTACGAGAACCTGGGCGACTCCGCCGACGCAGCCGCCCTCATCCCCGAAGCCCTCAAGTACCTGTAACCATGTCCCGCATTACAGAAGCCGAAGCCCTGGACCTGTTCAAGAACGCCCCCCTGGCGGAACTCTGCGCCCGTGCAAACGCCGAAAAGGAACGCCGCCACGGAAAATCCGTCTATTGGGTCAACAACAGACAAATTAACTACACTAATGTCTGCGTTCTGCACTGCAAGTTCTGCGCCTTCTCCAAAATCAAGAAGGACAGCCCCACCGCCTACGACTGGGACTACGACACAATCCGCACAAAGGCCGCTGAGGCCATCAGCCAAGGGGCGCGGGAACTCCACATCGTAGGCGGTCTCCACCCGGACCACCCCTTCGACTACTACATCGACATGCTCTCGAAACTCCGCAGGGAATTCCCGAAGGTGAACCTGAAGGCCTTTACCGCCGTAGAAATCTGCCACTTCTCGAAAATTTCGGGCCAGGGGCCCGAGCAGATCATGGCGACGCTGAAAAAGGCAGGCCTTGACGCTCTCCCCGGAGGCGGCGCCGAAATCCTGGTGCAAAGCGTCCGGGACCAAATCTGCCCGGGTAAAGAAACTGGCGAGGAATGGCTTTCCGTCCACAGGGCGGCCCACAGGCTTGGCATCCCCACCAACGCCACCATGCTCTTTGGCCACGTCGAAAAGCCCGAAGACCGCATCGCCCACATGAAAATGCTCCGTGACCTGCAGGACGAAGCCCCCGGATTCTTCGCCTTCATCCCCCTGGTTTACCACCCGGAACACAACGTCCTCCACAAGATTGTCCCGAACATCACCGGCGAAGAGGACATCCTCAGGACCGTGGCCGTGGCGCGCCTGTTCCTGGACAATTTTCCCCATATCAAGGCCTACTGGATACAGATGGGAATCGACACCGCCATGAAGGCCCTCCACGCCGGGGCTTCCGACCTGGACGGCACCATCATGGAAGAAAAAATCACCCACGCCGCTGGCGCCACCGCCCCCGTGGGAATGAGTCCTTCTCGCATGCGGGAACTGATTATTGGCGAAGGACTCACCCCCGTCGAACGGGACGCCATGTACGAAACCTTCGGGTAGGGCCCGCAAAACATGAACAACGGACAATCTAAGTCAACGGGAACGACAAGATGATATCCGTACTCAATATTTAGTCGTAAAATCACTGCACCGCCGTAAATATTTCTCACAAAAATCGGTCAATTTTTCGCTTTGGCCGATTTTTAATTATTTTTCAAGGAGAGATGAGAAAGGAGTGTTTTATGAAAATCACCACGAAAATTATCGCGGTTTTGGGGCTAGCATTTGGCCTATCCGAGGCCGCACCCATTGACGACATCGGCGCTTTGTCCGTCCAGGGAACCCAGGTGGTGGGCGCCAACGGGCAGCCCGCCCAACTCAGGGGAATGAGCTATTACTGGAGCCATTCTCACACGGCATTCCCCTTCTATAACGCAAATGTCGTAAACTGGTTAGCAGAAGACTGGCACGTAAACCTCGTCCGTGCGGCAATGGCTTTTGAAACCAACGCATGGAATCAGGAACTTGATAAGAATGGATACATTTCCGATTCATCCGGCACAATACTACAGGCCGAGGCTGTTATTGATGCCGCAATCGCTAAGGGAATTTACGTCATTATTGATTTGCACACGCATTGGGCAAATGACAATGCCAATGGCCGTTGGGATAAAGCTGCGGATTTTTTTGAATACATGGCCACGAAATACGGACAATATCCTAATGTAATTTATGAAGTCTACAACGAGCCTGGAACAGACACCTGGACAGGCCCAAGCGATTGGAATCCAATCAAGCCCTACCTGGAGTTTATTATTCCAAAAATCAGAGCAATCGACCCAGACAACCTTATTATTGCGGGAACCCCCGCCTATTCAGGAAACCTCAGCGCCGTCGCATCAGATCCTTTAACAGGAGCAAATGCCGTAAACGTCGCCTACGCATTCCATTTTTACGCATCCACTGATGATCATTTAAACAGACTCTTGCCCATTGCAAAATCAGCGTTAAACACGATACCAATCTTCATTTCTGAATGTGGCCTCACCAATGCCGATGGAAACGGTTCCCTAAACTACAACAGTATAAATCAATTCTGGCAATGGATTGACGAAGCTAAACTCAGTTGGGCCGCATGGAGCCTTTCAAACACCGCAGAAACATCCGCCGCTCTGCAAACGAGCGCCAGCACCAGCGGAAACTGGTCCGAAAGCGACCTTACTCCGTCGGGCACCTGGCTTAGGAACAAGTTCCGGGAACAGAACCCGGAATGGACTCCCATCAGGGGTGATTCTCCCGGTCCCGCCGCACTCTCCCGCCCAGTCGCAAGCACTTCCAGTTTCCTCTTCGCAAACAACACCGTCAGCGTAAACCTCAAGGGTCAGTCCAAGGTGGAACTGCTGGACCTGCAGGGCCGCACCGTCCGCACCCTTTGGAACGGGAACGCCAATGGTAGCGTTAGCTTGTCCGTAAGCACACAACCAGGAATCTACCTGGTGCGAATCCAGGGACAAGGCGTTACCGAGACTCACAAAGTCGCGGTGAAATAACTAAACAATCGTCTTGAAATATTCGATGGTCTTCTGGAGGCCTTCAAACAGGTTGACCTTGGGCTCCCAGCCCAGGGCCTTTTTTGCAAGGGTAATGTCGGGGCGGCGCATCTTGGGGTCATCGCCAGGCAGGGGCTGGTACACAATCTTGCTCTTGGAACCCGTCTGCTCCAGCACGGCATGAGCCAGTTCCAGCATAGTAAACTCGCCTGGATTTCCGATGTTCACCGGACCAATAATTTCATCCTGATCCATCATGCGGACAAAAGCCTCGATAAGATCATCCACATAGCAGAAGCTGCGGGTCTGGCTGCCGTCGCCATAGATGGTCAAGTTTTCGCCCTTCAATGCCTGCACAATGAAGTTAGACACCACGCGACCGTCGTTCATGAGCATGCGGGGGCCGTAGGTGTTGAAAATGCGCACGATGCGGATATCTACCTTGTTCTGGCGATGGTAGTCCATAAAGAGGGTTTCCGCCACGCGCTTGCCCTCGTCGTAGCAACTGCGGATACCGATGGGGTTCACGTTTCCCCAGTAGTCCTCTTTTTGCGGGTGCACCGCCGGGTCGCCATAGACCTCGCTGGTGCTGGCCTGCAATATGCGGGCATGGACCCGCTTGGCAAGTCCTAGCATGTTGATGGCACCCATGACGCTGGTCTTGATAGTCTTTACCGGGTTGAACTGGTAATGGACCGGACTTGCGGGGCAGGCCAGATTGAAAATACGGTCCACTTCCAAAAGGATGGGTTCGGTGACGTCGTGGCGGATAAGTTCAAAATTACGGTTGTCCCGTAAATGGGACACGTTCTGAAGACGCCCGGTGAAATAATTGTCCAGGCACAGGACCTCGTGCCCGTCGTTCAAGAGCCTCTCGCAAAGGTGGCTACCCAAGAATCCGGCACCGCCGGTCACCAAGCATCTCATAAATACTCCATTTTTCAGTCCCTAATATAGCAAGGAAACCTTCTTTTTATCAAGAAATTATGCATTTGGTCACAAAATACCCTAATTCTTAACTATTTTTTACTCATCGTCTTGCACAACAGGATTTTTCTTGTTATCTTGTTGGAAGACAACAACTTACACAAGGAAAACATAAATGTTCAAGAAAATCGCTCTCGCTACCGCTCTGGTGGCAACCGCTTCTTTCGCTACCTGGAACAAGTTCCCGGTTCTCGAAAACCACAAGGGCCAGGCCACCATTGGTGACAGTTATGTAATGCAGGACAAGTCTTCTCAAGAAAAGCTTTATGTCGGTGCCCGTTACACGGTCATTCCGAACTTGGAATTGGGCATAAAACTCGGCTACGTCCTGTTCACCCATTGGGATGGAGACGATGCAGAGAAGGATGGCCTGGACAATCTTCCCATTATGGTCCGCTACCAGTTCATGCCCAATATGAACGCGTTCTTGGATGTAACGCTCCCCATTGGTAACGATGACGTTGTTGGCGACGATGGTGAAATCGTATTCCACTTCGGTGCTCAGTATTCACAGAAAATGGGTATGGTAAATCTGGGTGCCGAACTCGGCCTTCAGCTGGAAACCGCCGGTGACGACAAGACCACTCCTCCCTGGACACTCAACATTGGCGCCGAAGGTGACTTCGCCTTGAACCAGATGTTCACACCCTATGTAGGAATAGACCTGTACATGCTCATGGGCAAGTTCACCAATGATGGAGACAATGAAGGCGATAGCTTCACCGGCGACCTGCTGTTCAACCCCTACCTCGGTGTTGACATTGTTTTCAACGCAATGTTTGACTTGGACATTTCCGCAAACTTCCTTTTCGGAAACAGCGATGCAATGATAATCAAAACCCGTATGGATGAAACCATGATTGGACTTGACGCCCACCTGAACATCAACTTCTAATCGAAGGCCGTTCAAGAAAAATTTGCCCTCGGCCTGGCCGAGGGTATTTTTTTATCCAGAGAGTCATTCTGAAGTTTGTCATTCTATCGCCCTGGAGCATAGCGATAGGGCGATAGAATCCATGGACCCTATCGAGCCTTTACAAGGCTCTCCAGGGTGACATTCACATGTTCTTCCAGTTTTTCTAGGGAGCCGACGTTCTCGATTCTAGCGACAGGAATTTTCTGCGCCTGCCAGAGGGCGGCGATGTCGCCCTGGGCATCAATACGACGTTTGGCATCTTCACGGGAAAGTCCCCGGGACACCAACCGCTCCAGTCGAACCTTTGCAGGAGCATCCACCAGCCACACCTGGTCTAGAAACTTTACCACCTGAGGTATGCGGTGCAAGAGGGCGGCTTCCAGGAATGCAGGTCCGAAGCGCTCTGCAAAAAAATCCCGAACGGCGTCCGTCAGATGTGGGTAAACCAGGGCTTCCAGTTTTTCCCGAGCGGCATCGTCCTTGAAAATAAGGTCCGCAAAGAATTTGCGGTTCACGCCGTCGGCGGTCAGGCATTCCGGGCCAAAGGCCTCCTCCAGTTCTTTGCGCAGGGCATCGCAATCCCGGTAAAGTTCATGCACGCAGGCGTCGGCGTCCAGCACGGGCAAGCCCCGACGGCGAAGGCACTCCCCCACCGTAGACTTTCCGGAACCGATAGTTCCCGTGATACCGATGCACTTACCAGCCATACGTTTTCAACCGAGCCCCGGCTATCTAGCCTTTCCCGAGGGAAATCAGGCATAGACCCGCCACAATTCCCAGCAGCGCAAGGAATTTCAGTTTGCTCTTGCGCTCCTTAAAGATAACAATCCCCGCCACAAAGCTGATGAACACGCTGGAACGGCGGAAAACGGTAATCACCGAAATCAGGGCGTCCTTGTCGCTTACCGCCATGAAATAACAGCGGTCCGCCACAATCAGGAGCAGGGCCACCAGGAGGAAAGTCCAGCGGAACTGGAAGGGCGTGGTCTTTTTTCGGGTCGGGTACCAGGTCACCGCACAGATGATAAACTGCCATAAGGCCATGTACAGGCTGAACCAGACCTGCACCGTCAGAGGGTCGAAATCCATCCGCTGCAATATCA
The DNA here is from genome assembly GCA_016295375.1 of Fibrobacter sp. Lineage (GTDB taxonomy): Bacteria > Fibrobacterota > Fibrobacteria > Fibrobacterales > Fibrobacteraceae > Fibrobacter. Next base: position 82 of record JAEDLI010000054.1, on the reverse strand, counting down.
GTTTGTCGTAGACCCCGCTGCAGGCTGCAAGGATAGTGCCAAGCACCATGGACATGACCCAGGGGCTGCTGAAGAAATGCCC
>JAEDLI010000005.1 GCA_016295375.1 Fibrobacter sp. | reverse complement strand
TTACTTGATGATTTCGGTTACGGAACCAGCACCAACGGTACGGCCACCTTCACGGATAGCGAAGCGGAGCTGCTTTTCCATGGCGATGGGGGCGATCAGGTTCACGTGGATGGTAACGGTGTCACCCGGGGTAACCATCTCGACACCTTCAGGGAGCTGGATGGTGCCGGTCACGTCGGTGGTGCGGAAGTAGAACTGAGGACGGTAGCCGTTCATGAACGGGGTGTGGCGGCCGCCCTCGTCCTTCGTGAGGACGTAGATTTCTGCCTTGAACTCGGTGTGCGGGGTCACGGACTTCGGGGCGGCGAGAACCTGGCCGCGGCTGATGTCCTTCTTTTCGGCGCCGCGGAGGAGCAGGCCCACGTTGTCGCCGGCCTGGGCGTCGTCCAAAAGCTTGCGGAACATTTCCACGCCGGTAACCACGTATTCGGTGGTCTCGCCCAGGCCCACGCGTTCCACCTTGTCGTTCAGGTGAACGACGCCGCGTTCGATACGGCCGGTAGCCACGGTGCCACGGCCGGTGATGGTGAACACGTCTTCGATGGGCATCAGGAACGGCTTGTCGGTCTCGCGCTGCGGGAGCGGGATGTAGCTGTCGCAGGCGTCCATGAGCTCCATGATCTTGTCCTGGTAGGCGGCGTCGCCTTCCAGGGCCTTGAGGGCGGAACCGCGGATGATCGGGGTGTTGTCGCCGTCAAATTCGTACTTGCTGAGGAGGTCGCGGACTTCCATTTCCACGAGGTCCAGGAGTTCGGGGTCGTCGACCATGTCGACCTTGTTCATGAACACCACGATCTTGGGCACGCCGACCTGGTGGGCGAGCAGGATGTGTTCACGGGTCTGCGGCATGGGGCCGTCGGTAGAAGCGACCACGAGGATGGCGCCGTCCATCTGGGCGGCACCGGTCACCATGTTCTTGACGTAGTCGGCGTGCCCCGGGCAGTCGACGTGTGCGTAGTGGCGGTTGGCGGTGGTGTATTCCACGTGGGAGGTGTTGATCGTGATGCCGCGGGCCTTCTCTTCGGGGGCGTTGTCGATTTCGTCGAAACGCTTGGCGGCGGCGAGACCGCGGGCTGCGAGGGTCGTGCAGATTGCGGCGGTCAGGGTGGTCTTGCCGTGGTCAACGTGGCCGATGGTGCCGATGTTGCAGTGCGGCTTGCTTCTATCAAAATGTTCTTTTGCCATTTTATTCCTCTTCTTCAGCAGAAGGTTTATCGCTTCAAGTCAAGAAGCCTCAAGGACTTCCGTTACTTCGGAGAGCATAGGAAGCGGTACTCGCCGAAATTGAGCCACAAATTTAGTAAATCAAGAAATAATTGCAAGCATTTTTCTTTGAATTTTTGCAAAAACGGGGAATTTCGGGGTTCAAGCCCCTCGGTCCTTTCTGTAAAGGGGGTCAATATTATTCACAAAGGGGTAGTAAGCGAAAAATGACGAATTTAATAAAAAAAAAGGCACTTTTTGATTCGCCAGGACCTAAATCCAACAACTTATCAACATATATTAAACTGATGGTTGTAAAAAAGGCAGCAAATGTGAATTGAATGCAAAAAATTTGTAAAAAGATTTTTACAAAGTGAAAATTTTACAAAGTTTACATTTGAACTCGCATAAAAATCTTTTTTCATTCCCCGATATTCAAAATGCATGGCTATATAACTATCTTGTTGCCAGGGATGGAGAAACCGAAAGGATGTGTTTTATGCGTACTGCTTTTTTGAGCGGACTCATTTTAATTTCTGGTCTTGCCCTCTTGGGAGGGTGCAGCAGCGACTCCCCCTCGCCCGTCACGACCTGCGTTGACTCTTGTGCCGAAAACCAAGAAATCGCCGAATTCGTAGTGACCAACAATTGTTACTGGCTGCCCAGCGATCAAAACATTCTTAACCAGGACTACCTCATTTACATTGACGGCAAGGTCACCGACACCAAGGGAAACGAAATTGGGACCTTTGACAGCGCTACAGGAACCATGACCCTGAACGACGGGACCACTGTCGAAAACATTGACCTGAGCTCCTTGACCGAACTCACTCCCCAGAAAGTGGAGCAGGCCAAGGAAGATGTGCAGAGCGCCGCTTCTACCCAGAGCGCCCCTTCTTCTGAAGGAAGCTCCACCGGAGGGAGCGACACCCCGGCCAGCAGCGGAACAGGAACAAGTGCCAGCACGGAAGAGTCCAGCAGCTCGGCATTCGTGAACACATCCCCGTTGAGCAAGATGAGCTTGGAAGGCTACCCTGTTGCCTCCTACAAGTCAATTCTCGGCAACGGAACCAGAGGCTGGAACACACGTTATTGGGACGCATGCAAACCCCATTGCGCCTGGATTAGCAACGGAGCCGAAGGCAAGACCGACACCACAACGCAGGAGTCCTATGAAAAAGGACTCACCACAGCGCGTAACTGCAACATCCACGACATAGAAGTTCCGACATTCACGCTGGGCCATGCAGTTCAACAGTACTGGATGGGTTTTGAAGGAACGACCAGCGCTTGCGAAATTGGAAAGGGAGGAGTCTTTACCTGCACGGACATGGCGCCAATCGCCGTGAACGACACCCTGTCCTACGCCTACGTGGCAGGCCCTTCGAACTCCGTTTGCGGTAAATGCTACCACTTGCAATATGACGGTCACTTCAAGGATGAAGACGGCAACAACGCTCCTAAGCCGACCCATAAAGCCCTCCAGGGCAAACACATCATTGTCATGTCATCCAACATCGGACACGATGTGAAGGAAGGACAATTTGACCTGATGGTGCCAGGTGGCGGCGTAGGTATTTATGACGCCCTCTCCACCCAGGTTAACAAGGGCGGTGATTTCAACTGGGGAGCCCAATATGGCGGATTCCTCACATATTGCCAGAGGCCCGTCGACGAAGGAGGATGCGGTTACGACGGAACCCTAAAATGCTACCAGGATTGTATCCACGAACGTTGCGACGCCGCCTTTAAGGATTCGGGATTCGACAACCTTTATCGTGGTTGCAACTGGTTTGCCGATTGGTACATGGCGGCAGACAATCCGACCTACCAATGGGAAGAAGTGGAATGCCCGCAGTATCTGTTGGACCATTACTTGACAACCCTAAACAAGGAAAAATCTAACCGTTATCGTTGGCACGACGACTGGTCTACCTACAATGGCGAAGAACTGGAAACGCAAGAATGCCTGACTGAAAAGTATCCGCAGGGTTGCGGGCCGTGATAGATTCAGATAGCATTCATATCAAAGCCCCGTTTTCAAACGGGGCTCTTTTTATTTCTTACACCAAGTGAATTTTAAGCAAGATGGAGCTTGCGGAGCACCTTGCCAAGAAGTTCGTTCAGAATGTCCTTGGCGTCCTTGCTGCCCAGATACCGCTGGATAATAAGCGTGAGCACGAACAGCAGGACACCTGCGGCACAGCTGTAGGCCACGAGAACGATAAGGTTTGCGCTGCGGACAAAACTGCCGGAAACATGGTCCAAACCAACCGCAACCCCAATCATGATAGCGAAGGTAAACAATGCCCGGAGCATATTCAGGAGGGCCGCCCCCATGCCGTCGGTGCCGTTCTTTTTTGCCCACATCAAAATCATGGCGAGCACCTGGAGGATAGCGCCTGCCGCACCGATAATGGGGACGCTCCTGATGCCAAGCCCTAGCTCTGGAGCGCCCAGCACGATGTAGGCGGGAATGGTGGCGGCAAAGATGCCCGTATTGAGAAGCGTGGGTATCCACATGCGCTCGCAGGCGTAAAAACTGCGGACCAGCACCGCTTGGAGGCATAGCCCGAGACTCACGGGCAAATACCAGCGAAGGATTTCGGCAATGGCTTCGGTAGTTTCGCGATGGAAAGCGCCACGTTCAAAGAGGATACGCACCGCAGGGAAACTGAGGGCCCACACGGCGACCACTGCCGGAATCAAGATGCAGAACATGCGGGAAAGGCTTTTCCAGATTTTCTGATTCAGGCTCACAAAGTCACCCTCTTTTACTAGGCGGGCCATGTCGGGATAACTCGTGACACTGACGGAAAAGCCGAACACCGCCACCAGCGTGTACATGACACGGTAGGCGTAGTTCAGGCTGGAAATACCTTCGGGGCCGAAATTCGCACCGAAGCTACGGATGATAAATTCCAGGCCGAACATGGAACCTACGCCAAGGGACATGGGGAGCATCATCTTGAAATAGCGCACGATATCCGGGTGAGTCGGCTGGACGATAAATTCGTAGCGCACGCCGCCAATCCGGGCGCCGAATATTTGCAGTACAAAGAAGCCGATAAAAGCGCCTACCGGCACACCCCAGGCGAAACCTTCTAGACCAAAATCCGTACCGGTGTACTTGCTGAGCGCGATTCCAGCAGCACCTCCACCCACGATGGCCACGTTATAAATTAATCCCGTGAGAGAGGGCACCAGGAACTGCTTGCGGGTATGCTGCACCGCCACCAGGATACTCCCCACGAAAATGAAAATCTGACCCGGCAAGATGATACGGCCGTAGTAGGTGGCGCGCTCAATAAGTTCCGGTGTGGCGCCATCGACAGTCAACAACTGCAAAAGCTCCTTCATCCAGATGAAGGCGGGTACTACGAGGATGAGCAACGCTATTCCAAAAGTGTTCAGCACGTTGCTGAAAAATTTCCACCCCCCCCTCTCGTCGCCGGCCACCTTGTAGCCCGTAAAAATCGGGATGAAGATAATGGACAAGAATCCCGTACTTACCACATGGTTCAAGATGTCCGGAACCATGAAAGCCAGGTCCAGAGCGTTCTTCTCTAAGGACACGCCCGCCGCATGGGCCAGGAGCATCTCACGGAAAATCCCGAGGACGCGGCTCAGGAGCATGGATACGGCAACGATGATGGCGGCTTTGTTCATGGGATAGGGGTTAGGGGTTGGGATCTTGGGTGATGTGAAGTGTGGAATGTGGGGTGCGAGGTTAGTCTTCTCATAAATTAGAAAGATGGGAAGGCGTCGGGGCGGTGCAACTGTAAATTTCTGGCGTTGTGCTATAGAATCGGCGGTGGGTAAAGCTGTACCACAGGGCAGGCTCTTTTGCAATGCGGGATTCTAGCCAACGGTTGAAAGCCCCGATGACGGTCTCCCCCTCCCCTACCCGCAGCTTTTCGGCATGAAAGCGTTTTGTCCTTAGGTCAGGTTCTTCGATCCAGCATATATAAAGCGGAGTTTCGGGACGATGTTTCAGCAGAAAATCCGGCAGGGGATTCATGTGGGCCGGAGCTCCTAAAAATGTGCCGGACTGGGCGCTGGGAATGCGGCTGTCCTGGTCGGCCAGCAGGCAGAAAAGTCGCCCGTCTTGCAGCAGGCGCAAGAATTCCCTAGGGGACTTGGCATTCACGGAATAGGTCTTGCCGCCTACGGCACGAATACGGTTTTCTAAAATCTTGTTAAGCCAGCCGGGTTTCACGGGAATATAGCTTGCCGCAAGAGGAATACCGAGACTGCAAAGCCAAGGCCCCATGGCCTCGTAGTTCCCGTAATGGGCCGTCAAGAAAATGCCTCCCTTGCGCATTTCTTGAAGTATGGTTTCGGAATCGGGAGCGATTTCGAAACGCATACCGCCAAGGCTGTACGAGTAGGCGCCCAGCTCGCGAGGGAGCCTCTTGAACAGGGGGAAGCAGAAAAGCAATTCCCCCACGTGCCTGGCCAGATTGCACAAGAGCCGTTCGTAAAAGAGCGGAAACTTGGTCCGTGCCACAGCAGGATTCCACTTGCAGGCCACGTCATAGTTTGCACGGACCGTGGAGCGTTTCCAGTTCAACAGGAGCAGGGCCCCAAAAAGAACGTAAGAAAAAAGCCGCGCAAGAAAGGAGTGGATCATGGTAGGCTAAATATAGCCCTTTACGGTTTTTTGATGCACCGGACTGAGCGGAAATCACCCTTGCCAAAAGCGTTCAGACTGGCAGCCTTGCTGGAAAAATCCAGGAACAGGTAGTAGGCAAGTCCGTCCAAGGTCTCTGTGGCGCTCCAGAAATAGGCGTAGCCGCCAATACCGTCGTAAGCACCGCCAGCAAGTGCACTGTCCTCGCCTTCATAAACGGCGCTGCGATAGCCGGCAGGGAGCGCCTTGAAGCCGAATGCGTCGGAACCGCTCCCTTTCTTGAACCAACCGTCGGCGGCCTTGAGTTTTTCACCGGCGATGGACGCACCCTTCGCAAATGTTGCGCCGTCCGCAAAATCCGTGCCGCCCACCGTCGCGACGAGGGCCGCAAAGTCTAGGCTGTCGGGAAGCAGCCAACCCTCGGGGCAAATGTTTTGCGCAGCTTCCCAAGTGTAGAGCCGCCCGTATTTTTCGCAGTTGCGACTGTCTCCCTCGGGGCAGGCGCTGCCGTCGGATTCATAGTCCAGATTTTCGGCCATCCAGGTCTGCGAACCGATTTGCACGACATCGTAGGACTTGCCATCGCGGGAATCGGTGAAGGACTGACTGCAGGCCACGAGAATAACGACGAAAGCAACAAACGCAAAGATTGGGAATATATGGTGCATGCTAAGTTAAACGTTGTAAAATTTCTACCTTGAATGTTTAACAACTTATATCTTTTACTTGCGCTTGTATTTTTGATCTAGTTTTTTTTGAAGTTCTTTTAAATGCCAGCGCCCCCGCCGATCTTCTAAAAAGTAGTCTGTACGCACGCCACGGGCGAGCCCTTTGTCGATAATCTTCTGAGTTTCGTCATATCTTTTTTGGTCGAGGCGAAGTTCTGCTAAAAAGAAATAGTTGTAGAGGTCAGCGGGGTCTTGCTTTAAGGCCATATTCAGGTATTTATCGGCGAGTTCCTTGTCGGGCCAAGAAAGGATAATGGGAATGTGGGGGAGTAGCTGGTGGGCGCGTCCGAGAACTTGGTAATTCTTAGTGGCGGTGGCTACATCGCGAACCTTGGCGGCCACGCCATCTTTTACGGCGGCGAGCGGATTTTTCTCGGCACCCCACATGGAAACCGATGCCGCATAGATGTGGGCAATCTCCTTGTTTTTGGGGTATCGGTTATAGGCCTTTTCGCTGAGGTCTTTTAGGCTGTCGAGCTTGGCCTTGCGTTTGTTTTTTTCGAAGGGTACAAAACGGAAGGCGAAGTAGACGCTCTTGACCAAACCTTCGGTTGCTTTTTCTGCTACGGTGGAATCCTTTTGCGCCCGTTTGTAGGCGGCAATCATCAGGTCTGCGTTCTTCTCGTCGGCCTTGTCGCCCTTGGCACGTTCTGCGCGGGCCTTGTAGCAGGAATCCGCAAATGCCAAATCAGAATTTGCAAAGCTGCAAACCATCCCGAGTAAGACGATTGTGAAAAACCGTACTAAGGAACATTGCATGCTTTTTACCTCGGACCTGGATACTTCCCCTATCGCCTTCGGCTCAAGGGCTCAGGATGACGCGACGCGTCACTTCCTTCCCTTGCCTTTTCCGGAGAAGTAATCCTGCTGACGGGTGGCGCCAAGCACGGCATGCCATAGCGTTCCGTTGGGATTGATTTTCTTGCGTTCGTTGACGGCGTATTCTATAGGCACATGGCTGAACTGTTCGTTCATGCTGCCCACCACCATGTCGGTCTTGCCCGCCATGCCTGCGTGCACCGCACTTTCGGCCAGCTGGAAACAGAAAATGGCGTCGGTTCCTTTGGCAGGAATGCTGCGGACCATGTAGCTCGGGTCAAAGTACTTGATGTTGATTTCCTTGCCTACCTTGTCAAAATGATCCTTGATTTCTCGGGTCAGGAATTCACCGATGTCGTTTTTCAACACATTGCCGCTGGCGTCCTTGCGTTCCGGCAGACCCTTGAACAGATCCTGTCCGGCGCCTTCGGCCACGGCGATGACGGCATGGGTCTTGCCGCTGGAGTATCGGCTTTCGAGAGCCTTGAAAAGTCCGTTTTCGCCTTCCAGCGTGAAGGGTACTTCGGGAATGAGGCAGAAGTTCACCACCGTGGTGGCGAGAGCCGCGTAGGCGGCGATAAATCCGGAGTCGCGACCCATGAGCTTTACCAGGCCAAGACCGTTGAAAGCCCCGTTGGCTTCGTTGTGGGCGCTGGCAATGACGTCCGTGGCGCTGAGTACCGCCGTTTCGAAACCGAAGGTGCGGTCGATCAGATTCAGGTCGTTGTCGATGGTTTTCGGGATGCCGATAACAGAAATGGGCTGGCGACGCTTCTTGACTTCTTCGGCAATGGCGTGTGCCCCCCGGAGGGTTCCGTCACCGCCGATACAGAACAGCACGTTGATGTTCAGTCGCATGAGGGTATCCACCATCACGGAGGGTTCCTGCATGCCGCGGGAGCTCCCCAGGATAGTGCCGCCATCATCCTGGATGGCATCTACCACGTCGGGGTTCAACATGATAGGCGGATAGCCGTAGGCCGGGTTCAGCCCGCGGTAACCGTAGGGGATACCGAAGATGTTGCGCACACCGTAGTCGAACCACAGCACCTGTACAAGGCCCTTGATGACGTTGTTGAGGCCGGGACAGAGACCGCCACAGGTCACGATGCCTGCACGGGTCCAGGCAGGGTCGTGGAAAATGGTTCCTCGGGGGCCTGCCGCCTCGAGGGAGGGAATCTCCTTGCCCTTTGTGCAGAATTCCTTGATGCGATTGATGTCGGTAGTAAGGCTGATACGGTCCTGGTCCGAAACAAAGGACACTCCCTTCATGGGGGATTTCAGGGTTCCCGTTCCCACGGTTTCTATGCTCAGGTCGTATTCTTCGGGGTGTTGTAAAATGTCTTCTTGCGTCATGCCTTAAAAATACAAAAAAATCCCCGATTAGGTCGGGGACGACATTTTTAGACCGTCAAACCCCTAGCCCCTAAATCCTAGATCCTAATCCCTATATTTCCAGCGGCGGGAAATGTATCTTGGTGCGGAGTCCTGGGTTCGCGTTTTCCATTTCGATTTTCATGTTGGTGAGGGTGCAGAGTTTTTTCACCATAGAAAGACCGATACCTGTTCCGCTTGTGCGGCGGGTCATTTCATTTTCGACGCGGTAGAATTCCTGGAACACTTTTTTCATTTCGGCAGGGGGAATGCCCGGACCGTAGTCGCGCACCGCCAGGTACACGTCAGTATCTTTGATACGGAGCTCGATGACAATCATCTTGTAGTCCGCATCCTTGGAGAATTTCAGGGAGTTGTCCACCAGGTTCATCAGAATCTGCATAATGGCGTCCCGGTCCATCATCAGGGTGATGTCCCGGACATCGGTGTCCGAAGAGACGGTGAGCTCGAAGCCGTGCTTTTCCACGTTCTTGCTGTAGGTGGCCACAAAGTCGTCCAGCACGGCTTTGGGCCTGTCCTTGGCGAGCTGTACGTTCCAACGGTCTCCATCTAGTTTAGACAAATTAAGAACGTTTTGGATTAGACGAGTAAGTCTGTCCGCCTCGCTAGCAATCTGGTTGTAGTACTTCTGCTTTTTCTCTTCGTTTGCCACCCAGGAGTTCTGCAACAGCTCGGCGTACATGCGGATAGAGGTCAACGGCGTTTTCAGCTCGTGACTCACCGCAGAAATAAAGTCCTGCCTTTTCTTGGCCAGGTTCAGTTCGCTTCGGGTCAGGCGGTAGATGGCCACGAGACCGCCGCCCAAGATGATAAGCACCACGGCCCCAAGGAAAATCAAGAAAGAGCTTCCCCTAGAATCGTCCCTGTTTTTCATGTGCATTACCAGGGAAATCTTGTTTAGGGGAGGAATCAGTTTGGTAGAGAAAATTTCTTGGGAATCATCGTGTGTGCCAAAAGAAAGCAATGTTCGCGGTCCGTCCTTGAATTCCAGCACCAAGTCTTTTTCGAGGGGGTAGAACTGGGTTTCGTTCTTGACCAGGCTATTTAGGTAGACTTTGGTATCGACGATGTAGCCCTGGATATAGAGTTCGCTGCTCCTGGTCACGTTGCGGTAGAATACGATATAGTCGCTGTTGACTTTCGCCATAAAGGGTTCGATTTCCACTTCGAAATTGTAATTCACCGTAGAGGTGGTCAGACTGTCCATGTCCTGGGATTCTGCATCGAATGCGATGTTCTCTTTTTCCGACGTGGTTTCAAACCGGTGGGGCCTAGCGGTTTCTTCTTTTTCGCTGTGGCTTAGTTTGGGGTCTTGCTTGTAGATATGGTCAATGACCTTTTCCACGGAATCTCTAGGCTGGGCCATGGCTTCGATACCGCGGTTTTCAATATTTAACTCGTCCAGAATGTTCTTGATTTTATTGCGGACTTCTTCACGGCGTAACCGCTCACTTTGAGGAATTTGCTCCAAAAGAATTTCGCCGAAGCGGCCTTCGGGCAAGAATGGCGTGCGGAGCATGTTGTCTGGGGTGAGCTGAAAATGCCCTATGAGTCCCGTATACTGGCTGGTGACGGGGTAGTCCACCAGTTCAGAGAGCGTGTTTTCTTCGCCACCGATGACCTGCACGGTTCGAATGAACCCGTATTCGGAGTAGGAACGTTTTTCTTCGACGGCCAGGTCGCGGGCAAGCCTCTGGTTTAACGTGTTAGCCACGAACATGGCATGCCCAGTGTAGAGCGAATTGGTACCCAGCTGCAACTGAGAATACGCCTGGTAAAGAAGAATTACCAAGGGTATCGTGATAACAACAAAGATGGAGGCGAAGATTACGTGGACTTTGTGCATTCAGGCGTAGAACACATCTGGTAGCCTTCCCCGCGGAACGTTACCAGGAACTTCGGGTGGGAAGGGTCGTCTTCAATTTTCTTGCGGAGCTTGGTGATGTGGATATCTACGGTACGGGTATCTACGGAATCGGCGTTCTCATAGCCCCAGACCTTGCGCAGCAGTTCGGAACGGGGAACGGCGTGATCGCGATTGGTCCACAGGTATTCCAGAATTTCCACTTCTTTACGGGTGAAGGCGATTTCTTCGGTGCCACGGGTACCGCGGTATTCGCGGAAATCAATCTTCAGGTTGCCGGCTACCAACTTGCCTTCGTTTTCGGCGCTCTGGCGACTGCGACGCAGCACTGCCTCGATACGGGCAAGCAACATGGGCACGGAGAAGGGTTTAGGAATGTAGTCGTCGGCACCGTACTTGAGGCCGTTGATGATGTCTTCGTCGGAATTCTTGGCCGATAGGATGATGATGGGCGTGCTCCTGTCCTTTTCGCGAATCCTGTCGCAGACGGTAAAGCCGTCTATGCCAGGAAGCATCAAGTCCAGAAGGATTAGTCCGTACTGGCCGGTCAAGGCTTCGGCAAGGCCTGTTTCGCCATCGGCGCAATGCTTCACGTTGTAGCCGTTCAGTTCGCAAAGGTCCACAAGACCCTCGGCGATGGCAATTTCGTCTTCGATAATGAGAATGCTTGTATTGCTAGAGTTCTGGCTCATCTTCAATCCTTTCAGTTCAAATTTTACAGGGCGAATCCGCCACCCACTTCCAAGGTCATGTTGCCGGCGTCGATTTCTTTCGGGTAGTCTCCGCCGAAATAGTACTTGAAGTTGGTGTAGACGGCGATGGGGATAATGGGGAGCTTGCCGCGCATGCCCACCAGCACGTGACCGCCCACGCTGGTGTTCAGGCCTTCGTCTGCGGCCTTGTCCTGCACACGCTGCTTGAGGGTCTCTCCGAGGGTCTCAAGCTCCTTGGCCTTCTGCTGGAGGGCCTCGGGGTCAAGACCTTCCTTGTTGGCAACGCTCCTGACCATATCGGCAATGGCGGGTTCGTCAATGATGCCCTGCACAAAGCTCTGGTTCAAGACGAAGGTATTCAGGTAGTAGGTGAAGCCGCCGCCGATGTAGGGCCTGATTATGGGAATAAAGGTGATGGGATAGGTAATGGAAATATCCAGGTTGCTGGCCACGAACTTGGGATTCGCCTTGCCGAAGGGGGTGCCGGCCAGCTCGATTTCTATGGGAATGGGGTCGGCGACGCCATCGACATAGAGAGCGGCGTCGTAGGAGCCGAACTGGATGTTGTAGGTGGCCTCGATATCGATGATGGGGAGGATGTCAATCCACAGCTTGAAACCGAAACCCTGCATGCCGCCGCTGAAGCCGTCATGGCCGAACTCGATACCTTCGGTTACGGGGGCGAACTCGCCGGCCTTCATCTTGGTGCCGAACCCGGGGGCGTAGTGGCCACCGATACCGATAATGGCGAAGGACTGGGTGGCGAGCAGGGCCGCCGCTGCAAGAATGACTTTGAAATTCATAGTGATTCCTCGTTGAAGCTTTACAATGAAACAATATAAATTTTTGTCGGGCGTGCAGGTTGAAACAAACGAAAAAGCCCGCATTTTGCGGACTTTTCATCGGCGGTTTGCACTTGTGCGGTCCCGCTACTTGATGGCCGGAACGATCAGTAGCACTTTCTGGCCCTTACGCACCGCAATCCGGTCGAACTTGTACACGCCAACGGTCTCTCCGTGGGGGCCTATGGCCGACACGTTCACGTCGTGACTACCCGGCTGCACCGGTATGCGGGTCATGTGAAAAGAATTGGGCAAGAACAGCCCTACGCGCAGGTCGGCCTGTTCTAACTGGGTCTGGCCTACATCTACGGCGATGTTTTTCAGCAGGTCAAAGATGCCGTTGCCGGTGTTGGTGGCCCCCTTGGCCTTCTGGGCGGCAATAGTCCGCAGAATCACGCGGACCGCCGTACGGGTGATGACGGTGTTCCGCTCGTCATCCATGTTCTGCCGGAGTTCCTGGTCCACGTCCATGACTTTTTCGGGCTTGATGCGGGTCTTGCCGTCAAGCGATACTTCGAACTGGTTCACGCGGCTTTTATATGTGCGGACTTCGGGCAGGGCAAACCCGATGTGGAAGGTCTCGCTTCCGGCGCCGGGCACGGGAGGCGCCACCAGCGTAAAGGACATCTGCCTACCGGTCTCGCCGTCCTTGTAGTAGAGGTTCATGGCACCTGCGCTTACGAAGGTTCCCGACAGGTACATCTCGCCGAGGATGGGGCTGTGGCCCGCATAGCCCAGCACGATGATTTCTTGCCCCTGCTCGTGCACCGCGGTAGCCTTGGGCGTGGCGGCAAGTTCCGGCTTTTTCAACGCACGGATCTCGTCTTCCCTTTCGGCACGGCGCAGACTCTCGGTGGCAAACTCGAAGAACTCCTTCGGGAGCCCCATCTTGCCTTCGTCGTAGGCTTTGATGGCCTTCACATAGGCGATGGCCGCCTCGTCGTTGTCGCCGTCCAGCTCGTAGACCAGTGCCTGCAGGTAGCGCAGGTAACCGTTGTCGTTTACTTTGTCCTTGTCCTTCTGGTACAGGGCGTTCATGGCAATCTGGGAACGCTTGACTTCTACCAGGGCACCGTCGATATCCATTTTGGCCAGGTAGTTCAGAATCTGGTACTGGTACAGGGTCAAGAGCTCGAAGGGTCTTGCACGGTAGGGGCGGGTGTTGTCGTTGGTGACAATAGCCGCCGCCTCGTTGGTCACGGACTTGGTGTAAAGATCCTCGTAAATCTTTTCGGCCTGAGAGAGGTTCTTGATACTCTCGTCAAAGTTACGGTTGTAGTGGTGGAGGATCCCCAGGTCGTAGTAGTACAAGAACTCGCTGTTGCTTCCGTAAAGGTCGTCCTTCTCCTTTTTCACCTCGGCGACGGTGGCCTCGAAGCCTTTCTTTTCCAGCGTCGGGGCAAGAGTCTCGTAACGCGTCATGGACTTGTTGGCACATGACGCTAAGAGAAATGCAATTAGCAGAAGGAGGAGACGTTTCATAGGAATGAGGTCGGCACTTCGTGCCTTTGGGCTATGAGGTCGCGCCGTTGGCGCTTTGAGATGAAGATGTGGCGAAGGTCCAAGGGTAATCGCTCACTCCTCAAAGGGAGCGCATGCGACCGCCCTCAAGCCTCACAACCCCATTACATCTTCACGCTGTCTTTGGACACGTACTTCTTGATTTTCTTGTCGCCCACCCAGACCTTGCGGTGGCTCTGGATGTCGGTGAGTTCCAGGTCCACCTGGTAGTAGATGACCTGCTCGCCGCCTTCCTGGTCCACGATGGAATTGAGCGTTCCGGTGAGCATCAGGTCGGCGCCGATTTCCTGGCCGGCGTCCTTGCGTGTCTCTTCGGTGGCGTTGCCGGCCTGGCTCGCCAGTTCGTTACGCAGTTCGGCGCGTTCTTCGGCGTTGGCCACAAAATCGGCCTTGCCCGAATTGATGAGGGCGCGTTCCATGTCCTTCACGAAGGTTTCCACGTTGATGTGTTCGTGGCTCTTATTGCGGATCTTGCCGATAACCACCGTCGGAACGATTCCGTTCTTCTGCTGGATCATGGTCTGGTACCAGGGGCGGTTCAGGCAGTCGGTAATCATCTCGTCGGCCACCAGGCGGGAATCGGTGTCGTTCCATGCGCCGGAAAGGTCGGTGACGGAGTTTTCGTCGATACGGGTAACCTTTTTGCCGCCGGAGCAGCCCATGAGGGCGGCGAGACTTGCGCAAAGGCAGAGTGTCAAAATCTTGGACATGGTTTTCTCCTGTTTTCAGGTTTAAAGTTTACAAAGGTTAATATAGCTAAATAAGTTGCCAAGACCAACAAAAAAGTCCCGGCTTGGCCGGGGAATCTTGAATCCGCGCTAGGCGCGGAACGACGCGAGAATTACCGCTTGTACTTCTTGCCCTTGGAAGCGTCTAGGGTGATTTCGGCGGTTTCTTCGCCACGGACGGTCACCAGTTCTTCGGCAGAGCGGCCGTTGCTGCATTCGGCGCGGACAACGTGGTCGCCGGCGTCGAGGCTCGTGATGGTGAGGGCGGCGCCGTCGGTCTTGTCGGCGTTGTCGCCGTCAACGTAGATGAGGCACTTGCCGGGGATGGTGGTCACCTTGATGTTGCCCTTGGGAATCTTGGTGCCGAAGTCGAACTTGTTGCGCTTGTCGTTGCCGGGCCAGATGTTCACGCGCTGGTTCACCAGCTCGAAACCCTGGTCGATGACCACCAGAGTCTGACGGCCGGACTGGACGGACTGGTTTTCAATGGGGCTCTTGCCCAGAAGTTCGCCACCCAGATAAACATCGCTGTTAGGCGGGTTGGTAATGATGGTCACGGTGGCAGCCTTGCCACGGGGAGGTGGATCGTCGTCGGCGACGGCGGAGGTGAAAAGGAAGGCGACCATCAGGGCCAGAATGTACAGTTTCTTCATGGATTACTCCTGTTTGTTTATATAAAACTTTGTTTTCTCTGTGAATATAAATTTTTTTCTGCCAGAAAAACGGAAAAATGCCAAAAAAGGGGTTAAACACCGGTTTTTCGGGCACGAACAGGGGGAGACTTCCCCTTTTTAGTTATCAGTGGTCGGTTATGAGTTTTCTACATTCTCACCCATGAAAGCCCTCTACCAGAAAATCCGCGTCTTTGACGGAAAAAACTACGGCTTGTATCGCTCCCTCGCCGACAAGGCCTGGGATTTCGGCGACTTTACGCTGGAATTTCTGCACGTGCAGGGCGACCCCTTTGCGCCGGCATCGCGGATTCTGGTGACCGCCCCCCTGCAGACCCTCGGCTACGGCGGGGAGTGGAGCGGCTCCTTCGAGCGCCGCCTGGCCATTTCGGACTATCTGCTCCGCAGGCTCAGCAAGAACGTGGCGGAGCGGTTTCCCGAAAAGAACGCCGCCATCGAGATGGAAGTTCCCGGGCCGGAAATGCTGGTGCGGAACGCCCTCTGGGTGGATAACGGCATGCTCCGGGCAAGCCTTGCGGTGCGGCTCCCCGGCGAGGGCCGCAAGATCCAGGCGGAACTGGCGGCAGAAATCTTGACCATGACGCTCCCAGACCTGCTTTCGGCAAGCCTTTACTGCACTCCCGAAATCCTTGCGGGCGTGGAGGAAAGTTTCCAGGTGCTCGACACCCGTCGCGCCATTCTGGAGGAACTGCCCGTGCGGGGCCTTGTGGCCTTTGTGCCCGACGGGGCGGTGCTTCCCAGGGAGTCGGGCCTTTCGGAAAAGCCCCTTTCGGAAGCGGTTCCTTTCAAGTCGCCCGAAGAACTGGCGGTAACATTCGACATCGGCGGCAAGAGCATTCGCGGTATGGGAATCCCGAAGGGCGTGACGGTCATAACTGGCGGCGCCTACCACGGGAAGTCCACCCTCCTCGACGCCCTGGTCCGTTCCGTTTACCCACACATTCCGGGCGACGGCCGCGAAGGAATCGCGGTGGAGGAATCGGCGTTCCGTGTGGGCGTCGAAGACGGACGCTACGTGCGGGAGACGGACATTTCCGCCATGGTGCGGGACTTGCCCGGCGGCATTTCTACCAGGAACTTCTCTACCGAAAAGGCGTCGGGCTCTACCAGCGAGGCGGCGAACCTGCTGGAGGCCATGGAGATGGGCTCTAAGACCTTCCTCATCGACGAGGATTCGTCGGCGGTGAATTTTCTCATCCGCGACAAGCGCGTGCGGGCCCTGCTGGGCGACGACCGGGAACCCCTGATTCCGCTCACCGACCGTATCCGCACCTTTGTGGATATGGGCTTCAGCTTCATTCTGGTGGCCGGTGCCTGCGGAGACTTTTTGAGCCTTGCGGACAACATCGTGGTGATGGCGGAATACAAGGCCGAATGCGGGAATTCGAAGGCGCGTGAGCTTTTCGGCGCCTGCGATATGGGTACGCAGGTCGAGCCTTCTGGAGGTAGCGCGACAGGCGCCGTTACGCTCCCTGTTCCTCGGTCCTTCGCCGAATTCGTGAAGCCCCTCTTGCCGAAGGTGCGTCCCGCTTCTGCCGTAGAGCGCCAGGTGAAGGTCAAACTGAACGGCGACAGCCTGCTTCAGGTGGGCCTGCTTACGGCCGACGTTTCCAGGTGCGGCCTTCTGGTGGACAAGTCCCAAAGGCTTGGCGCTGGATACCTGGCGCTGAACCTGTGCCAGAATCCGGAAGATTCCAGCCTGCGGGAAATTGCAGACAAACTATGCGAAAAGATCCGCAACGTTGGGTTCCGCAATCTGCCTCAGGGCATGAGCCGCTCCATGAGCCTGCCCCGTGCGGTAGATGTTGTGGCGGTGCTGCTCAGGATGCGGTAGTTTTTACGTCAGTTCCTTCGCCAGCTGCTTCAGGGCGGCAAGGGATTCGACGGAAAGGGAACTCTTAACGGTAACCGTTGTTTCGCACAAGGTAACGTTCTTGAGAGTGGTCAAGATTTCGGCCATCTTTTTTGCGGCCATGGGCGCCCAGGTGCCGTTTTCCACGATTCCCACCTTGCGGTTGCTGTAGTTCTTTGCCTTCAGGTGGTTCAAGAAATCTTCCATCACGGGGAAAAGTCCTGCGTCGTAGGTGGGAGCCATCACTACCATGCGGTCGTAGCGGAAGGCGTCTTCGATGACTTCGGCCATGTCGCTGCGGGCAAGGTCCGACACCACTACCTTCGGCACTCCGGCACCTTCAAGCTCTTTCGCGAGAACCTGTGCCGCCTTGGCGGTGTGTCCGTAGATGGAGGCGTAGGCGACAAGCACGCCGGTGTCTTCGGGGGCGTAACTGCTCCAGGTGTTGTACTTACCGATGTAGTACTCCAGGTTATCTGCAAGAACGGGTCCGTGGAGCGGGCAGATGGTCTTGACGCCTAGTGGCGCCACCTTCTTGAGCACCGCCTGCACCTGGTTTCCGTACTTGCCAACGATGTTAAAATAGTAACGCCTGGCTTCGCAGGCCCAGTCGTCGGAATCGGCGTCGTAGATGCCGAACTTGCCAAAGGCGTCAGCGGAGAACAGCACCTTTTCGGTCTGCTCAAAGCTGAACAGCACCTCCGGCCAGTGAACCATGGGAGCGCCGATGAACTGCAAGGTATGCTTGCCCAAGACAAGAGTGTCGCCTTCCTTGACGGTGAGTTTTTTCACGTCGGCCGGGAGTTCCATGAACTGAGGGAGCAACGCAAACGCTTTGGCGCTTGCTACAAGAGTGGCATCGGGGTATAGCGCCACGAACTGCGCGATTCCGCCGGCGTGGTCCGGTTCCAGGTGGTGGATAATCAGGTAGTCGGGTTTGCGCCCTGCAAGGGCCGCCTGCAGGCCCGCCATCCATTCCGTAACCTTGCGGCTATCTACCGTGTCGGTCACCGCAATCTTTTCGTCATCAATTACAAAGGAGTTGTAGGCCATGCCCGCAGGCACCACGTACTGCCCTTCGAAAAGGTCGATGTCGGTGTCGTCCACGCCGATATACTTGATGGAATCGCTAAAGTTTTTCATGTAATCCTCTTTTAAAGACAAATATAGAATGCCGCAATTGTTTTGTACAAAACCCCGCGGTTCCCCGACAAGGCCACTCGCCCCATCTACCTGTAGAAGTTCATGTTGAACCAAGCCTTTTTGCCGTCTTCAGTGAGGGCTATGCCGCAAGAAAGCTTGGTGTAGGCGGAATTCCGCATGTTCAGGTAATGCCCGATGTAGGTGTAGTCTTCGTCTTTGTTGGGGTCGCGTTCTCCGCTGGTCACCAGGGCCTTTTCGTCATCCCACATCATCTTGATAAAAGACCGGACAGCGGACGAAGCATTTTTTTTCCAGGTGGTGGAAAAATGCGGTCCTGTGTTTTGTGCACCGATACCGCACATTCTTGAATTCGCATGGGCCTTGTCAACCTCCGCATCGGCCTTGGCTTGCTGCACGGTACACCATTGAACATCTTCGTCGGCAAGCTCCAGGGGAGCAACTCCTTCGGTGGCGCGGTACTCGTTGATAATCTCCAGGCACTGTTCGCGCCAGCCTGCTTCGTCCATGCCGGCGGTGACAGGCGTGCCGGAGCTGGAATCATCGGAACAGCCCGTGAATAGGGCAGCGGCACAGATGGCAGAGGTGATACCGATTTTGCAGAACATGTTCATAAACACTCCCTTGAAATATTTAACATCAATGTAAATAAAAAAATGGTTCATGTGTGATTCTAGGAAAAATCGGACTTGACACCTAATTCCTAATGAGTATATTTTGCCATAATCATGGCCGCAAAAGAAATAACAGTCGATGCCGCTCTCGAAAAAGGCGAAGAACTGACCGCCTTCGTGGAGTCCATGCTGGAGCCATACGACCCCTCGCCCAAGGCGACCATCCAGGTGGACGTGGCCATCGACGAGGTGTTCAGCAACATCGTCATGTATTCCGGAGCCAAGACCGTAACGGTGGTCGCCAACCTGGATGAGCCTACGTCCGTGTTCTCGCTTACCTTTATAGACAAAGGAAACCCCTACAATCCCCTGGAAAAAGAGGATCCGGACGTTTCCCTGCCTGTGGAGGAACGGGAAATTGGGGGTTTGGGCATCTTTTTGGTGAAGAAAACTATGGATGACGTGCACTACGAACGCAAGGCCGACCAAAATTATTTTACTATTTACAAGAAAATTAAGTAGAGGTACAAGATGAAAATCGAACAGACTCGTGACAATTCCACATTGACCCTGGCTTTGGAAGGTCGTCTGGATACCATTACCGCTCCCGAGCTGGAGCAGGTCGTCAATGCGAACCTGGAAGGGCTCACTGCCTTGATTTTTGACTTTGCCAAGCTGGAATACGTGTCCTCTGCCGGACTCCGCGTGCTGCTCAGCGCCCAGAAGAAGATGAACAAGCAGGGCAAGATGGAAGTCAAGAATGTTTGCGCCGAAATCATGGGAGTCCTGGACATCACAGGTTTCAGCGATATCTTGACGATTGTCTAGAAAATCTTTGCCGCCAGTTCAGGTGCGAACTTGGACAGGTAACCCTGGGCGAGCAGGATCGTTATCAGGGCGGGCAATATCCACTTGAAATAAATCTTGATGAGTGTGTGGCGAGGGAGTTTCAATCCCTCGCCTGCGTTCATTTCGTCAAAGAACTTTTCTTGTCCCCAGCCGTAACGGCTGCTGCAGAACACCACCATGAAAATGGCGCCTGCAGGTAGCATGGTGTTGCTCACGATAAAGTCTTCCAGGTCCAGCACGCAGCTGCCGGGGCCAAAGGGCTCGTACCCCGAAAGCACGTTGAACCCGAGGGCGCAGGGGAGCGACATCAGGAACACCGCGACCATATTCCAGTAGGCCACCTTCCGGCGCTTGAAGCCTTTCAGGTCCATCCAGAAGGCGACGATGTTTTCAAACACGGCAATAAGTGTGGAGAGTGCCGCGAACGACATGAATAGGAAGAACGCCGCCCCGCAGAATCGGCCCGCGGGCATCATGGCGAACACGTTGGATAAAGTAACGAAGATGAGTCCGGGTCCTTGCGCTGGGGACTGCCCGAAGGCAAAGCACGAGGGGATTATAATAAGTCCCGCCACCAGGGCCACGACGGTATCCAGCGCGCAGATGCTGGCGGCCTCCTTGGTCAGGGAATGCTGCCGCTTGATGTAACTGCCAAAGATCATAATGCTGCCGATACCGATGCTCAGGGTGAAGAAGGCATGGGCAAATGCGGCGAAGATGGCGTCTCCCACGCCTTTGCCGGACTGGGTCAGTCGTTCCAGTGAAGGCAGCAGGTAGAATTCCAGGCCCTTGCCGGCCCCGGGGAGCGTCACCGCACGAATGGCAAGCAGGATCATGATGACAAACAGCGCAATCATCATCTTCTTGGTAATGCGTTCCACGCCCTTCTGGAGTCCGAGGGACACGATGCCGAGACCCATGACAATGGCGACGGTCATCCAGAAAATCAGGAGGGGTGGGTTCGAAAGCATCTCGCCGAAACCGCTTGCAATCTGGTCTGGCGTGCCCTTCAGGAATTCGCCGTCGGTGAGCATCTTGTAGAAGTAGAAGAACATCCAGCCCATGACTACGGAGTAGAACGCCATCAAGATATAGTTGGAGGCAATCAGCGGGAACTTTGCCCAGTGCCATTTGGTGCCCTGCTTTTCGAGACGGTCGAAGGCCATGCCGACACCGCTTTTTCCGCCACGGCCGATGGCCAGTTCCGCCATGAGCACCGGGAGCCCGAGAAACAGCAGGAACCCGAGATAGGGCAGCACAAAGGCCGCGCCGCCATATTGCCCCGCGATGTAGGGGAATCGCCACACATTGCCAAGGCCAATGGCACAGCCTGCGGCAATCAGCAAAAATCCAAGTCTTGTCTTAAAAGTCTCACGTTCTCTTTTGTGTTCCATAAATCTAATGATAATAATTTTTCCTACGTCATTCCGGCCACTACCTTCGTCATTCCCGCAAAGGCGGGAATCTAGATAATCTCTTAGAAAAAATTATATATTCCTTTCTATAGAACTATGCCCCACTTCGTTTACATGCTCCGCTGTGCCGGGAACCGCATCTACACTGGTTACGCCGTGGATGTAGCGGCCCGTTTCGAAGAGCATCGCATGGGGCGTGGGGCCAAGTTCACCAAGGCTTTTCCGCCCGAAAAAATCCTCCGCCAGTTCGAGCTCCCGAACAAGGAATACGCCTTGCGCATGGAAGCCCGCATCAAGAAACTTTCGGCGACCCAAAAAGAACGGCTGGCAAATGGCGACGAAGTGCTGACGCAATCCCTGTTAGATAGCCTCGCCGAGACGCTTCCGCCCAAAAAACGGAAACGGCGTCCGCGTCGCAGAGTGTCCCTAATAAAGTGAAATTCGTATACAATACAAAGTGTATCATATAATTCACTTTGTTTAAAGCCATTTCTAAAAAACAGCAAAAAGTCGTTCTTTTTGCATTATTAAGGATTTATTTTTAATGATGATGAAGTCTATCCGGCAATACAAGGATTACCGCAAGTATATCCGTGACTATTACACCTGGGAAAAGAAGCACTCTTCTTTTTCGTGGAGGGAATTTTCTAGGCGTGCAAAAATCACATCTCCGAACTTTTTAAAACTGGTTTCCGAGGGTAAATCTCAACTGAGCACCCCTTCTGCCGAGCGGGTGGCAGATGCTATGGACCTGGCGGGTTTTGAGAAGTCTTTTTTTCAAAATTTGGTAATCTACAACCAATCCAAGGACACTAAAAAAGGTAAAGTCGCCCATGAAAAA
This sequence comes from Fibrobacter sp., assembly GCA_016295375.1. Taxonomy (GTDB): domain Bacteria; phylum Fibrobacterota; class Fibrobacteria; order Fibrobacterales; family Fibrobacteraceae; genus Fibrobacter. The sequence continues at coordinate 27,160 of JAEDLI010000005.1, read as the reverse complement.
TTACAGGTAATCGCCAAGAAAAACGCAGTCCGCAAAATGGGTGTCGGGTACCAGAATTTCTACTCAACCTGGCTCCATGCGGTGGTTCGCGAACTGGCCTGTGCTACAGAGAAACCTAGTGTCGAATCCATCGCAAAACGTTGTCGTCTTGTGGTATCCCCAGCAGAAGTAGCGGACTCCATCGGATACCTTTTAAGGTCAGGACTCTTGAAAAGTAATGGTCGTGGCGGCTACCGTCAGACAGAAAAAATAGTAAAAGGTGACGAACAGGGAATTCCTGCGGCCTTGCGAGCCATGAACAGCCAAATGGCAAGGTTTGCAGAACAGGCTTTAGATGACGTTCCCCCAGAGTGGCGCAAAATCACGGATATCACTATGGGGCTTTCCCAACAGTCTTATACCAAGGTCCTAGGGGCATTGGACTCTTGCCGCAAAAAAAATTCTGGATATCGTGGTCAAAGAAGAAAATGTGGATCGGGTTTACAGACTGAACCTGCAGATGTTTCCCATGACCACCATTGAATCGGACAAGGTGAATGATGATAATACCTAGCACAATTCTGATATTATTCGCATTTTCCCTTCTTGCTTGTTCTAGCGACAACGATAAACTCGGTGGTGGTGCGGTGGAAGGCAACACCGTTGAGGCCGAATACAAAGTCGAACCCGTGCAGATAGATTCCGAAAAGATTGTCGTGGGTGAATCTGCAATAGATTCTCATCCGAAAGAATTTGATAATTGCGAATGGTACAGCATACTCCTGAATTCTCCAAGGGAGACTTATTTTGAGTTTTTGACGACATTGACGCATCGGAGTCGTGCCAGGAACGGGGAGGCGTATTCCAAACACCTCCAGGTGGATGTGAATGCGGAGTCAGGTTCACTTGTACTATCGAACAGCCTTTTTGACCAAGCCTGTCCGTGAAACGCTAGAAGACGTAGCGGAGCAGCTAAAGAATTCCTGCATGGAAGAGGTGCAGGCCTACACAAGAAATTAACAACAAGGAGTAGTTATGAATATCAACAAAATCATCCTTTCTGCGGCTTCTGTCGCGGCTATGACACTTGTCGCTTGCGGTAGCGACAGTTCCAACTCGGCACCATCGGCAACCCTTCCCGAAAATGGCAGGGTCAAGACCGGCATAGAGGTCAACAACTATCTATGCTCGACTACGGAAAACCAGTGCGAGAAAATTTTCGTCGAAGATATAAATGTCACCATGCAGTGCGGGTCGATGGGTAATGGGCTGCTACGCTCTTGGACGAACCCGTCGAAGGTTGTAGCGGCAGTGGGCCCGGCAACTCACCGAGCGGTGCCTCTGGAACGCCCAGCAATGGGCAGAAGGTTGCTTCTTGCTTCTTCGTTCAAGATGGCGAATGCGAAGAAGTGCAAACCACGGATTTGGCTGTTATAGATTCTGTCAAGACTTTTTGCAACAATACTCCGGGTGCAACCTACAAGGAGGCTTCTTGTGACCCGAATGCCGTACTCAAGTGCGATTTTGAGCAATTCATGAAAAAGATGAGCCTGTATTTTTACACACTGCCCTTTGAAGGCATGACCTGCGCAGATGTTGATTATGACACTGACTCGGGTGATAACTCCGGAATCAATGAGGCATGCGCAAGTATCGAAGAGGAAGTTATCAGCTCTGGATGCCTTGAAGATTTTTGAACCCGTCTGCACGGTGTCAACCGGTAGTCGCAAGATTGGATGATTGCTACAGTGCAAACGAGGATTACTAACTAAGGCTACACTTCTATGGACATACCGGTGAACATCTGGCAGGCCCGTTCGCCAAGAACTTCGTGTAAAATTTCAAAGGCGCGGTTGCCGGTGCAGTGCCCTGTGCAGATTTTTTGCACGTCCAGCTCCAGCAGGCGCTTTGCAAAGGCATAGACGGACTCGTCCTTGTAGCGGTAAAGGTGGAAGCCTCCGAGAATCCCGTATATCTTTTTGCCCGGAAAGGTCGCTTCCACTTCTTTAACGATGTTGTCTGCGCCTGCGTGACTGCAGCTGTTCATCACGAACAATCCCTCGGGAGTGTCAAAAACCAGACTCTGCTCGTGGTCGAAACTGTCATAGCGGTAACGGCCGTTTTCCTTGACAGAAAGACCTGCTGCCTGGGCGATACCGGCACGGGCCTCCGGACTCACGACGCCGTCTTTGTGGGGGAGCAGGTAAACATTGGGGGCAATCTGTGCATCGCCTTCGACAAAGCGGATACGGTCGGCAAAACGTTTCAGGTAGCCCCTGCGGATACCGATGTATTCGTGGTAGGCAAAAGGCCCGAAAATCTTGTGGGTATGGTAGCAGTTTTCGGCGGCGCCTTGCCTCAAAAAGCAGGAGGCCTTCCCGTTGATGCGGAAAAATTCCGCAAGGCCGTTGGCGTGGTCATAGTGGGCGTGGCTAAGGATTGCAAAGTCCACCTTCGAGAGGTCTATGCCCATGGCGGCGGCGTTGCTAGCGAACCGGCGTGAAGCCCCGGTGTCCAACAAGTAACGGTTGCCCTCGAACTCGATATAGACGGATAGTCCCCACTCTCCGCAGAGGGGCGTGCAATTGTTGCCGGGTGCGCAGCCGTTGGTCGCGCTGTTGTTGGTCGCAAAATCCGTGCCACCGGCATTGTTGTCTACCAGAATCTTGACAAGCATCTTGCGCCCTACCGGTTCCAGCCGGAATGCCCTTCGCCGTAATACAATGCGGCATCTTCGGGACCAAAGTCATCGGCAACGGAATCACGCGGCGAAAGCCACCCCCGCATCTTCTTGATGCGGGCGCGACGCTCCGCGGCAAGTTTTTCCATACGGTCATTGCATTTTTCGTCGAGTGAATCGGACATAATTATCCGCAGATTTTCTTCACAAACTTTCGGCAGAATGCCTCAAAGGCACCCCTACCTTCCCGCATTCTTTTTCATCATTTCGCGGCGCTGTTCTTCGGCAAAGAGGCGGGCCATCTCGATACGGTTGATTTCCTGCTCTTTCTTCTTGGTCTCTTCCTTGCAGTTCACGCACTTGGTGGCGGTAGGCACAGCCATAAGACGGGCCTTGGGAATCAACTGCTGGCACACCTTGCACACGCCGAAGGTGCCCTTCTTGATACGCTGGAGCGCCTCTTCCAAATAAACCAGGTACTTGCCTTCGCGGGCCGCCAAGGAGAACGTAGTCTCGAGAGCGTTGTAGTCGGTAGCGGAATCGGCACTGTCGGAATCCCCGCCGTCGCCGGACTGGTGCTTTTGGCCCTGGAATGCATTGGACTTTTCGGTCTCGCTCTGGGCGGTCACCAGCTGGCGCCGTTTTTCCAGAAGCATCTCCTCAAAAAACTTGAGGTCTGCAGCACTCATCTTTGCAGGTTTCTTTTCGGCCATAGTTTGCTCCTTTCTTGGGGTTCCCTTCTTAATCTTTTTCGTGTTAAACTAAATTATTTTTTTCAAAAGAGGACACAATTTTAGAAAATATCCATATTTAATCTAAGGCCCTGTTTCTTGACGTCTGCGATTAGGCCGTCAATATCGGCACCTATGCGGTCCAGTTCCTTAATTATGTCGCCTTTTTTAGACAAAATCAGCCCCATGGTGTTGTCGTCCTGGAAAAGTTTCGCCTGGATGGTTTCAAGTTCCGTTTTAAGCCCGCGGACCTGGGTCAGGAGGGTATCTACATGAGCCACAAGGTTTTCCACTTTCTGGACGGTGCCCTCGGCCCTTTCGGGAACATTTCCCAGGCTGGATTTCGCCTTGTCCAGAGTGCCTTCGGCCTTTGAAAGCAGGTCCTTGGCCTCGCCCACCCATTCCTGGACCGATTCCTGCGATGTCCCGACCAGGTCATCCGCCTTTTTGAGCACGCGGTCAAGACGCTTGCCCGCTGTACCCTTGGTCACGGAGTCCTTCAGGGCGCCAATCTGGGTGGCGATGGAGTCCAGTTCCGAGAGGATAAAGGCAATGTTTCGGCCTATGGCGTTGGCGCCCTCTTCGTAGTAGCCGTGCACCGTATCGCCGTCGGCAACCAGATCCTTTGAATCTCCGGTCAACACGCTGAGTTCACGCTCGCCCATAAGCCCTGCCGTTTTCAGACGGAACTCGGAGTTTTTCGGAATCTTGGTATCGGCAAGCACGCGGGCCGTCACATAGACCGCTTCATCTGTCAGTTGCACCTTTGCAATTTCGCCCTTGGTGATTCCGCGAACTTCTACGCGGTTGCCCGGAGAAAGAGTTCCGACGCTTTCGTAGCGCACCACAAAACTGTAGCGGTCATGGTGGGGGCTTGCCGGGTGGAACAGGTACAGGGCCATACCGCATCCGACCACGATAATCGAGAAGACGACAAAGGGGAATAAATTAGAACGGAATTTTCGACGGAAGCTATTCATAGGGGGACCAGTTCTCCGGCTCCATTTCCAAGAGGTCGTCGGTGTATTCGCCCTTCGCCTTGGCCTTGATTTTCTGCATCAGGTTTTCGTTGAAATCACGGGCCACGTTCTGACCATTCATTTTCATGAGGGCGTTCATGGCAATCACTTCGCAAATCACCGTCAGGTTCTTGCCCGGCGACACGGGAATCACAATCTTCGGGATAGAAACTCCCATGACGACTTCGTCCAGCTCGTTCAGCCCCGTGCGCTCGTAAGAAACGTTCTGGCTCCAGGGCTGGAGTTCCACGATGACTTCGATCTTTTTCACCTTGCGGATAGCGTGGATACCGAACATGGAGCGGATATCCAAAAGGCCCACCCCGCGGATTTCCATGTGGTGGCGGATCAGGGGGTCGGGGCGTCCGATAATCACGTTGCCCACGTGGCTTACATGAACCACATCGTCGGCCACCATGCGGTGTCCGCTTTCTACCAGGTCCAGCACGCATTCGGACTTTCCCACGTTACTGTCGCCCACAAAGAGCATGCCTATGCCGTAAACATCCACTAGGCTCCCGTGGATGGTGGCGTGAGGCGCAAAGAATTCTTCCAGAATCCTCTGGGCAATCTTGTTGAACTCGTAGGTGTGAAGAGTCGTAGAGAACAGGGGGATATGCAACTTGCTGCACATGGCCCGAAGTTCCGGATGGGGCATCTGGGCGTGAGTCACCACCCACATGGGAGCCCTGAAAACAGAAAGGCTTTCAAAGACCTTCACGCGGCCCGCGGTGCCCAAGGATTCCAGATAGTTCCATTCCGTATGGCCCACCACCTGGATTTGCTCCGAACTATAAACTTTAGTATAACCCGCCATGGCAAGGCCAGGGCGGTGGATACCGCTTTCGGCAATGTTTGTGTTCAGGTCCTCTTCCGGAGAGTGGAGGGCCAACTGCAAATCCTTGCCGTAGCGACAAAAAAAGTCTCGCACCGAGAGTTTTTCCCGGTGCAAAACCTTGATGTCTTTCAGTCTGGATTCAGCCATTAGGACAAATCAGAGAGGGGCTGGGCACGATGGTCGTTCTGCTTTTCGTTGGCCTTTTTCAGCTGGGTCTTGACTCTTTCCAGGGCCACGTCCACAGCCTTGCCCATGTTCTCTTCGTCGGCAGAAGCCACCACCACGGAGCCCGTGATGTTCACCGAGATTTCGCAATGGCGCTGGTGCTCCACTTCGTGATCCAAAATGACGGAGGCTCCCGTGATGTTCGGGTAGAACTTTGCCAGTTTGTCCATTTCTTCTTGAATCCTATCCTGGAGACCGGCAGATGCATTAAAATGACGGGCAGAAAATTGAATATCCATTGTAAACCTCCGTATGTTGAGATGGCACATTTCGATGTTCTAGCATCGCATCTAGAGTATATACATCTTTTTTTATAAAAAAGGCAAATATAATATGTTTTTTTCGAAAAATAATTCGCCCAATTTGGAATAATGAGGGGAATTTTCGGGAAATTTCGGAATAATTGCAGGATATTTGCGTTTATTTGCAAACAAAAGTTTACACAAGGGCGGGCCTAAAGCGCCTTGCGGAGCCTGGCAGGGAGGATTTTCAGTTCCTCTTCCCGATACTTGGCCACCGTGCGGCGAGCCACCTTGATGCCCTGCTTGTCCAAGGCGTCTGCGATGGCCTGGTCCGAAAGAGGCTTTTTCTTGTCTTCTTCATCCACAAGCTTCTTGATAGCTTCAAGAATCTGGGCCGAGCCGATTACTTCATCGTTTGCGGCACTCCCCTGCTTGATGCCGGTGGTAAAGAACTGCTTGAGTTCAAAGATGCCGTAGGGCGTATCCACGTACTTTCCGTTGGTCACGCGGCTGATGGTGCTCAGGTCGCGGCCAACCTCGTCGGCAATGTCCTGCAGAATCATGGGCTTCAAGAAGGCAGGCCCCTGGCGGAAAAAAGCCTCTTGGTGCTTGACGATGGCCATCATCACGTTTTCCATAGTAGAGAAACGGTTGTCCACCGCCTTGATGAATTCCTTTGCCTTGGAGAGGTTGTTCTGGATATATTCTCTGTCGTTCTTGCTCAGGTGCTTGTCGTTTAAAAGGGAAGCGTAAGTCTGGTTCAGGTGCAGGCGTTTCTGGACACGTCGCCGGTAGCATTCCACCTCGAACCTGCCCTTCTTTTCTACCACCTTCATGTCGGCCACCTTGACCTGGTTCGGCGCGCTGGACATCTGCTGGCCGGGGTGGGGCGCAAGCCTAGAAAGACTGCTCACTGCCTGCTGCACCTCTTCGGTAGAGACGCCCAGGTCTTTTGCAATCTTGGCATAGCGAAGCGCCATCAGGTCGTCGAAACGCTCTTTCAAAATCTGGAGCGAAAGGGCCGGAAAATTTTCCAGGGATTCTGCCTGGATGATAAAACATTCCTGAAGGTTTCTGGCGCCGATTCCTCTGGGTCTAAAACTCCGGAGCACATGGAACGCCTCTACCACCGGGAGGCTCGCCTCTTCGAGGGGGATTTCGTTACGGATGACCTTCTCGATTTCGATGGTAAAAGGATCGTTGTCGGACATGACCTTCGCCATGGCCATCTCGTCGGCACTTTGCAGAAAACCGTTTTCGTCCAGGGAGTCAATCAAGTATTCCACCAGGCTGCGAAAACGAACTTCTGGGCACCCCGCCTTTGCAAGCTGTGCCATAAGTTCGCGGGTTCCGTTCCAGTCCCTAAGCTGTAACAGCAGGCGGTCCTGGAGGCTTGCCTCCCTGTCTTTTTGCGGGCGGTCCCAGGCGTCGTCGGGGTCCTTCTGCTGGTTGACAGAATCCCTGTAAAGCGTATCCGTATGGTCGGTGCCGTCTTCGAGATACTGGGCCCAGTTCAGCTCCGAAGGAGTAGAGCCGTCCAAAAGACCGTGGTCCACGTCGGCGCTGTCTTCGAGAGTGCCCCGTTCAAAATCCAAAGAAGAAACCGTGCTATCGTCGAGATTGCGGGACGTGTCTTCGGTATCGAAATCGGCCTCCGAATCCCGGGAGGTTTCCGCCGGAGAATCCAGGGATTCTCCCAAGGGTTCGTCGTCAAATTCCAGCAGGGGGTTCGCCTCTACCTCAGCCTTGATGGCGGTTTCCAGCTCCAGGGAATTCTTTTGCAGGATAGCAATAGACTGAAGCATCTGGGGCGAGATATTCTGCTCCAGCCGTTGACTCTGGCCTAAATGCATTCCTACATCCATAAACGTTCCTAATCCAGTCTAAAGCTATCACCAAGGTAGATGCGCCTGGCCTCGGGGTCGTTGGCCAGGTATTCCGCCGTACCTTCGGTAAGCACCTGGCTCTTGTACATGATATAGGCCCGGTCCGTAATGGAGAGGGTTTCGCGGACGTTGTGGTCGGTAATGAGCACGCCCATGCCCTTCTCTTTCAGCTCCGAAATGATGGACTGGATGTCGGCCACGGCGATAGGGTCGATACCGGCGAAAGGTTCGTCCAACAACAGGAACGACGGATCGCTGGCAAGAGCGCGAGCGATTTCCAGACGGCGCCGTTCACCACCGGAACAGCTGTAAGATTTCGTCTTGCGGATATGGGTAATCTTGAATTCTTCCAGAAGTTCTTCCAGACGTCTCTTGCGCTGGGCGCGTTTCATGTCCTGGGTTTCCAAGATGGCCATGATGTTGTCTTCTACGGAGAGCTTGCGGAAAATGGAAGCTTCTTGCGGCAGGTAGCCGACACCAAGTCTTGCCCGCTTGTACATGGGCTTGTCCGTCATCTCGATGTCGTCCAGAAAGATGTGGCCCGAATCCGGACGGACCATGCCCACAATCATATAGAAAGACGTGGTCTTGCCGGCGCCGTTTGGTCCCAAGAGCCCAACCACCTCACCCTGAGAGACGCTGATGGAAACATCGCTCACCACCTGGCGGCCGCCGTAAACCTTGCGCAACTTGTCCGTGCGAATCGTGCTCACTACCGTTCTCATTTTGCGTTCTCCTTTTTCGGGGCTGGTCGAGGTTGTGATTCCTTGGATTTCATTGCCTTGCGGAATAGTTCTCCCCTCTTGGAATTTTCGTGCATCAACCTATCCTGGACGCTGCCTTCGGGCTTGGTCTCTACGCTGGTGGCCTTGGGAGCCGAAACCTTGGAACTGTCCGAAGGCTGTGTCAAAACAGATTTCGTGGAATCGGTTTTGGAGGAATCGGCATCCAACAGTTTCTTCTTGTTCCGCTGTTCCTTTTCCATGTCGATATACCTTCCGCTGGCCATGGTACCGCCGCCCAAAAGCCGTAACGACTTGACGGCGTTTTTCTGGGCATCGAAAAGGATATTGATGGTATCTCCGGCGGCTTCGTTCTTACCTGCGACGGTGCGGTCCTTCTTGACGTAGAAATAGGTACTCTGGGCCTTGCCGGACACAACTGCATGATCCATCTTTCCCTCGTTAAAGTACATATCTAGCCTATTCCCGTCCATCTGGTTCTGGTAATCAGGAAGGTCCGTCTCGTAAAAGAACCCCCGTGCATTCAAATTTACATACAGGCGTTCAATCTTGTTGTCCTTGAAGGCGGCATAGAGGGTGTCACCGAAGGCTTCCGTCACGCTTCCAGGGGCGTTTTTCTTGGCGTCCTCTTGCTGAATACCGTGGGCGTTCCGAATGACCAAGGCCGACCGCAGGGACTTGCCCGTAGAATCCAGGGTGAGGTAGATGGAATCCCCCGTCAGGTGGTAATTCTTCATGTCGAATGTGGGACTGCCCTTCATGGAAAGCCAGTTGTCCTTGCGGTTGAAATAACCTGTATCGCAGGTGACCACCATGTCGTCTTGGGTGACTTTCACCTTCTGGTAGGCTTCGGCAAAAGATTCTCCCTTGTTGTAGATAATGGTCTTGGCTTCAATCAGGACCGTATCGATTTTCCCGTCTTTCTTTATTTCGAACTCATAGAGTCGCGGTTTTTCGGGCATGGTGAGAATTTCTTTCTCCCGGTCGTAAACCAGATAGCCCCCTGTAAACATGTAGGTCTTTGCCGAATCGGCGGCCACAACGTTTCCACGGGCCGAAGCGATACCCTTTTTCTTGTTGTAAATGCCAGTTTGCGCCTTGATGTAACCGGACGGGTGTGCCACCAAGAAACCTCCCTCGCACTGGAGGATTTCGGCATCCTTGTTCCAGGTGGCCTTTTCGGTCTTGAAATCCAGGGAATCGTGAACAAAATGGACCTTGCCCTGCAGCAGCAGGCTCCCGCGGATACGGGCCACCTCCAGATTGTCCGCATGTTTCATGATAAGGGGAGACGTCTGCGAAAAGGCACAACCGAATGCAACAAGAAACAGGAACAGTACTTTTTTCGGAAGGGCACTCATTCCTTGCGTTCCTCTGCCTGTTGCGGTACAGCTGCCGCAGAATCTCGCTTCTCGATTTCTTCAGCCTTGGCCTTGTCCTCTTCCTTGATTCGGTTGGCAGCATCCTGGAAAATGCCCGTGATGTTGGAAAGGATTTTCCAGTGGTCCATCTTGGCGTCGCTTTCGAATCCCTTGCCCTGCAGCACGTCGCCATCTTCGGAGACCACCCGCACGTAGCTTTCGGTCTTGACCAAGTTGTCCTTCTTGTTCCAGAGCAGGGAATCGGCACGGACAGAGGCGCCCTTGGGCGTAAGGGCGTACACATGGCCGTAGGCATAGACGTAGGTGAATTTCATGTCGAGCCGACCGGAATCCGCCCGCAAGAATGCGGAACGTTCCCCCAGGGAATCGTAGATGTCCACCAGCACAGGCCGCACGAAAACCTCTTCGGTGTTGGACCACCGCTCCAGATAGGCCGTCTTGAGTTTCCAGCTCAGCACGCCCTTGTCGTAGCTGTCCATGAGGGTGGTGTCGGTAAAGAGCATCTGGGGTCTATCTACATGGATCCAGGGCTTTTCTTCTTCGATTTCGGCACAACCCACCAAGACCGCGCCCAAGGCAAGAACGCGACACCACCTGGTGATGCTTGGCAAAAGTCGTGCCACCGGCTACCCTTAGCCCGCTTCGAACATGTCGATGCGCTTCTTGTGCTTGCCGCCCATAAATTCCGTTTCCAGGAACTTGGTGGCGAACACCTCACACTGGGCGTAAGCGATAATGCGGGCTCCCATGCAAAGCACGTTGGCATCGTTGTGAAGTCGGGTGAATTCGCAAGAGGTAAGGTCGCCCACCACGGCAGCGCGGATACCCTTGTGCTTGTTTGCCGCCATGCTCATGCCGATACCCGTACCGCAAATGAGGATTCCGCAATCCGCCTCTTTGCCCGTAATCTTGTTGCAGACCCTGTCGGCAAAAATCGGGTAGTCACAGGATTCCGTAGAATCGGTTCCCATGTCAAGGACCTTGTAGCCCTTGCCTTCCAGGAACTTGACGAGTTTTTCCTTGTATTCGAATGCGGCGTGATCACAGCCGATAGCGATGGTCTTGAACATGATAAAATCCCGTTTTGCGAGTTGAAAAGGTCAACTTATTTGAACTTCGTCACCCAATATAGATAATTCATCGGATTAAAGCCTAATCCTTTCTCGGATTCCAAGCAAAATAAATCTATTTTTGGCCTGTTATGAGCAATCTGGAAACCGACAGCAAGTTCCTAAAAAAGGCGATGATTGTAAACATCGTGGGGACAATCCTCAAGGTTTGCGGTCCGCTTTTGACTTTCGTGATGGCACGTATTTTTGGCGCCGCCGAATTTGGAATCTTTGTATCTGCCCAGACCCTCCTTTTGACCATTGCGCATTCGGCAACGCTTGGGCTCGACAAGGGCCTGTACTGGTACTTGCCGCAGAACGGCCTACACGGCCGCCCCCGATACGACGGCATCATGGAATCCTTCTGGATTTCGGCAGCTATTTCGGTTCTTTGCACGGCTGTCATTTTTGCGTGCTCCTTCACGCCCTACATTTCCAAGGAACTCCCCTGGTACGCCCTTTCGCTTTTGTTCTATGTGGGCACCTATGTCTTTAGCACCGCTTCCGAAGGCAACCGCCGTCCGCAAAACGCCGTATTCGTGAATTCCTTTTTGACGGTGACTCTTGCACCGGCAACCTCCATTGCACTCCACTTCATGGGAATCCCCCACGCCCTCCCGCTGGGCTTGCTTGTGGGCCAGGTGGTGGGCTTTATCGTGCATTTTGTGCTGGTCCGCAGGCAGTTCCCCGAAATGCCTTTGCGCCCTCACAAGACGGTTTCGTGGGTGCTGTTGCGTTACTCGCTCCCGCTAGGGGTCGATGAATTCGTGTCATCGTTCCTGATCCGTTCAAGCCTCTGGATGGTCATGTTGTTCCTTGGCCCCGAAAAGGCGGGTGCCTACGGAATCATGGTCACCATTTCCAATGCACTCCAGACCATTCGCGTCGGATTCACCCCGATTCTTACGCCAGTGGTGGCGGGAATGAACAAGGTACGCCTCAAGACCGACCTAAAGCCGGTTTACAGTTATTGCGTTTTCATGGTCACCTTCATCCAGCTCATGATCGGATTCTTTATCGTGCTGTTCCCGGACTTGATTTTGGGTATTGCGGGCAAGGACTTTATCGTGCAGCCCGAAACCTTGGGAATCCTGTTGCTGGTTCACCTCGTAGCGGGTTTTGGCGGGATGTCCCTGGTGGTGCTGAACGGCATGGGCAAGAGCCTGTATTCCTTGATTATGGATATCGTTTCCCTTGGTGTAGCACTCCTGTCGGGCTATTTGTTGATTCCGACCTACGGCCTTGTGGGGGCAGCCCTTTCGATGCTCAGCTACAACATATTTGCGGTCATCTGCAACAACATTTATCTTTTCAAGATGGGCTTGCAGCCCTACTCCTTGCGGCTCTTGTCGCAAGTGTTCTGGATCTTATTCTTGATTGCATTCTATATTGCCATCAACATGCAGGTGTTTACATTGTCCATGCTCGAAAAAGCCTTCGTTTACGTGGTGATTCTTTTGGCTCTTGGCGCTTATGGCCTTGTAGTCAAGAAAAAGATGGACAAAGACAGAAGCGCCGTCTCGACAGGAAATAAAAAATGAAGAAGATTGAACAGCAGGAATGTCGTGAAATCCAGATGTCCATTCTGGACGAGATTGACCGCATTTGCAAGGAAAACAACCTGAAGTATAGCCTAGCCTACGGCACGCTTTTGGGCGCAGTGCGCCATAAGGGCTACATTCCCTGGGACGACGATATTGACATTTGCATGTTGCGCGAGGATTATGAGAAGCTCATCGCCATCTTGAAAGACAAGAATACGGCGGGCCACAAGGAATGGCTCACGCTGGTCGACGACACCTGCGACGGCTATTTTTATCCGTTTGCAAAGGCCTACGACAACCGCACTACGGTCAAGATGGAACGCCACAAGGGCGAGATGGGAATCTGGGTCGATATTTTCCCGCTGGACGGTCTTCCGAAATCCAGTTTCTTTGAAAAGGCGTTCGTTCTCTACTGCAGTTTCTTGCGCGTGATTACCCTTGCCATTACCACCGACTTCAAGTCGAAGGGTTACGATGCCTGGACGCTTCTGTACAAGCGGTTCTTCTATGCCGTCGCCTGCATCGTGGGCAAGAAGCGCTTCTGCCGCTATGTGGAACGGGTGATTCGTCGCTACCCCACAGCCCATTCGGGCCATGTGGCGACCCTTTTCTTCGATACCAAAACCGACCGCATTTTGGACCTGAAAAAAATTGCGGAAACGATGGACTATCCCTTTGAAAACCGCAAATTTAGCGGTTACAAGAATTACGATTACTACCTGTCGCTCTTCTACCGCGACTACATGCAGCTTCCGCCGGTCGAAAAACGCTATAATCACGGACTTGACGTGTGGTGGAAATAAGGAAAAACGTATATTTAAAAAGGTTTTGAATCGGGGTATAAGCCCCACAAAGGTAAAACATGAACTACTTGGACAGAAACGAATTCAACTTCAAGCCTTCCCAGAAGGTGCTGGATGCCGTCAAGAATTTTGACCCTGAACTGCTCTGCTTCTACACCCGCATCTATGACGAGGGCAAAAAGAGTATCTTCTCGGTAAAGCTTAGCGAAATCTACAACGTGCCCGAAGAACAGGTGCTGCTGGGTTACGGCGGCGAAGACATTTTGAAGAACGCTGTCCATTACTACCTGATGAAGGGCGACAACAAGACCATCATGATTCCGGAATTTTCGTGGTGGTACTACAACCGCATCGCCGGTGAATGTGGCGGTTCTTTTGAAATGTATCCGCTCCACGAAAAGGAAGACACCTTCGCCTATGACGTAGACGAGGTCATTGCGCTCACCAACAAGATTCACCCGCGCATGCTCTTGCTCGCCTCACCGAATAACCCGACAGGCAATAGCCTTACACCAGACGAAATCGGTCGCATCATGGAAAACATTCCGAACGACACCATGGTGCTGATTGATGAAGCCTACGCTTCGTTCATTACGACCGATACCGCCTACATTGCGCCCCTCGTGAACAAGTATTCGAACCTGATTATTTCCCGCACCCTTTCCAAGTTCTTCGGACTTCCGGGACTGCGTATGGGCTTTGGATTCATGGGCAAGGGACACGAATCCTTCTTGAGCTACGCCAACAAATATCTAGGCTACAACCGCTTCAGCGAAGCCGTGGCTATGGCCGCCATCGAAAGCGAAGATCACTACCGCAAGGTCGCCGACGAAATGGAATGGGACCGCCAGCTGTTCAAGAAAGAACTTGGCAACCTTCCGGGCTTCAAGGTGTACAAGAGCGTTGCAAACTTCATCCTGATCAAGTATCCGACCCGTATCAAGGAAGCCTTGCAGAAGGCCATGGCCGAACAGGATTACAAGATTAAGTTCATGAGCGACAAGGGCCTAGAAGATTGTCTGCGCATTACCTTGGGCCGCAAGGAACAGATTCAGGTGGTGGTAGACACCATCAAGCGTTGTGCCGCCCTATGATTGCCGTGATTCTTGCTGCCGGCATGGCAAAGCGCTTGCGCCCGCTCACCGATAACACGCCCAAGTGTCTTTTGGACGTGAAGGGCCGATCCCTTTTGAAACGTTCCATGGACGCAATCATGGCGTCAGGTGTACGCGATTTCGTGATTGTGACAGGTTACCTGAACCACATGATCGAAGACTTCGTGAAAAGCCATTACGGTGATTCCATTTGCGTGACCTTCATCCACAACGCGCTTTACGATTCCACGAACAACATCTATTCGCTGTGGCTTGCAGGCCAGGCGGTTGCCGGCAAGGAATTCCTGCTGCTGGATAGCGACCTGCTTTACGATCCGCAAATTGTAAAGAACGTGCTTGCATCCAAGGCCGCAAACGTGCTTACGCTGATTCGCCATGAGCTGGGCGAAGAAGAGATGAAGGTGGTCCTGGGTGCCGACGGAAACATTTCTGAAATCAGCAAGACCTGTTCCCCGAAGGCTGCCGCAGGCGAGAGCCTCGGTATCGAAAAGATCGGTGCGGCCTATTCTACCGCCCTCTATGCCGAACTTGAAAAGATGATGAACGTGGAACACCTGGAAAACACGTTCTACGAGCTGGCCTTTGAACGCCTGATTCCGCAGGGTCATACCTACACCGTGTGGGATGCCTCGGACTATTTCTCCTGCGAACTCGATACGGTTGAAGATTTTGAAAACGCAAAGTCCACGATTCCGCTGGATTAGCAAACTTTGACGGGGAGTGTTGCCCATGACCAAATACCTTTTTGTTCTGACCAGTTCCCCGAAGGATTTTTTCTGCGAACAGACGCTGGTGGCGATTGCTTCACTCCGGGTGCATAACCCGGGCGCCTTCGTGACGCTTTTGACCGACGACAAGACGGCGGAAACCTTGGTTGGCCCGCGCGCAGTTTTGAAGGACGCTGTGGATGAACTCAAGGTGTTGACTCTTGATGAAAAATTCACACCGATGTTGCGGTCGCGCTACCTGAAGACGGTGATGCGCAATGTGATTGATGGCGATTTCCTGTACATGGATTCCGACATCGCCATCGTGGGTGACCTTTCCATTCCCGAAGAATGGAAAGGCGGCATCTATGCGGTGCTGGACTTTCACACCAACCTTTCGAAGGCGATTAACCGCAAGAAGGTCTTGAACAACGCAAAGATGATGGGTTTTTCGCCGATTCTGAACGACGAGATTTTCAACGGGGGCGTGATGTTTGCGGCAGACACTCCCGAAGCCCGCAAATTCTTCGAAACCTGGCACGAGCTGTGGCTCTATTGCGTGTCCAAGAACTTCCCCTACGACATGGCGAGCCTCGCCGAAACGAATTTCAAGTTTAATTACATCACCAAGAAAATGCCCGGTGGCTGGAACTGCCAGCTGGCTTACGGCAACAGGTTCTTGCCCACGGCGAAGGTGCTGCACTTCTTCGGTTCGCGAATCATCGATACCCGCGGCCACAAGGTGCCCGCCAGCATGGACCTGTTCTTGCCGAAAATTTTGCGCAAGGACTTCTACACCAACCTGAAGAACATTCCGGTGAAGGTCAATGCCGACAAGAGCATTACCATCAACGAATACTATGACGACGTGATTGCCCACGCCAAGGAAGAATTTGAATTCCAGACCCGCAAGGTGGGGGCCGCAGGCGCCTACATTATCCGCAGCTACGCCTTCGCCAAGTCACTTGCGTGGATTTACAAGAAGATGCCGTTCCTCGTGTTCCCCTTGAGAGTGCTCGGAAAAATCCTCGGGAGGTAACGATGAACCTGCTTTTCAATCTGGTGGCGGTACAGCCGATTCATAGTGCCAAGTTCCATGGCGGTGGTTCTTACGGAGAAGTGATTTTCTGGGCGCTGGTCAAGCGCGGCGTGCAGTTCAGCTGCGCCTATGACAGCAAAAAGTACCTGGACCCGGCAATTCTCGATGCGTGCAAAACGCGGAATATTCCGCTGTTCGATATCAGCGAAAAAACACCGCAGCAGATTATCAACGAAAACCAGATTGATACTTTTTACACCCCGCTTTATTCACTCGAAAAAAAGTGGGATATTAATGTGAAGGATTTCGTGTTTACCTGGCATGGCGTGCGCGCCCTGGAAATGCAGTACAGCTGGGCGGGTGTAGGTTTCGCCAAGAAACTCGGACAAAAATTCGAAGCTTTGGTACGCTACCGCGAAAGCTGGAAAAAGCTTTACTACAAGCCCAAGTACCAGGCGCTCGCGGCCCGTATGGCGGAGTCGCTGACTTTGGGGCCGGATGGTCGCAAGGTGCGTACCATTACGGTGAGCGAACACAGCCGCGCTTCCATCAAGGCGTTCTTCCCGGAACTCATGGACCTGGAAATCCCGGTATTCTACAGCCCCATGACGGCATACGAACCCGAAGGATTCTTGCCGCCGGGAGTGGCTACAAAAAAGTACTTCTTGCTCACCAGCGGAGCCCGCTGGGAAAAGAACAACCTGCGGGCGGCCCGCGCGTTCGATGAGCTGGTGGGCATGTATCAGTCGCAAGGCAAGCCGCTTGATTACAAGATGGTGATTACCGGGGCCGCAAACCCCAAAGCCTACCTGCGCCACCTCAAGCACAAGGACCGCTTTGTCTTGCTCGGCTATGTGGAAAACAAGGAACTGGAGTTCTTGCACCAGAATGCATACGCGTTCGTGTTCCCGAGCCTGAACGAGGGATTCGGTTACCCGCCGGTGCAGTCCATGCGTTACGGCGTGCCTGTGGCGGCAAGCGGCACGACTTCCATTCCCGAGGTCTGCGGCGATGCGGTGCTGTACTTCGACCCGTATTCCGTGAGCGAAATCAAGAACCGCCTGGTGCAACTGCTCGATGCCCGCATCTATGGGGATTATGCAGAACGCGCCCCGAAACGCTACGCGCAAGTTCACACCCGCCAGGCCGAAGACTTGGAAAAGGCGGTAGATTTTATTTTGAACTCTGCTTCATCGTTGCGATGAATTTTGCCATAGTGCTTCTATCAACACCACATTTTTGAGCAATCTTCTTTTTGGAACATCCCTTGTTTAGCAATTTTAAGATTTCATTCTCTTTCCCATAAAGTTTATGTTTACAGAGCGCAGTTTTTTTCCCTTTTGGCCGTCCTAGTGAAATTCCTTCGGCCTTCTTTCGAGCTAAAGCTTCTCTGGTCCTTTGACTGATTAGGTTCCGCTCTATTTCTGCTGAAATGCCAAAAGCAAAGGCTAGGATCTTGCTCTGAATATCATCGCCTAATCTGTAATTGTCCTTGATTGTCCATACTTGACATCCCTTACTCATGCAAATGTTTAATATTTCCATAATCATAAACAGATTACGACCCAGACGAGATATTTCGCTACAAATAATAGTGTCATTTCGCTTAATTTTTTTTAGTAATTTTCCAAGTTCCCTTTTGCTATAATTTAAGGCACCGCTATTTTTTTCTTCAACCCATTTGTCAATTTTGACACCATTTTTCTCGCAATATCGAGATATTTCAAACTTCTGATTTTCTGTAGTTTGTTTATCACTGCTTACACGAATGTATCCAAAGATCATAATTTACTTCTAAAAATACATACAACAAAACAACGTCGTTTGAAAAAACGAACAAGAAAATAAGAATGTGTATCGAATTATTTCTTTTTTAACCAGGAACCACACAAGTACATCGTAAAGATGATGCTTGTAATCAGGAACATGGCGATACTAATGCAGGCGAGGTCACCGATACCCTTTAGGCCACGGTGGGTGGTGAACAGGAACCCGACAAAGCCCGCAATCGTCGTGGTAGAACTTGCCATCACGTTGCGACCGGTGGTGTCCATCAGCTGACGGAGCGTCAGGTCCTTGTCGCCTATCCATGAGGTAATCATGTGGATGGTGGCGTCGATACCGATACCGAGGGCCATGGGAATCACAATCACGTTGTAGATGCTAATTTTTCCAAACTCGAACATGTCGGTCAAAAATCCGAGAAGCCCGAGAGTGAGTAGCGTTCCCATGCCGAAGGAAATACAGCCAGCCAAGAAGAGTTTCGGCTTGCGGAAAGAGATTACCAGCGTACCGAAAATCACGAGGATGATGACCAGTGCCAGACGGAAACTATCCTTCTTTACAGAATCAATCACGTCGGAAAGAATGAACTGCGATGAGAAAGTTCGCAGGTCTTCGCCGTCGAAATTCCAGTGGCCGTAACGGTCCTGGAAGTTCTGCAGGGCGTGGGCATCCCAGCTGGGGAAATCTCCGTAGATGAAACCGATTTTTCCATAGCTGCCGTCTTTTTCGCGAAGCAGGTCTAAGGCCCAATTGGGGATATCTTCGGCGGTAAAGGTCGACTCAACATTAGCAAGCCTGCGTAAGGTTGCGATGTTTGCGGAATCTTCGCCGACTGCACGGTCGAATACGCGGGCTTCAGCAAGTTCGCTGATTTCTTGAATGATTTCAAGACGTTTTTCTTGAGAATCTTTAGGCGGAACGAAAGTCTTTAAAGTGAGAAAACTGCGGAGGGTCGTATCGTGATCTACATGGAGACGAACCATCAAGGTGTCATAAAGGAGATCCAGCTGCTCCGCTTTGCTTCCCATAACAGCGGCAGGAGTAGATGAAGACCTGTTGTTGATTCTTGTAACACCCGTGCGAATACCCTTCTTTGCTTGTTTTTTTTCTGTAGAAACTCGGCGCAGGTTACGCAGGTTGTGTTCAAAGTCTACATCCTGAGCAAACCAAATAGATACAGCACCGAGAACAAAGCCTGCTAGGGCAAGATACTTGAAGAAACGTAAAATTTTCGCCTCGTCCCAAGACTTGGGCAACAGGGACTTGTCCGGAGCCTTCGGAATACCGCCCATGCACTTCACGAGTACCGGTAAGAACAGCACCGAGGTGAGCATACTGAACAACACGCCCATGGAAGCGACCACGCCGAACTCATAGAACCCGCGAAAGTGCGCCGCCAGCAAGGTAAGGAATGCGGCAATCGTCGTGAAACTTGCGAGAATGAAGGGCTTGAGCATTTTCCTCTGGGCATGTTCCAGCACTTCTTCTAAGGTCGCGTACTTGTGCAATAGTTTCTGCGAAGTGCCTAAGATGTGGATAGAATAGTCAATGCCGATACCCAGAATAATGGAGGCCACGAACACCGTGAACGGGTTCAGCTTGCCATAGAACAGGGCCGTAAATGCAAGGGTCGGGAGGCACGCGTAAAGTACCGATGCAGTCACCAAAACCGGACCCTTCACGCTTCGGAAGAAGAAGATAGTAAGGAAGATAATCAGCACTAGACTGATGGCGAACGAGAAGATGGAGTCATTTGCCACTTCGTCCACTTCCTTAAGGCCTTCGTACGTTCCTTCGACAGAAAAGCGGGTCGGTACGGGATAAGTTTTTGCCCTAAAATAATCGAGTAGGGAATCCGTGCGCGCAAGAATATGGGTTACGAATTCGTAATCGGTAGAAGGTTTGATCAGTTTCGCATTTACCACTCCGTTGAATAGAATTTTTCCGGTGCTATCGGGAGGTGGACACCCGATAAAACGGTTTCTCAGGGCAACAGGGACGGGTTTCTTTTTGTGCCATTCCTCGCCATCAATCGAAACGTTTTCGCCTTTACCTTTAAAGAATGAATCGAATGCTCCGGCCGCTTCGTCGGGGAGTCCGAGATCTTGCGGTATATTTGCGTCAAACCACACACGTTCTTTTTTCGCAGGAGCAGACGACTCACCAGCAGAATCCGTGGCAGACGAATCGGCAAATCCCAGCAAGTCAACCACGAGCGGGCCGTTCTTGCGGCCAATTTCAAGTTGAAGATCTTCCAAATTGTCGCGGATGTTTTCTAGGTGCTTAACAGGCAAGTAAAGCAGAGCATTGTCCTTGAAGAACTGGTTTTCATTGTCAATTTGGGTTGAAACAAAATCTCCCTGCCAATTTTTGTGAATGTATTCACGAATTGAATCCTGCAAGGCCGCAACTAGATAAACATCATCGCTTTGAATAGCGATCATGAATTGGTCTGTTGAACCGAAACGTTGGTAAGATTCCTCAAGGGCCTTCACGCTGGGCGTGCCTTCGGGCAACAAATGCGAAAGATCGGCGTCCAGCTTGAGACCAGGTTTAAAGAGAATAGGAACCGCAAAGAGCACAGCTAAAAGCAGGTAAAAAGCCAGGGCCTTGTACTGGTGGCTGCAAATTAAGGATATGTACCATTTAGAAAAATGTTCTATCATATTCTGTTCTCCAAAGATTTTTTTCTGGCGGCATAATTCTATTGCTGTAAACAATATAATACCAAGCACTGGCTGCCGCTCTCATTTTTCTTGCGATTTCTTTTCGCTTTTCAATAGGCGTTTCGACAATCTCTCCCGTTGTAAAACCTTCCGAAGGATCATCGGTGTTCCAAGTAGGAGATAAAAGTATCTTTTGGACAATTGCAGGCTCCGTTCCATTTACAGGGTGTATGTAATACGCCAAAGAATCTTTTCGCATGGCCATACTACCATATTTGAAGGAATAAATTTGAGGCAATTCTATTGAATCTAGACTACCTGCAAAGAGATTGATTCCCATAAAATGGTTCGACACATCTAAGCCAAGATATCCCAATATGCTTGGTGCAATATTTTGCTGTGAAACAATTCTAGAATCAATCCTGGGAATGATTCCAGGTCCGCAAAACATAAGGCTAATCCACGAATAACCTTCGCTTCCAAGGCCTATGCGGGCTGCATCCTGTTGCTGTTTACCGTTGGGCGAAGAATGGTCTCCGGTTAAAATGAGCAGAGTCTTCTGTAAAAGGATTTCATTTTCTAAAGAATCCAGAATTATTCCGAGGGCGCTATCCATATAGGCTGTGACTCTGAGATAGGCTTGTCCAGGATCTTTTGGCGTTTCTCCCATCTTGCTTGGCAAAATGTAGGGAGTGTGCATGCTTAAACTCATCCAATGGAAGAATGCGGGCCTGTCTTTGGGGCGCTGATGATACCTTTCCACGAATCTCAATGCAGAAGAAACGTCGTCAGCATTTTTCGGGTCGAATTCGTAATAATCGAACCACTTTCTATACCAAGGTTCTTCATTATCAAAACGTGGGTCCGCACCCAAGAGAACCTCCGTATAATACCCTGCCTCGGAAAGTATTTCAGAAAAGGATTTTAATCTGGTATTTGGAAAATCTCTTAAAAGGGTATTGGATGGCAAACTCATGACACCCGTCATTATACCTAAAAGTCCCTCCACAGACGGATTTCCTATGCTATAAGTATTCGGAAAATACAAGCTCTTTTGGGACAATCTGCATAAGTTTGGGAAACGTTTGCAATTGCTTTCCACCCGCATGTCACTAGTCCATCCCCTTAGGCTTTCGATGGTGAACAAGATTATGTTGGGTTTATCGCTTAAGGGCTTTTGCTTGAATAAGTCTAAAGACTTTTGTTCGTCTTTTTTTTCGTGCCAAAAGGGATAGTCTTTATCGGGGTCACCTCCCAAGATGGCAACACCTTCATGAAAATCCTTTGGTTTTTCCTTTAAATCGACCGACTCAAATAAATCGATTACAAGGGAATAAACTACAGGGCGAATACGATCCCATCGACGAGGAGAGTAGTGATACCAAAGGTGGGACGTGCAACCAAGGATGGCCAAAACAAAAATGAAGCCTAGAGACATCCAAGCACTTTTTTGAATAGGCCTATGTCTAATTTGCGATAAATCTACTTTATACAAAAAGAACGAAATAAGCGCTATTGTAGAAACGACAATTCCAAGGGTGAGAAGAAAGTGGTCAAGACCACCTAAGGCAATTTTACCGACAAGGCCGCTATCAGTGAATGCAAAGGTGTATGTTTTAATAAAAGAAAGTGAAAGTTTTTGACTCATCCATCTTTGCAATTCGTCATCAACACCGCTCAAAAAAAGATACAATGATGCGCAAATAGCGGAAACAATCTTAATCCACCTCATTTTTCTTTGAGGAATCCATAGCGTAAGGACAAAAAAGAAAAAGGCAAGAGCCATGCAAAAACCCGATTCTGCATAGAGTGTATGCCAAATGAACCTATTCCAATCAGGAACAAGGGATTGGCCTGCCGGAGTTTGTAACATATAGAGAGAACAAAGCAGTAAAAATCTGCCTACAATCAATATCAAAGCAAACATGAACCAAAACAAATGTGTGCGGAATTTAATCGACCGTTTGTTTTCCGCATAGGCATTTTGCTTTAAAGAATTAAATTGCTATATTCTTCAATATGATTTCTCACAAAAACAAACGGTCGTTAAAGCACATCCTGCTTGCAAGATCTTTTTGTGGGTTTTCTGCCCTAAAGAACCCCTTCCTCGCAATGGCACTCATTGCCCTTGTGGTACAGAGCGTCTTGCTGGTGTTTTTCTACAGCCTGCCCGATCCGCTGGGTCTTTCGATGGCCGAGATGTTCGAGGGCAAGACCCTCTGGCAGATTTTTATGGCCTTCGGAGCCATTCTCGTAATGGCCGCCCTTTTCGGGTTTGCACGGGCTCCCCGCGGGCTTGCCGTCTTTTATGCGCTCTACTTCTTTATTGCCATCGCGGACTACGATGTTTTCCGTTTTTCACACCAGCGCCTTTCTTATTCGTTTTTGCGCACGTATTTTCACATTTCAAACATCACCGATGCCACGACGGTTTCTACGCTGGGCGGAGATTTGCTCGGGACAGTGCTGTGGGTTTCGATGGTCGTGCTTTGCTTTTCTGGCGCCATCACCTATGTAATTGCATACTCGCTCAGGCTCCGTAAACAGCGCCGTTCGCTCGTGCTCACCAACAGTGAAGGCGGCTGGAAGCCCGCCTCCCAAAAAACGACTGTCGCGATGTTCGCCATTGGCATGGCTCTATCGCTAACGCCGCTCGTGCTGTTCCTTACGGGCACTCGCGGCTGGATTGAAATCCCGGTGACGCACACGAAGGTGGACATGCGCTTTACGCTAGGCAAGCATACGCTTACGGCGCCCATCCTGCATATTGCCGCTGTTGAAACCTTTGAGTTCATTCACGACAACGCCAAAATCACCGAAGAACTGGTGAACGATTTGGACGCTTTCTTGCCGAAGGATTTTGCGACAGGTCGCAGCGATGCTCTGGAACTTCCGATGTACCGCAATGCCCCCGCCCACGAATACAAGTCGAAAAAAACCTACAACATCGTGTTCATTATGGGCGAATCCTTCAAGGGCCGCATCTTCAACAAGATGCTCGCGGGCGATACGGCAGTGGCGCCGAACATTTGGAAACTTGCAAACGGTGGCTACTACGAAAAAGATTCCGCCGGCAATACGCTGGGTGGCGGGCTCTGGTTCAAGAACGCTTTTAGTGGCGGCTACCCCACCGTGCGCGGCACCATGGCCACCTACATGGGTTTCCCCTCGCATCCCAACCGCGACGTGCCCAGTTTCTATGCGGCGAACAAGTTCAAGGGCTGGCCAGAATTTTTAACAAATTATCACCGCACCTATGCGACCGTTTCTAACCCGATTTTTGACCATACCCTCCCCTTCATTGAAAAATTTTTCGGCAAGGATTGGCACCTGATTGGCGAAGAAAAAATCGAAGGTTCTGCAGACAGCCTGGGAGTGGATCTCGCCATTGATTTGCTCAACAAGATGCCTGCGGACAGCTCCTGGGAACTTTCGTTCAACACCATTTCTTCGCATATTCCGTTCTACGGCTACCCCGATGCTTATGCCGAAAAACCCGAAGACGCCATGATTCGCTACCGCAATGCGATACGCTATACCGACCAGCAGCTCGGGAGATTCTTCGAAGCGCTCTCCACACGCCCCGATTTCAAAAATACGGTAATTATTATTTTAGGCGACCACGACACTCCCGTAGATTCCGTAGATTATCTGGTTCCGCAACCGCTGGGCCTTTCGGCATCGCAAATCTTTATCGGGATTTTCTCGGCTGACACATCTCTCTTTAATGGGCTTACCATTCGCGAAGATGTGGCCTCGCAACTGGATTTAGGGCCCACGATTTTTGACTTGGCTCAGGTCCGTGAATCGAACCATTTCTGGGGTTATGACTTGCTTACGCAGGAGCGCCCTGCAGAACAGCCATCGGTATTCTTCTCACAGAACGCCTACTACCTAGGGTTCCGCGACCATGTGCTTGCAGGGGGCCTCGAAAACGAGGATGTGTACCGCGCCGCCCCCGGTGGCGAATCCCCGTACGCGCTCACGACGGATGCAAGCGACCTAGCCTGGAAAAAGAAGGCTGTTGGGGCCGCCAGAGCCGTGCGATCCGTACTCCGCAACGATATCATGATGCCGTAGGGTCAATCACTCTATCAGTCGTAATTGACCGAATATCAACAACTTGAGTCGCATGCCATGCCGTCTGCGACCCTTTTTATTATATTGCTCCCTATGGCTAACAAAAAATCACTTCCCGAAAGATTTTCCAACTGGTACATCCCCCTGATTTGCAAGCACCAGTACAAGGCCCTCGCCTTTTACCTGATTTTGGCGCTACTTTTTGCCATTCCCATTTTATTCAAGCCTGGTCTCAAACTGGATGCCGACCTTTCCCACTTGCTGCCCGAGAGCACTCCCAGTGTAAAGGCTCTCGAGGAATCTTACCAGCGTTTTGGCTCTACCGACAAGTTCATGATTGCCATCCAGAGCGAAGACGTGAACCTGGTGGTAGCCCTGCAGGATTCCATCGCCGATTACATTCACAAGAATTGGCAGGGAGATTTCGTTTCGACCCAGGTGGATAACGACAACCAGTTCTTCAAGGATAACGCTCTTCTCTACTTGCCCATCAAGCACCTGGAACACATCCGCGACAACTTGGAAGAGTTGCAGCTTGAAATTGGGCGCAAGAACGGCCCGCTGGTAGTGGATTTGCTGGGCGACCCTTCGACAAGCTCAGGGACCGACGGCACGACAACAGCCGCACCCGCGAAAAAAGAACGGGTCTGGATTGACGAAAACCTGCCGCAGGAACTGGGTCTCCCCGACGAAGCGGTGAGCGCCTTTGCTGCATTCTTCAAAAAAGACAAGGCCGATTCCGTCGATATAGCAAAAGCCGCAAACGAAGAGGAAGAATGGAATCCGAAATCCACCATTCCCACAGAACTTAAGAACCGCCTCATCGGTTCCCCGCGCCCGGACAGCACCGGAAAGATTCTCTACAACGGCGTGGTGAACGCGAAGCTCATCAAGCCTTCTACCGACTATGAATTCGTGACCCACATCTTGGCCCGTACCGATTCCCTGCTGGCCTATTTCAGCAGCAAGACGTACCCGGTGCCCACCCGCTTTACGGTGGAAGGCACCTACGAGGGCCTCAAGGAAGTGGATGAAGTCGCGAACGATTCCATTTTCTCCTTCGGCATCAGCCTCGTGCTCATCATCTTCCTCACGATTTTCTTCTTCAGGAGCGTAAAGGGCCCGATTCTCGTGACGGCATCGGTGCTCTACGCCTGCCTCCCGACGCTTGCGTTTACGGCTCTCTTCTACGGCAAGCTGAACCCCTTCACAGTGTTTGTGGCCTCCATCATCTTGGGCATCGGTATCGACTACTCGATTCATATCCTAGGCACTTCGCAGAAACTATTGCACAAGTACGCGACCTTAGAAGAAGTGCTGGAACATGCCCAGAGGAAAATGCTCAAGCCCTTCATTCTCGCAAGTTTCACGACAATTGCCGCCTTCCTTACGCTCCTTGCCGCACACTTCCGCGGGTTCTATGAGTTCGGTGTGGTGGCCTCCGTAGGCGTATTCTTCAGCATGCTTACCTCTGTGCTTGTGCTCCCCGTCTTTATCAAGTGCATGGGCGGTATCCCGAAGGCTCCGGAAAATTCCCTGTTGCCCAAGTCCTGGGACGAAGCGAAAATTTTACGTTTCTTCAAGTATGCAGCCCTTGCGGGATTTGCCCTAGGTGCAGTGTCGCTTTGGTTCGCACAGGATGTAGACTTTGAACATAACCTCCGCAACCTGCGTCGCGTCTCGACGAACGTATCGGCCTCGAAGAACAAGATTTCTACGAAGGTAACACGCGCGACAGGCAAGGCCGTAACCTCAACACCGGCAGCCGTGATGGGGAGTAAGCCCGAACAGCTTGACAAGCTTTACGACACCCTGATGGTGCGCCTGCACGTGGAACACGATTCAACCCTCGGAAGTTTCCTCACCCTCAAGAGTTTCGTTCCGCCAAAAGATTCCCAGGAAGCCCGCCTCGAAATCATCGAGGAAATCCGCGAACTTGTAGAGGCCCGCGTGTTCGACCGTGCGGTCGGCGAAGATTCCGTAAACATCGGGAACCTCCGCAAGCTCTCTGCTGTAGAAAAGCCCTTCACCGCCGAAGATGTACCGAGCTGGACGCTGGACCTGCTTCGCGAAAAAGACGGCAGCTATGGAAAAATCGGCTTTATCTACGGTGATTTTCCCAGCTGGGATGCCCACGCGTTGCACCGATTCCAGGAACGCTACGGCCATTGGAACTTTGACGGCGAAGACCTGCGCACCTTCTCTTCGCAGTTCATTCTCTCTGATGTGATTGACTCCGTGAAGAAGGATAGCTTCAGGCTTGCTCTGGTCATCATCCTCGTGATTTTCGGCACGCTGGTCATTTCTTTCCGCAAGCCGAAACTCTTCTTGGCAGGCTGCATTTCCTTTGGCATGGGAACACTCCTCACCCTCGGGCTTCTCGGGTTCCTCACCGACATGTTTGAATTCGGCAAGATCAGCATCTACAACGTGATTGTAATCCCAATGTCACTCGGTATCGGCATCGACGCCACTATCCACATGATTACCTCATGGATAGGCGACAAGGACCTGACGCTCCGCCAGCTGATGGACACCACCGGCCGCAACGTGATGGCAAGTTCCACCACCACCATCGCGGGCTTTG
>JAEDLI010000053.1 GCA_016295375.1 Fibrobacter sp. | reverse complement strand
TCCTGCCTGCGCTCGGTTTCGCTCAAATTCTTTTTATCAAAGCAATTTTTAGAGGCGCCCTCTTCTTCTTATTTGGGCGAGGCAAATATAAAAAATGTGTGGTCAATTGGCTGAGAAAGCCTGCATATATGAAAAAGACCGCATGGCACCGAGTGCTGCGGTCAGGGGAAAATGTCTAGTTTAGAGTAGGCTACTGCCTCTGGCTGGCCTTGTATTGGTCAAGGGCGGCTGCGGCCTTGTCCAGTTCGGCATAACCTTTCGTGGCGCGGGCGCGTTCCACATTGATTTTCTGGGCGGCCAGAGCGGCTTCGAAGGCCTTCTTGAAGGCTTCGGGGTCCATGGCGGCGATAGCGTAGACCTTGAACTTTCCCGCTTCGGTGACTTCCATGTCCATCTTGATTATGCTGACGCCGTTCTGCATATCGGAAATGACGTTCTTTTTGGCCTCTTCCTTGTGCTGGGTGAGTTCGTCACCTACTTCTTCTTGGTAGTTGCGGATAAAGGCTTCTACTTTGGATTCCACGGCACGGGCCACATCGGTGCGGGCATTCAGGTCGGCCTCGTCATAGGCCAGCTGTTCAGATTTGGATTCGCCGACGCCGAGACCGGCCGTAACGCCTTTATCCATCAGTTCCTGCTTTTCTTTCTGCATCTTCATCATCTTGCTTGCGGATTGTTCTTGGGGAGTGCCTGCGCAACCGACAATGAACAGGGCAAATGCCAGAAGGGCGATAATCTTTTTCATGGTGTTTCTCCTGATTTAGTTTGTATTCCCTTAATATAATTCTTTTTTCGACTTTGTTTTAAAATTTCCACCGTGTGAACGAATATAACTAAAATGTCGTGTCAAATATGACATTTTGAAATGCAGTGTGCAAAAATGCAGTGATTCTGGTCTTCTTGCGGGAAAAGTGTACTATTTCCAAGAAAATCAACTGAAATTGAGTGCTTTTGAAAAAAAAGGCTGTATTGATTTTGACAAGGATTTATTTTTATGCGGGTTAGATGGGATAAAAGGAGATATCTATGGTGATTCGTAATTTTTTTTCTTTCGCAGCTCTAGCCGCTGTGTGCGCTCAGGGAGCCTCCATAACGGTACAAAAGGATAATCCTGAACAGCAGGTGGTGGGATTTGGCGCCGGGGCCGTCTATTACCAAGGGTGGGTTACCGCCCTTGGGGAATCCACCCGCGAGGCCTTTTACGATACCGCCTTTACAGGCTTGAATCTTACTCTTTTGCGTATGGGAAACTGGGTGCAGGATTTATCCGAAGGCGTCAGCAATGATGATGTGGCTATCGTCAAGGCCGCCAAGGACCGTCAGGGAGATAAACTGAAAATCGAGATGTCCAGCTGGTCTGCCCCCGCAAACCTGAAGCCCAGCAATAGTTTGGAGGGAAGCGCTGCTGCTGGAGATAAGTCAAAGGCAACGCTTAAACCTTCGAATACGGACCCTTATGGCAAATATGTCTATAGTGATTTTGCTAGTTGGTGGAAACAGAGTTACCTGGCTTACCGTGCCGCAGGCATCCCTATTGACTACATCAGTTTGCAGAACGAACCGGATATGTTTGCCGATTACCACGAAACCCTGTTCGACCCTACAGAATCGGGTTCGGTGGCGGGTTACGCCCAGGCATTGAATGCGGTTTACGATTCCTTGAAGTCCATAGCAAATCCGCCCAAGATTTTGGGACCTGAACCCCTTGGCATTGGTTACGACAATTTCCAGAAATACATGAATGTCCTGGATGGCAATAAACTAGATGGTTACGCCTATCACCTGTACCATGCTGGGAATGGCCATGACAATTCCCTGGAAAACTACAACAATCCGGAGAACTTCCGTAGTCCTATGGATGGCATTATGACCAAGTATCTTTCTTCCACCAAGCCAATCATCATGACAGAATTCTGCAGCATGGAAGAAAACGGCAAGGAAGAATATATGACGGGTCTTGCCCACATTATCCAGGTGGGATTTACTTCGGGCGGAATTGCCGGATATATTGCCTGGGAACTGTTCTGGGGCGAAGGCAAGGGACAGTTGATTGGAGTCTGCACCAAGGGCTGGGGAAGTTGCTCTGAAGACCAGATTGTCATTAGCCCCGAATACCATGCCTTGCGCCATTATTCAAAATTCGTGAATCCGGGCTGGTATGTGGTTCCGGCTATAGTTTCCGATGCTGCCGACCTTTATGCCGTTGCTTTTAGGGATGCATACGGCCGGGATTCTGTGACGGTGGTGGTCGTTAACGAAGGTTCCTCGGCCGTGAGCCTGGATGCCCCTGTAATCCAGTATGACCAGGTCCTTGTGATGGGCCATGCAGAGGAAAAATGGGAACTCGTTACGGCGGTTCAATCCGTAGAGAACGGTGAAAAGAGCAAGGTTATCGATATCGCTGATTCCTATAGTATTCCGGGAAACTCAATCACGACCTTTGTCTACAAGAACATGAACAGTTCTGCCATTCGGTTGGCTTCTGATACTCGCAGTTTGGGCGTTTCAATCGTGGGCCGTGTTGTGACTACGTCCGGCGTAAAGTCTCTACAGGTTTTCGACATGCAGGGCCGCCCAGTTTACAAGGTGCAGAATGTGACGGGAAATGTCTCGCTTGCAAACTTGCCTGCTGGCCCCTATATTTTGCGAGTCAAAGACGGCAATTCCTGGAAGGTGCAGCGAATCCAGTTGCGATAACCAGCAAAAGAATATCTACGGCTTACTGCCAACTGTTCAGGAAGCCCATGCCCAAGTTGAAGCGAATGCGGGTGGGGGCGAACCTTTTGGGAATCAGGGGCAAGTCGATGGGGCTCATCTTGTAGCCAACACCGTCTTCTTCGCCGATGCGGTCCAGGGCCCGGGCGAATGTAAGGGACATGTCCACCGGTATGCTTTCGAAAAGTTTGTTGGACCATCGGATGCCAAAGCCTGCGGAGCGGTCCCAGAATCCGTGCTTGGTGAAATTGTCGGAATTGTTCCACTTGCCGTTCCATGCGGCTCCCGCCTGGGCGAACACGTCAAGGTAGAGATCCCTTGTGCTGAAAATCCACAGGCGCTTGCGCCAGTCGTCGTAGATTGGGAACAGGTAGTGGATTTCGGCTATGGCGGTCTTGGTGCCCGAGCGGGTGTAGCTTTCGTTGCTACGCACGTAGGGGTAGCCTTCCAGGAACACGGCGTTGTAGTAGTAGGAATCCAGGGTGTCTTCCTTGGCGTCGGTACTCCAGTTGAAGATTCCGCCCAGCTTGCCCCCCGCGGCAAGCCTTGCGCCTGTGAGGGGACTCTGGACAGACCCGTAAAGGTTCAGGTCCACCTGGTGGATGTTGAAATTCCTGTAACGGGGCTTGATGGAGCCGCTTTCGGTGACGTAGAAACTTTCGGCAAAGGTGCCCGGCCTGTACAGGTCGCTGTTGGAATACTGGTAAGTGACGACGGCGCCATTCCCCTGACCGCTGATTCCCGAACCGTCTTCGCCTTCGTGGTCGCCGTACAGTCCGAAGGTGGCGAGGGCGCTTATCCGCTTGTGGTAAGTCCAGGAGAAATCGTCTTCGTACAGGTTGAAATCCGCCCAGTCGTAGCCCAGGGCCACCTGCAAGGTGTCGATGGACTTGAACAGGCTGTAGCCAGCCATGCCCGCCACGGCCTGCTGGGAAATGGCGTAGTGGTTGAACCCGAGGGAGTCTCCGCCGTGGGCGCGCACGTCTTCGTAGCGGACGGTATCCCTGCTGGTGTAGTTGGCGTAGCTGTAGTTGATTCCAAGGTCAAGAGGTGTGCTCCTGTTGAGCCAGCTTACAAAGAATTCTTTTTCTTGCTCGGGATTCAGGCCGTCGGCGTTGATGAAGTCGATGCCCTTGCCCAGTTCAAGCAACAGCCCCAGCTGCACGACGTTTTTCTTGAGAGGGTCGCTGAGGAGCGCCAGGAGCCCGAGTTTAGCCTTGCGTTGGCCTTCGCCGAATACGGTCAGGTCCGGGGCGTTCTCGTTGAAACTCAGGAGCGGCACGAACAGCGGTATAAAGGGGATGGGATGGTAGTTCTGTTCGCCGCCGGCCAATTCCCGCGACTCCAGGGGCGAGAACTTCTTTTCGGGCCTCAGGGGGCTTCCGCGCAGCACGATGGGGGCGGGCGCTTTTTGCGCGGAGTCGGCGGCTTGTGCGCCGGTCGGCGACTGTGCAATTTGAGCGCCGGTCAGGGAACTTGCCGCCACCTTGACCTTCAGGGTGTCCCGCATTTCAATCTGGAAGGTGCTGTCCCGTTCGGCAAGGACCGCTTCTGGCGTGCACAGGCTATCTTCGGGCGGGCACGCGCTCCAGAGGGTGTCCGGCACGGTGACGGTAGAGTCCCGATAGGTCACGACGATACTGTCAACGGTTATGCTATCCGGAACTGCATCGCGGTAGGGCAGTTTGTAAAGGGAAAATCCGTCCTGGTCGTATTGCGTAAAGTATAGCGTGTCGTGCCCGAGGGCCGGGGTGAAGGCGCCGCCCACTACGTTGGTAAGGGGCCGCTCCGCCCCGGTGGCAAGGTCCTTCTCTATCAGGTTGAAAATGCCGTTCCGGTTGCTGGCGAATACAATCTTTTCGTTGGAGAGCCAGTTGCCGTCCCGTTCGTCAAAGAGGGTGTCGCTAACGGTCTTGAAATTCTTTCCGTCACTGTCGATGATGGCAAGTCCACGGTGCACGTCGTCAAAGAAACCGAAGAGAATCCGCTTGCCGTCGGGGCTGACTTTGGGGCTGTAGATGTTGAAGTAGCGGAGCTTGCCGTCTGGGACGTATAGGTCAACGGGGTCTTCGGCAGAGAGTTCGCCGAAGTCAGCGTTGAAAGGAACCTTGCTCAACATGAATCGGGTGCTTTCGCCATCCCGGCGGGCAAAGACCAGGAATTTCCCGTTGGGGTCGAAAGCGGGGAACACCGCGTTGGCCAGGTGGGTCAAGAAATGTTCGTTCTTGCTGGTGTCGCTTAGGGCGATGTCGAAGTGGGCGCGGCCATTCCGGTCCCGGTTCTTGAAAGAAACGTAGGCGAGGATGGGCCCACGCAGGCTGTCTTCGTAAACGTCGATTCCCTTGTCGAACCAGGGCTTCTTGGCGCGGAAACCGGACTTGGCGTAGTCCGAAATGTCGATGAGGTTCGTGTCGGCGCTGTCGTTTGCGTCCTTTTCGATGGCGACGTCTCCGATTTCAACTCCCGCGACGGTGTCTCTCGTCTCACTAACCGGCATCTTGAACACCGCCCCATCAAACCAAGCTCCGCCGAAGTTGGAAACGCCGTAGAGGTTTCCGCCAGC
The DNA here is from genome assembly GCA_016295375.1 of Fibrobacter sp. Lineage (GTDB taxonomy): Bacteria > Fibrobacterota > Fibrobacteria > Fibrobacterales > Fibrobacteraceae > Fibrobacter. The sequence goes on along the minus strand of JAEDLI010000053.1, from coordinate 10,792 downwards.
CACCACGGGAAAGTCCTGCCAGAAGGCGTTCTCGGTCATCTTGGTTCCTTCCACCAGGGGGCCGAGAGAATCCTTTTGCGCCTGGTAGTGTTCCGTGATGTCCTTTTTCCAGGCCTCGTACAAATTGTCTTCTGAAACGCCCAGCACTTTTTCCAGAGCGCCGGAAAGGGTTACCCGGTAGGGTTTGGAAAGTTCTTTCCAGATTTTCGGGATGGCGTCTTCGCCGTACTTTTTGGCGATGTAGCACACCAGGCTGAAGCCTTGGGTGTAGGGGCCAAGTTCCGCCTCTAGGGAGTTGTCCGAAAACTCATGCATGTATGTGAGCGGCATCAGATCGTCGTTCAGGGCTGCCGTACGGAGCAACATGTCTCGGTGGGTGTCCCAGGCGTCAAAGCCCATGCGGCTGGATTCGAACTGGGCAGTACCCTCGGCAAACCACAGGGGCTGCAGGGTGAAGGGAAGCATGGTGGCAAAGTCGCTAATGGTGCGCTCGTTGTAGTAGTCGGTGTAGCTGAACTGGAACCCGTACAGGTTCGGCGGCAGCTTGGAGGCGCTTTCGATACTCACCAGGTGGCTGAACTCGTGGGTCACCACGTCGGCGACCCAGCCGTGGCTGCTCCTGATCTTGAAATCCCAGTTGGTAAGCCACAGGTTGATGGAGTTTTCTGCCGGAATGGCGGCCCCGTTACTGAACAGCGCATTGTTCAGCACGGCGCTTATGCGGGGGAGTGGTTTGTTGTAGCGGTTGACTACGGAATCATAGACCGCCTCGGCATAGGTCGCAACCGCAGAGGCGTGTTCCGAGTATTCGGCTGGGTAGATAAACTGGAAATGTTCCGTGCCTGCGGTTTTCCAGTCGATATGGCTCTGGTTGCCGTAAAAACCGGCCGCCAGTGCGGCACCTGTAAAAAACAGCAAGGTGCGTAAACCCGAAAACATCGGGTACAATTTAGGAATTTAGAGACAAGAAAACCACCTGATGGCTCAGGTGGCTTGTAAAACATTTGCCGAGAAAGGCGGTTCCCTTGAAAAACCGTGTAGCCCTTACGGTGTGGGTTTGGTGAGTCCCATGGCCTTGTCGAGACCTTCGACAAGCTTGCCGCCCTTGATGACTTCGAATCCGCCGGTGTAGCCCCAGTGGGTCCAGGGTATTTGCAGGGTGTCGCAGATTTCGCGCATGGCGGTCAGGTAGTTCAGACGGTCCTGGGCAGTAGAGCGCAGGTTGTAGGCACCGAACTCGTTGATGATGACCGGAACCTTGTTCTTGACGGCCCAGGCCTTTGCGGTGTAAATCGTGTTCAGCATGGTTTCCTTGTTGCCCGTCTTGTAGTAATTCAGCACGTTGGACTTGACCCAGCCAGGAGTGGTGCTGGAGAGTCCAAGTTCCGAAGAGTATTCGGGCCATTTCGTCTTGTCGTAGGGGAAGGGGATGTTCTTGAGGTCCTTAGTTTCGCTCCAGCTTGCGCCCTGGTGGGTAAACACGAAGGGTTCGTAGGAGTGGATGACATAGACGATGTTGTCGTCGGTAAAGGGGGTACGACCGGCCAGCTTGGTGATGGAGTACCATTCCACGTCACCGAAAAGCAGGGTGTGTTTTTTGTCCACCGTGCGGATGGAGTCAATAATCCCCTGTGCGGCTTCGGTCCATTGGGCGGCGGTCACTTTGCCGTTGCTCATGTCGGGCTCGTTCAGGAGTTCGTAGAAGATGTCTTCGCGTTCATTTGAAGCGTAGTGGGCTGCTACGGCCTTCCACACTTCGGCCATCATAACCTGGTAACGCTTGTTGCTTGCCGATGTTGCGTTATAGCTGTTGTCGTATTCGTGGTAATCGATGGTCAGGGACATGTTGTATTCCCTGGTCCATTCTACGAAGGAATCCAGCACCGTGAACAGGGTGTCCGAATCGATTTTGAGGGTGGTCTTTCCGGAGGTGTCTTTCACGAACTCATCGCGGTTGAGGGTGTACTTGTCCAGGTCGATGGGCAGGCGGATTGCCTTGAAACCGTTTTCCGAAAGGATTTTTATATCGTCCTTGCCTACCTTGAAAGTCCCGTTGAACTTGCGGTTTTCTTCAAGCCAGTTGGTAAAGCTCACGCCCTTGTTCAGGTACTTCATGGCTTTCTTCTGAAGGTCGGTGTCGATATCCAGTTCTCCCAGGGTGACCTTGGGAATCACGGCGTCTTTTGGCTCGATGTCGGGTTTCTTCTCCTCTTCTTTCGGAGGTTCTGTGTTGTCCGGAGCGCTGCCGTCGCCAATCAGGTAGATGTCGTCAACAAATACGGAATCTTGGGTATCTGGGCCTTTGGCCTGGAAACTCACCTTGTTGATGTGGGCTGCATTGAAGGCTTTTGCTGCGCCCCAGCCTTCCTGCTTCATTTCGGCAAACTTCACCGTAACGGTGGTCCATTCCTTGCTTGTTGACGGGCATGACGAATAGTGGTCGCTGTCCGTAATGTCGGAAATTTCCATGTGGATGCAGTGGCTTCCGCCTTTGTAGCGGTATTGGACAGCGCAGTACTTGCTATAGTCCTCGCCTTGTGGCATGGCGACGCCCCATCCAACATAGGCATCGTATTCGTATCCACCTTTTTTCAGGGTGTACTTGAGATTGAAAGAATACTTGCTGCCGTTGTCGCTCTTAGTGGGGGCGGGGTGGCCTTCCGAATCCTTGGTTACGGTTTCGATTGTTGATTCTGCGCCGCTTCCCGCATCATTATAGACATACCAGTATTCACCGAGAGGGCTTTGGTTGTCGCCGTCCTCGAAATCGTCGACGAGAAATTTCACCCCTGCCACATTTGGGTCAGAGGAATCGGCAGGAGTTGCCGAGGAATCAACTGGGGTTTCAGAATCCGGTGCCGGTTTTTCCGAAACGCTTACGGTGTTGTCGCCATCGCATGCGGAAAAACTCAGGGCAAAGGCACAGGCCAGGGGGATAGTCAGCAATTTCTTTTTAATCATAAGAATCCTCTCTGTTCTCAATATACATAAAGTACCCCTTATAATTTGCTTACTTTTAAAAAAGCTCTGTTTACGGGGGAAAACGGAAGGGGAGTAGTCAGTTGTCAGTTATGAGTTTTCAGTTATGAAGGAAACAAGGCGTCGTTCACTACTCATTACTCATGACTCAAAGGGAGCCTGTGGCGACCGACCTCATACCCCTATCCCCTAGCCCCCATTTACTATCTTTCTGCTGTGGCCTATTTCTCCGAAACATATCACGAGTCCATCAAGTATGGGCGGCAGGTGTCCGGCGACCCCGTTACCCTCCATTGGGAAAATTCCGGAAATGTTTCGAACCCCTATGCGGCAGGCAAGCGCTATGCCACCAACGGGGTCAAGGTGGGCCAACGGAAAAAGGCCGCCTCGGAAGACCTGTTCGAGATAACCCAGTCATCTTCCACCTTGCTGAACCGCCTCTTTGCCCAGCTGCAGAACGACGTTTCTGCCGATGGCCTGCACTCGGTAGGCGTTTACGCCTACATAAAGGGGCAGAGCGTTCCTGACGACCTTTACAAGTTCGATTACGAGACCCATGAACTGGTGGCCTACCCCTGGGAAAATGCCAAGCTGAAAAAGACCCGCCTGGAGGCTTTGGTCAAGGCCTTTGCCGACGGAAACTTTATCGAAGAAGCTCCCATTACGCTGTTCTTTACGGCGTTGCTTGACCGTGCTGTCTGGCGGTTCAAGGAAGCCGCCTACCACGAGCTGGAGCTGGACGTAGGCTCCTACGTGGGGCTGGCCTCCATTTCGGCCCGTTCTGCAGGAGCTATGGGTATTCCTCTCGGGAGCTTTGTGGATGCAGAAGTAGCCTACGCCTTGGATTTGGGGGTGAGTGAAATCCCTATGGCGGCGGTGGCTATAATTCCCAAGGCTCTTAAGAAGTACGAACTGGCCTCGCAGTTCGCCTATTCCAGCAGGGGAGAACTCCCCATGCAAGAAAATGCCGCCCTGAACCCCAGGGTGCGGGCCCGTTTCCTTTTGCAGAACAAGGCGGAAAGCATTACGGACCTGTCCAAGTGCGTCAAGGTTTTCAGGGTCCAGAACCAGGCATTCGAAGGGGACGAATTTCCTCTGACTCCGCAAAAATACCCCAACGAATTTTTCTTCAGGGAATACGACTTCTTGGGGCCGGGGGCTCTGGAACACAGACCCTTCAAACCCTGGACCGCCTCCCTGGACGATTTTTCTACGCTGCTCCGCTGGATGGAAATCTGCACCCTGAATGCCTTCGGGGCGGGACTCCTGAAAATCTGGGTGGCTTGCTTTGACGTGTCCCTGGTCTATCAGGGAATTTACCGTTACCAGCCTTCGAAAAAATCCCTGTACCTGCATGCCGGGAACTTGGATCGGGACGGCTTCTTGCAAGCGCACCTGGACGGGGAAAGTCCAAAAGATGCGGCCTTCGCGGTATTCTTTACGGTGGACCTGAAAGACGCCTGTAATATCATGGGGGACCGCGGCTACCGCTGCCTGAACATGAATGCGGGCTATGTGGCCGAGATGCTTCGCGAGTCTGCACGGAGTCTCGGCAAGTATGCCCGTCGGGAGACCTTCTTCTACGAAGACGAACTCAAGCGTCTCATGAAGATTTCTGAAAGCGAAACCCTGCTTTGCGAAGTCCTGGTAGGGCGGTAGGCCGCCGTACCTGCGCCGTTCATTACAACGAAGAGATGGCGTCCGTTTTCAGATTAAAGCGATAATTCGTGAGCCGGAACTCTCGAAAGAAAGTCGAGAGTGAAGGCGAGAGCATTGTCCTGGCCAGAGTGTAAGAACCACAGTCTAGGACAATGCGGTCAGTACAGGTGCCACCACTGCGGTAAACAAACCCGCGATACCGATGGCAAGTCCGCTCATGGCACCTTGCACTTCGCCCATTTCCATGGCCTTGGTGGTTCCCAGGGCGTGGCTTGCCGTACCGATGGCAATTCCTTGCGCCACCTTGTGCTTGATGCGGCAGAACCTGCACACGGCAGGGGCTGTAACCGCTCCCGTGATTCCCGTGACGGTGATGGCGATAATGGTCACCGAGGGAATGCCGCCGATCTGTTCGGAGATGACGCTCCCCATGGGGATGGTGACGGACTTGGGGAGGAGCGACAGTGTCAGCGCCTTAGTGAGCCCCAAAAGCTTGCCTGCCACAATGACGCAGGCCATGGCAATGAAAGATCCTGCAAAAATCCCTGCAAGGATGGGTTTCCAGAAATGCTGGAGTTTTTGAATTTGTCTGTAAAGCGGAACGGCAAGGACCACGGTAGCAGGCGACAGCATTACAGAAATGTAGTCGCCGCCTACGTTGTAGCTTTCGAGGCTTACGCCCGTAATCAGCAGGAACCCGACGATAAGGACGTTGCCGATGAGCAGCGGGTTCAAGAAGGAATACTTGAACTTTTGGCTGATGAGCACGCCAATTTCGAAGGCCACAAGCGTCAGCAAGATGCCGAACAGGGGAGAATTGATGATGGAGCTCATGGCTTGCCCCCTTCGGTCTTGTCTTGTGCGGCCCTCCTAGCAAGCCGCTCCGCGCGCAGGGCCAGATTCTCCCGGTATTCCTGCTTGCGGATAAGGAACTGGGTTGCCCAGCCGCCTATGGCGATGGTCACAAGCGTAAAGGCGATGCACAGGAACAGCAACAGCGGCCACTTGGAAAGAACGTCGTCGCCTACGGTCAGGATGGCAATGCTCGGCGGCAAGAAGAACAGGGCCAGGTATTTCAGGAAAAAACTGGAGACTCCCGAAATGTGTTCCGGTTTGATGACTTTTGTACAAAGTAAAATCAGGAGAAGGACCATGCCGATGATGTTGCCGGGCAGGGGCACGCCCACGACGCGGTGGAGCACTTCTCCGGCGACACAGACGGCGAAAATGACGGCAAGTTGGAGCGGAATTCTCATAACGGCGGTAAAGGTAGAAAAAACAATCTGGGGAATAAGAAAAAATAATCCTTGTCCACTCTGGATTCTGGTTTGCCTTTTTTCGCTCTTTTTCGTCTGTTTTGTATCATAAAAAAATTAAAAATATGCTACAAAAGTGTATAATTGCAAAATTTGGCGTGTTTGTATCAAAAAATGTTGCATTTCCCGAAAAAAAATCTAATTTCAGGGTATGCAATCAGTAACCAATTTTCAAGACTATCGCGAGTTCATGCGGCAATGGTTTGCCGAGAACAAGCAGCGCCACAGCCTTACTTGGCGCGATTTCGCCCGGCGGGCCGGTTATGTTTCGCCGGTGTTCCTTAAACTGGTCAGCGAAGGCAAGAGTTCCCTTCGGGGGACGGGCGCCGAACGCGTCGCCCAGTCCATGGGCCTGGAGGGCTTCGAAAAAGCGTATTTCAAGTCCCTGGTCGCCTACAACCAGTCCAAGTTGGGGCCCGCCAGAAAAAAGGCCTACGATGAGATGCAGGCCCTTGCCCAGGCCCACAAGGTAAACGTTCTGGGCAAGGATTCTATGGGGTATTACGAATCCTGGAAAAATCCCGTGCTTCGCGAATTGGTTCCCCATGTGCCGGGAATGTTTCCCAAGAAGGTGGCGGACTGCTGCCTGCCCAAGTTGACGGCCAGTGAGGTGAAGGAATCCGTGCGCTATCTGGAAAGTCTTGGCCTTCTGGTGAAAAACCGGGATGGATCCTACAGCCAGTCGGACAAGTCGGTCTCCACGGGCGAAATGAGTTTCGTTCCCCTGACCATTCAGCAGATGCACCTGCAGATGGGGGGCTTTGCGCTGGACGCCATCAAGAACTTGCCTCTTTCGGAGAGGAACGTTTCGGGCATTACCATGGGTCTTACCCAGAAAGCCTACAAGAAAATTGTGGAAGAACTGGCGGAATTCCGCAAGAAGGTGGTGGCCATCGCCACCGAAGACGACGGCATGGACCGTGTCTACCGCCTGAACCTTCAACTATTCCCTTTGACAAAAAACATACAGGAGATGCAGAATGCTTAATATGGAAAAAAACAGATTGTTCTAATGCGAAAGTCATTGCAAAGGAGCGTAGCGACTGCGGCAATCTCCTTGCTTCTTTTACTTCTCGCCGCTTGCAGTGGAGAGAACAAGACTTCTGGTGGCACCAGTGAAGAGACCTAGATTATCGCCATAGAAGATCGTACCGTAGCGGGTGTTTCCCAGAAGGGACCGTTCCTTCAGGGTTCTAGTATTACCGTGCAAGAACTGGATGGAGCAACTTTGGTAGAATCCGGGAAACTTTACCAGACGGGAAAGAGCTTTAAGGGTAAAATCGCCAGCGACACGGGAACGTTCCTTATAAAGGACATTTCCCTCAAGTCGCAATTTGCCCTGCTAGAAACGGAGGGCTTCTACCGCAACGAAGTGACCGGCGAGGTTTCCAAGAGCCAGATTACCTTGAACGCCCTGGTAGATCTTTCTGAACGGGAAAAGGCGAACATCAACTTGCTTACCCATTTGGAGTATGAAAGGGTTATTGAACTCGTGGGTTCTGGCGAGACGATTTCCTCGGCAAAGAAAAAGGCCGAGTCCGATGTGTTCAAGGCTTTTGGGATAGAGGTGGATAATGCCTCTGCCGAAGACCTGGATATCTTTGCGAAAGGGGATGACAATGCGGCCCTCCTGGCCATCAGTATCCTGATGCAGGGCAATCTTTCCGAAGGGAATCTTTCCAACCGTCTGGCAGGTTTTGCCAGCGACATCGAAAAGGATGGCTCCTGGGACGACGAGAATGAAAAGACGGACATCGCCGATTGGGCGAGCACGGCAGACCTTGCGGCAATCCGTGCGAACATCCGCTCTTGGGAATTGGGCGAAGATGTTCCTGCCTTCGAGAAGTTCTTCAAGCGCTTTTGGTGGAACAACTTCAAGTTGGGCGAGTGCAATGGTGAAACGGATGGTTCGACCAAGAAGAATGGCAATGAACTGAGCAAGACTTTCGGTAAGGATTACCTCTGCTCTGCTGAAGACTGGCAATTGGTTTCCGCTTCGGAGGGTTCGGGCTCAAACGATAACGGCGATGTAGGCGACAATGCCTCTTTTGAGTATGGGACCTTGACGGATTCCCGTGACACCAAGGTTTACAAGACCGTAAAGATCGGGGACCAGGTATGGATGGCCGAAAACCTGAATTACAAGGCCTATGGAAGTGTCTGCTACGGCGAAGATGACGCCAACTGCTCCAAGTACGGAAGGCTTTACACCTGGGGTGGTGCCATGGATTCCAGCAAGACAAATTGCGGATACGGTGATAAAGATGACGGGTGTGGTGACTTGGCAGCCCTGGTCAAGGCAAAGAAAAATGTCCAGGGAATATGCCCCGCCGGTTCTCACCTGCCCAGTTACGACGAAATGCAGACAATGCTTACCCTTGTGGGTGGAGGTAACGCCACAGCCGAAGGCTCCGCGACGGCAGGGACGGCGCTGAAGGCCAAGTCCGGCTGGAACAGCGGCAATGGCACTGACACCTACGGATTTTCGGCTCTCCCGGCAGGTCGCTGGGAAGAGGGCTTTGGCGGTAGTTTTGAAAATGCAGGTGAAATGACCGGTTTCTGGTCCACGAATTTTGATAATTATTATGGTCATGTCCTGCATGTCACATCCGGCGCCAAGGCGGAATACTGGCAGGCTCCAAAACAGTTGGGCTATTCCGTGCGCTGCATTGTGGACTAGGAATTTGTTGTCGATTTACTTTATAGAAAAAAAGAGTTCCCTAACCAGGGAACTCTTTTTATGAACAAAGGATTCTGTCCAAAGGATTTTACACCTTGGCGAGTTTCTTCAGTGTAGCGGCCTTGTCGGTCTTTTCCCACGTGAAACGGGCACCCGTGCGGCCAAAATGGCCAAGGGCGGCGGTAACCACGTAACCCGGCTTGCGCAGGTCCAGCATCTTTTCGATACCGGCGGGCGAGAGGTCAAATACCTTGGCGACAATTTCTTCGATCTTGCGGTCGTCGATCTTGCCGGTGCCGAAGGTATTCACCAGCACGGACACGGGCTTGCTGTAGCCGATGGCGTAGGCCAACTGGACTTCGCAGCGGTAGGCAAGTCCAGCGGCTACGATGTTCTTTGCTACGTAGCGTGCGGCGTAAGCGGCGCTGCGGTCCACCTTACTCGGATCTTTGCCGCTAAAGGCGCCACCACCGTGACGGCCCATGCCGCCGTAGGTGTCGACGATAATCTTGCGTCCGGTAAGGCCGCAGTCACCGTGGGGGCCACCCACCACGAACTTGCCGGTGGGGTTTACCAGGTAACGGGTCTTCTTGTCCAAAAGCTTGGAAGGAATCACCTTCTTGATGAGCTTTTCGATGATTTCCTTTTCGATGGTCGAATGCTTGAGCTCCTTACCGTTCACGAATTCGTCGTGCTGGGTAGAAATCACGACGGTGTCCACGCGGACCGGCTTGTCGTTTTCGTCGTATTCCACGGTAACCTGGGACTTGGCGTCCGGACGCAGCCACTTGATGGTTCCTTCTTCGCGGAGTTCCTGGATCTTTTCCATGAGCTTGTGGGCGAGGCTAATCGGGAGTGGCATCAGTTCCGGGGTCTCGTTCACGGCGTAGCCGAACATCATGCCCTGGTCGCCTGCTCCTTGCTTGTCGTCTTTTTTGCCTTCGGCGGCTTTGGCATTAACACCCTGGGCAATGTCTGGGGATTGCTTGTCCATGGCGACGAGAACGGAGCAACCCTTGTAGTCAAAGGCCAGTTCCGGGTTTACGTAACCGATATTCTTGATGGTCTTGCGGGCAATCTGTTGGTAGTCGATTACTGCCTTGGTGGTAATTTCGCCGGAAATCACGACGAGTCCTGTGTTTACCAGTGTTTCGCAGGCTACGCGGCTTTTGGGATCCTGCGCGAGGCAGGCGTCCAGGATGGCGTCAGAAATTTGGTCGCAAACTTTGTCTGGGTGTCCTTTGGACACGGATTCAGAGGTAAAAAGATAGTGTGCCATTATGGCTCCTTGATGTTTCCAACACCGAAAAGAATGTCGCATTTTTGACCATTCCCAAGCGCAGGAAAAACGGGTTGAGTTATTCTATGCATAAATCTACAAAAATGCATAAAAGGTGGCAACGGGGGAGGGTAAAATAAGTGAAATCTGTTGCTAGGTCTTGCGCTCTTTTCTAAATTTGGCACCATGACAAAGTTTAGCGAATTCCCGTATGTTGCCGACCGCTTCAACGCCGTCCGCAGGGAAACTGTACAAGTCCGCGTTGGCGAGGCTTTGATAGGGGGGGGCGCCCCCATTTTAGTTCAGTCCATGACCACCACCAAGCCGAAAGACGTCGAGAAGACGGTGGCCGAAACATTGGCGCTTGCCAAGGTGGGGTGCGGACTTGTTCGCATTACCGCTCCGACATTTGCAGATGCTGCCGCACTTGAAGAAGTGATGAAGCAGGTGCGTGCCGCCGGTTGCACGGTGCCGGTTTCTGCAGACATCCACTTCCAGCCGAAGGCCGCGTTCGAGGCGCTCAAGTGGGTGGAGAAAGTCCGCATCAATCCGGGTAACTTTGTCGATACAGGCATTTTGACGCTCGACCAGCAGACGGACAAATCTTTTGACGAAGGCAAGGAAAAGGTGGCAGAAGCCTTTACGCCGTTCGTGCAAGAGGCAAAGCGCCTGGGACGCGCCATCCGCATCGGCGTAAACCACGGTTCGCTCTCTGCCCGCATGATTTACCGCTACGGCGACACGGTGGAAGGCATGGTGGAAAGCGCCATGGAATACCTGGCCGTGTGCGAAGCTGAACATTTTGACCAGGTGGTCCTCAGCCTCAAGAGCAGCAACCCGCGCGTGGCCACGGTCGATGAAAACGGGCTGGTTACGCCG
>JAEDLI010000052.1 GCA_016295375.1 Fibrobacter sp. | reverse complement strand
ACCCTGAAGGTGGTGGGCGCATTCCTCGGCCTTAGCCGTGAACGTTCCGACCAGCGCCGCTTCCCGGCAATCCACCCGCTGGATTCCTGGTCCAAGTACGAAGGCATCATCGATTCCAAGAAGGTTGCCGAAGCCCGTCACATCCTCGCAAACGGCGTGGACGTGAACAACATGATGAAGGTGGTGGGCGAAGAAGGTACCTCTATCGACGACTTCGTGATTTACCTGAAGTCCGAATACCTCGATGCCGTTTACCTGCAGCAGGACGCCTATAACGAAATCGACGCCGCCTGCTCCGCCGAACGCCAGAAGTACGTGTTCGACAAGGTTTACACCATCCTCAAGACCCCGATGAAGTTCAGCGAAAAGGACGTCGCCCGTACGTTCTTCCTCAAGCTTACCCAATCGACGAAGGACTGGAACCGTGTCAAGTTCGATTCCCAGGAATTCAAGGATCTTGAACAAAGTATTTTCGCTTCCGTGAAGGAGGTTTCCGCTAATGCATAATGTGGCATACCATCGTATTGAACGCATCGCCGGTTCCGTGATTACGCTCCGCGCCGAAGGTGTAGCAAACCAGGAACTTGCCCAGGTGACAAGCTCGTTCGGAACATCCCTTGCCCGCGTGATCCGCATTGACGGCGACATGGTGGACTTGCAGGTGTTCGCAGGTGCCCGCGGTATTTCCACCGACTCCGAAGTGCGCTTCCTCGGTGAACCGATGAAGGTTCCGTACAGTGAAGCCTTGCTTGGCCGCGTGTTTAACGGTGCCGGCAAGCCCCGCGACAACGGCCCCGAAGTGGACGGCGAACGCATTACTATCGGTGGCCCCTCCGTGAACCCTGCCAAGCGTATCATCCCGAAGACGATGGTGCGTACAGGTATTCCGATGATCGACGTGTTCAACACGCTCGTGGTTTCGCAGAAGCTCCCGATTTTCTCTATCGCCGGTGAACCTTACAATGAACTTTTGGCCCGCATTGCCTTGCAGGCCGAAGTGGACGTGATTGTTCTCGGCGGCATGGGCCTGAAGCACGATGACTACCTGTATCTGAAGGACTTCCTCGAAAAGAACGGTGCCCTTAGCCGTACGGTGATGTTCATGCACACCGCCTCTGACCCGATCGTGGAATGCTTGCTCGTGCCGGATGCATCCCTCGCCGTGGCTGAAAAGTTCGCCACCGAAGGCAAGAACGTGCTCGTGCTCCTCACCGACATGACGAACTTTGCCGACGCCATGAAGGAAATCGCCATTACCATGGAACAGATTCCGTCGAACCGCGGTTACCCCGGCGACCTTTATTCTCAGCTTGCCAGCCGTTACGAAAAGGCCGTGGACTTCAGCGATGCCGGTTCCATTACCATTCTCGCCGTGACGACCATGCCGGGCGACGACGTGACCCACCCGGTTCCGGATAACACCGGTTACATTACCGAAGGTCAGTTCTACCTGCGCAAGGGCCGTATCGAACCGTTCGGTTCTTTGAGCCGCTTGAAGCAGCAGGTGAACGGCAAGACCCGTAGCGACCACCGTACCATCATGAACACCATGATCCAGCTGTACGCAAGCTACAAGGAAACTTTGGAAAAGCAGTCCATGGGCTTCAACATGAGTAACTGGGACCAGAAGCTGTTGAAGTACGGCCAGCGTTTCGAAAAGGAAATGATGGACCTCTCCGTGAACATTCCGCTGGAACGTGCCTTGGACCTTGGCTGGGAAATCCTTGCCGACTGCTTCGCACCCGAAGAAACGGGTATTCCGACCAAGATGATCAACGAATATTGGCCCAAGAAGGGGTAATATGGCGAAGGTCAAGTTAACAAAGAACGCCCTCAAGGCGGAACGCGACGCATTGAAGCGCTTCCAGCGCTATCTGCCCACGTTGCTGTTGAAAAAGCAGCAGTTGCAGATGGAAATGCGCACGCTCCAGGAGAGGGTGATGGCAAAGCGAGAAGAGGAGGACAAGCTCCGCAAGAGCATGGCTTCCTGGATTTCGCTGTTTGCCGAACCCATCGAATGGTCAAAGTACCTGTCGGTGAAGGAAGTGCGCCAGGGTGAGGGAAACATCGCTGGCGTGAAGATTCCGACATACGACGGGGTAGATTTTAATATCTCGATTCCGGATTTCTTCACCACGCCCGTGTGGCTGGACGACGGTATCAGAAGCTTGCAGGGCCTGATTTCGCTGCGTCTGGAACGCCGCGTGCTCGAGCGTCAGTATGAGCTCCTCTCCAAGGAACTGCGTACCACGAGCCAGCGCGTGAACCTGTTCGAAAAGGTGAAGATTCCCGAAGCGAAGGAAAATATCCGCGTCATCAATATCTTCCTGGGCGACCAGCAGACCAGCGGCGTTGCCCGCAGCAAGCTTGCGAAGGGTAAGGCTACCGCCCGTACCGCTGCCCAGGATGCACTCGCGAAGGAGGCCGCCGCATGATTACTCCTATGAAGAAAGTGACGGTGCTGACGGTTGCAGGTGCGGTTGAAGAGACGCTCCAGGCGCTCCGTACGCTTGAAATTTTGCACCTCACGCCCCTCAAGGCTGCAGCAGGCGCCAAGCTGAACAAGGCCCGCGGCGAAGTAAACCGCGTGCAGAAGGCCTTGGAAGTGGTGCCCGAGAAGGCCCCGAAGGGTGTGACTCCCGTGAAGGATGCCGCTCCTGCCGCAAGCCTTATCGATGAAATCCAGCAACTGGTTGCTGAAAGCAAGCAGGCGGAAATCGACAAGGAACAGGCTGAAGAGGAACTCTCCAAACTTTCCATGTTCAAGAACCTGGACCCCGCAACGGCAGCAGCCCTGCAGGCGAAGGGTATCTATGTCAAACTGTACCAGCTCCATGACGGTAAAATCCCGTTCGAACTCGATGGCGAAGGTTCTATCGAAGAATTCGGTCAGGATGAAAACGGCAAATATGTAGCTGTCGTGAGCAGGGGAGAAGCCCCTGTGGCCGTGAAGGGCAACTTCACGGAACTCACGATGCCGCAGAAGTCGCTTGCCGAATACCGCGAAATGGAAGCGAAAGCCAAGGAAACGCTTGCTCGCGTGGAGCGTCGCCTGGGTGAACTTTCGGGCGTCCGCGAATCTATCGAGGACAAGCTCCTCGAAGTGGGTGACGACTACCGCATGGTCGAAGCCGAAGCCTCGATGGTGGGCGACAAGAACGTCGCCGCCGTGCAGGGCTTCTGCCCCGCACCGCGCGTGGGCGAACTTGAAAAGGCCGCCCGCGAGCACGGCTGGGGCCTCCTGGTGGACGACCCAGCCGACGGCGACGACATCCCGACTCTGCTTACCTACAGCAAGCTCAGCCGCCCCATGCAGTTCCTGTACGACATCATCGGCATTTCGCCGGGGTACAAGGAAGTGGACGTGTCGGCCGTGTTCCTTTGCTTCTTCAGCATCTTCTTTGCGATGATCGTGGGGGATACCGCTTACGGCCTGTTGTTCCTCGGTCTGGCACTCTTTGCCCGCTCGAAGATGCGGTCAGCGAACCCTGCTGGTTTCCACTTTATCTACCTCATGAGCATCGCCACCATCGTGTGGGGTGTCATCAACGCAAGCTTTCTCGGGCTAACGCCCTCGCTTGCGGGGTGGACGTATTACCTGGACATCACCAACTACGGCTGGTTGCCTGAACCGCTGAAGAATGCGATGCTCTGGATCCGCACCAGTGCCCCGACTGACCCTGCGAAGTTCGAAGCTTACAAGGCCTTCGCCCAGTCGATCACGATTCTGCCCGAAAGCTTCGTGCCGAAGGCGGCGGGTGCCTCCCAGATGCAGCATATCCAGCTGTTCTGCTTCTGCATCGCCGTGGTCCACCTGAGTATCGCCCATATCTGGAACGTGTGCGTGCGCATCAAGCGCAAGGACTCCACGTTCATGGCGCAGGTGGGCTGGCTTATCGGCTGCTGGGTGATGTTCTTCCTTGCGTGCCAGATGGTGCTCGGTATCGACATGCCGAAGTTCGTCATCCCGATGTTCATCGTGGAAGCGGTGCTTCTCGTGCTCTTTACCGTGCCGCCCAAAAGGCTCAAGCAGGACTTCATCAGCATCCCGATGCTGGTACTCGACGTGGTGAACAGTTTTACCGACGTGATCAGTTACATCCGTCTGTTTGCCGTGGGCATGTCCGGTGCGGCTATCGCCGAGGCGTTCAACGACATGCTCTCGCCGCTGTTCGGCTCCGCTGTCGGTATCGCCGGGGCTGCCTTCCTGCTGCTCTTTGTGCATGGCCTGAACATCGCGCTTGCGGTCATGGGCGTCGCGGTCCACGCGGTACGTCTGAATACACTCGAATTTTCAAATGGACTTGGCCAGGAATGGAGCGGATTCGCGTTCGCACCCTTCGCCAAGCAGAAAAATTAAACCAAGGGATAATTCCCGCTACTTAATGAGGAAAAAACAATGGAACCGAATACAATGGTGACTCTCGCTAAAATGGGTGCTGCAGCTGCGCTTGGCATTGCGGCTATGGGCTCTGCCCTTGGTTGCGGAACGGCCGGTATGTCCGCCATCACGATGTGGAAGAAGGCTTATGCCCAGGGCAAGTCCGCCCTCTTCACGCTCCTGGTGTTCGTGGGTGCCCCGATTTCCCAGACGATTTACGGCATGCTGCTCATGAACTTCATCTTGAGCAAGGCTGCCGAATCCGGCTTTACCAACTGGGGCGGCTGCCTCGGCGCCGGTATCTTCGGCGGGCTTGGCATGATGGCTTCTGCCTGGTACCAGGGCAAGTCCGCGGCTGTGGCTTGCGACGCCCTCGGTGAAACCGGCAAGGGCATGGTGAACTACCTCATGGTGCTCGGTATCGTGGAAACCGTGGCCCTGTTCGTTCTCGTGTTCTCCATGATGGTGCTCTAATCCAGCGAGGTAACACGTATGGATCAAGCTCAACTTTTAACGCTCGCGAAACTCGGCGCGGTGGCGGCCCTGGGCCTTGCCGCGGTGGGTTCTGCGTTGGGCTGCGGGACTGCCGGCATGGCGGCCATCGGGGCCTGGAAGAAGGCGTATCTCAAGGGTAAGAACGCGCTGTTTACGCTGCTCATCTTCGTGGGGGCACCCATTGCGCAGACGATCTACGGCATGTTGCTGATGATGTACATCCTGAACAAGTCCCAGGCGGCTCCGGCCAACTGGGCTGCATACCTGGGTGTGGGCATCTTCGGTGGCATCGGCATGATGGCTTCTGCCTGGTACGTAGGCAAGTCCGCTGCGGACGCCTGCAACGCGCTGGGTGAAACCGGCAAGGGCCTGGTGAACTACCTGATGGTCCTCGGCGTCGGCGAAACCGTCGCGCTGTTCGTCATGGTGTTCTCCATGATGCTCGTATCGTAGAGATTGTGGCGGGGCATATCCCCACGTATGGTGTCATCCCAGCCTTGGGCGGGGATCTCCTAAGAAAAGACGAGTGATATTCAATCACCCGTCTTTTGCGTCTTCATTGAAAAATATTTATTGGTCTATAAGGTATTTGCAATCTGGAAGTAATACAGAAACACTTTCATTTACGGGATCTTTTCTGATGCATTTCGACATATCTTTATTTTGTATCTCTTGTCGCAACAATATAAAACAATTAATTATATTGAGTACCTAGAATGAAAAAAATAACAGTCTTGTTGCTTGTTCTTTTGATTGCTGCCGTGGCATCGGCGGCTGTTAAAAAAAAACGGTTTGACATTAATGAATCCAATAATGTTCCCGTCGTTGATACTCTAGTCGTTTCAAGCGATACAACCTTAAAAAAAGCTTCTGAAAATAATCCCACCGTATCCGTTACCAATGTTGGAAAACATACACAAAAAAAAGAGTTCTCTTTCTATGGGACTATCGCCAGCGCGCAAAAGCACCTTCGAGAGAAATTGACCGTTGCTATCACGGCAATGAAAAATGGAAATTGGGGCGCAATATGGAAGTTTCTACTCATTTGTTTAATTTACGGAATGCTCCACGCGCTTGGTCCTGGACACGGAAAGTCCATAGTAGTGGGTTATTTTATTGCTAGGCGGGGTAGATGGCGTCAAGGTGTTGCCCTCGGAGCCGGAATCACAATAACTCACACGATGAGCGCGGTTCTTTTATTGCTTGCTTTATATGCGGTATTCAAGGCAACTGTTTTCAATGCTTTCGAAACAGGGCGTATTGGCATTGAGAGAACAAGTTACGCTCTTGTTATGTTTACGGGTATCCTACTCGTAATGCTTGGTATTCGCGACTTTATTAGGCAACACAGGTATTCTAAAGGGACCGCAAACACGAACTCTACAGGTTTGCAAAACGAACCCCTTCCTCCCATTGCTCGTTGGCGCGAAATTATCGGTGTAGCGGCAATTACAGGAATTGTTCCATGCCCGGCAGTAGCGCTTATTGTGCTTTTTTGTCTATTGAACTCGATGGTGACACTTTCACTATTAGGAGCATTTTTCATCTGCATCGGCATGACTATTACCAATGTCTTTTTTGGTGTTACTGCTGTTGCTTTGCGCAAGGGAATTGATAAGGGAAGTACCCATACACGTTTTGCTTCAAATGTTTATACTGTTGCATCTCTTGCCGGTGGAATTATCATATTTGTTTCGGGATTGCTTTTATTCAGCAATCAGTTTGCTGGACGAATATGAACAGAAATACACAAGTTTCATCAAAAAAGGACAATAGTATTTACTATAAAAGCCCTCGGGTATTAATAACCGAGGGCTTTTATGTTTCTTTTGACCACCTGGCAAACACATTACCAGTGGACAAGGCTTCCTTTAGTTAGGCGACATTCATTACAGCTTGTTGTTGGAACCAAGAACGTCGACAATCTTGTGTTCGTACATCTTCTGCATGTTTTCGCGAGCCGGCTTCAGGTACTGACGCGGGTCGAAGTGTTCCGGATGTTCGTCGAAATACTTACGGATAGCGGCTGTCATGGCGAGGCGGCTGTCAGAGTCGATGTTGATCTTGCAAACAGCGGACTTGGAAGCTTCGCGGAGCTGTTCTTCCGGAATACCGACGGCATCCGGGAGCTTGCCACCGTGGGCGTTGATAGTGTCCACTTCGTCCTGCGGCACGGAAGAAGAACCGTGGAGCACGATGGGGAAGCCCGGGAGCTTTTCTTCGATGGCGTGGAGCACGTCGAATGCCAGAGGAGGCGGAACAAGCTTGCCAGTCTTCGGGTCGCGAGTGCACTGTTCCGGCTTGAACTTGTATGCACCGTGGCTGGTACCGATGGAGATAGCGAGGGAGTCGCAGCCCGTACGGGTAGCGAAGTCGATCACTTCTTCCGGCTTGGTGTAGTGAGATTCTTCAGCCTGGACTTCGTCTTCCACACCGGCAAGCACGCCGAGTTCAGCTTCGACGGTAACGTCGTGAGCGTGAGCGTATTCAACAACCTTCTTGGTGAGGGCGATGTTGTCTTCGTACGGAAGAGCGGAACCGTCGATCATCACGGAAGAGAAACCGTTGTCGATGCAGTCCTTGCACAGTTCGAAAGAGTCACCGTGGTCGAGGTGGAGAACGATCTGCGGATTTGCGCAGCCCAGTTCCTTGGCGTATTCAACAGCACCCTGAGCCATGTAGCGGAGGATAGTGCCGTTAGCATAGTTACGAGCGCCCTTAGAAACCTGCATGATCACCGGAGACTTCTGCTTCACAGCAGCCTGCACGATTGCCTGCATCTGTTCCATGGTGTTGAAGTTGAAAGCCGGGATGGCGTAGCCACCCTTAACAGCCTTTGCAAACATTTCCCTGGTGTTCACCAGGCCGAGTTCCTTGTAAGAAACTGCCATTGTTTTACCTCTTGTTTGTGTGGCGACCTGGGTCGCCGGTTTAAAAGTTACGGGGCTAAAGATAGCAAAAAAAGACAGCCCCGGAAGGTGGATACAAAAAAAATACCCCGGAGGTTAGTCCGAGGTATCATTTCAAAAAGTTTCGGAATTACACACCGAAAGCGGCGTCGGCTGCTTCGGCATTGGCGGCAGCGTTTTCCGCCACGTTTTCGGATTCGGCGGCAGCAGAAGCGGCAATGGCTTCTTCGGTCACGTCGTTGCTTGCCTTTTCAGTCATGGAAAGCTTGCCTTCCTTGAACTTGTACATGGCGATGGTGGTGGGCTTCTTGGTGAGCTGGATGTAACCCTGACCGGCCTGGCTGTTAAGGAAACGGGCCTCGTGGGCCATCATGACCACGGCACGGAACACAGAACCTTGGCATTCCTTGCTGGCGTAAATATCATCGAGATAAACTCTCTGGTCGGACATCGGGGTACCTCCGAAATTTTTAGAAGAGGGAGAGGGATTCGAACCCTCGTTACCGTAAAGTAAACACGCTTTCCAAGCGTGCGCCTTCAACCACTCGGCCATCCCTCCTTAGGATGTGAGGCCAAATATAGATGTTTTTTTTGCCCTTGTCAACCGATTTTAGGCCATTTTTGCATAAAAAAGTGTTTTTTCCTAAAAAAAGCTATTTGTTGCTATGACGGATTCGAATCCTAGTAACTCTTAACTACTAACTGCGCCTCAGACGCCAAGCTCATCCCACACGACCTGCATGAGCGGTTCAAGGGTCTTGGGGGTGAAGTCGAACTTGATGTTTGCGGCGGCAAAAAGCTCCGGCAGGGGGCGGCTGCTCCCCAGGCTTTCGGCCCGGAACAGGTCGTCGATGGCTTTTTTCGGGTCTTTCTTGAAGTTTGCCCACACCTGCAGGGCTCCAATCTGGGCGATTCCGTACTCGATGTAGTAGAACGGGCACTCGAAGATATGGAGCTGCTTTTGCCAGAGGTTTCCGCGGACCGCTTCCAGGCCCGAATAGTCGATGCCTGCGTCGTAGCGGTCCATGATTTCGTTCCAGATGTCAGTGCGGTCGCTGGCCGTGTGCTCCGGGAAACTGTAGATGCGGTGCTGGAAACTGTCCACGCTGGCCACCCAGGGGAACAGCCAGATGACATCCGTCAGTTCGCCCAAAATACTGCGGGAAATGGCCTCGTGGTCGTCTCCGTAGAAGGGTTTCAGGTTGGACATGCCGATGAGTTCCATGCTCATGCTGGCCACTTCAGCAAATTCCGCAGGAACGTCCCTGTAGGCCACAATAGGCTGGTTCGCCAGGGCGAACTGGTGGAATGAATGACCCGATTCGTGCAGGAGCGTGTAGATGTCCCGGTCCGTGCAGGCGGAATTCATGAAGATGAAGGGGAGGCGGCTCTCGTCAAAGCCGATCTGGTAGCCGCCGGGGGCCTTGCCGAGCCTGGAATCCGGGTCGATAAGGTTCTGGGCCTGCATCTCCCTGGCCCACTTGCCTGCCTGTGGGTGGATGCTTTCGAAAATCCGGTCCACCTTCTCGATGAGTTCCGCCCCGCTGGAATAAGGCTTGAGGGCGGGCCTGTTCAGCGGGTCGACGTCCAAGTCCCAGGGCCTGAGCTTTTCAAGACCCATCTTCTGGGCGCGCTTCTTGTAGATTTCTTTCAGCAGGGGGAGCACCAGCTTCTCGATGCTTTCGTGGAAAGCATCGCAGTCGGCGGGGGAGTAGTCGAACCGGTGCTTCGCAAGGAAAATGTAGTCGATAAAGTCCCTGCAGTGGGCATTCCTGGCGATTTCCTTGCGGATTTTGAACAACTTATCAAAAGCTCCGTCCAGGGCGTCCTTGTCCTTGAGGCGGCGTTCCCACATGGCCCGCCAGGCCCGTTCCCGCAAGCTCCGGTCTGTATTTTCCATGTAGGTCGCCATCTGCTGCATGGTCTGGGTCATGCCTTCGAACTCCACGCTCATGCCGCCGGTAATCTTCTGGTAGGCCTGGATTTCCTTGTTTTCTTCGGTCTCCAGGGGAATATTGTCGGGGGAGAACAGGTCCAGGGAAACCTGCACGCCCTTGAACCATTCGCCGAACTCGCCCTTGAGAGCGTCCTTGGAGGGGTGGGCCATCAGTTTCTTGTTCAGCTTGTCATCGTATTCGTTGATGACAGGCTGGATGTTTTCTACAAAGTCGGCATAGGCCTTGGCAGCCTTTTCGTCCTTGGTGTCGCAGGTCATGGCCACGTAGCGGCGGCAGCTGACTTCGCCCAGCACAGAGTTCAGCTCGCTCCAGTCCAGAATCCAGTCCCGTAGGGGAGTGGCGGCCGCGGGAATATCCCGCAATAGCAGGCTCCGGTAAAGCTCGCTGATTTTCTTTTCGTCATCGGGATTCAAGTTTTCAGGGACAAAACGACGGGGGAGTTTCATAATCATTCCTTCGGGAAAATGGAATAGACCCAGTCACTGACTAGGCCGTCCAAAAGGGATTTCCGGGCCCTGTCTTCCAGGGCGCGCATTTCTTCGGGAGAAATGGGATGTTCTATGTCAAAATCAAAGGAGACTAGCGGGCCTTCGGCTTCCAGGGATACGGAAATTTCGCCCTTGGCGCGGTACTTGGTGATTCCGGTCAGGGAGAGAAGCCTTTTGTCCAGCGGAAAGTCCGTCGTAAGCGTGATGTCGCTTGCGCCGGGCAAAAGCACCGTAGAATCCTTCAGCTGCAATGGCAGTTCTATCAGGGTATCCAAGAAAAGGTTCGCCTTCAAATTCCGGACCCACAGGGTGTCCGTGCTCTGGTTGTTTGCCGTCATGACGGCCATCAGGTGCGCCTTGCCAAGTTCCTTCTCAATAATCCCTCTGGCCAGGTTCTGCACGATAAGCACCACCTGGGGGTTCGGCAATAGCGTGGACTTAAGGTTCTTGACCTGCTCGAACAGCTCCGGATTGATGGTCACGGAATCCAGCGCGAGTTCCTTGAATTCTAGCTTGGTCTTGCTCAGGATGCTGGCCGCGTCGATCTTTCGGGTAGCCACACAGCTCTGCAGCAGGACGGCGGAAAAAAGGCAGACCACCGCAAACAGGATAAATTTATATTTGGAGTTTTTTTTGCTCATTTCGTTTACAATATATAAAGATAAGAAATGTGGGATTGACCAAATTTGATAAATTGAGGCAAAATTTGCTACACTTTATTGCCGATAATGCGGATTATGTAAACTAGAAAAACTGAATTTGAGAAGGGGCATATAAACAAATCTTTTTTCACCGTTTTATATGCCTTTGTTTTTATTTAATTGACTGCATGGGCATATAAAAAGCAACATTCAAAAAAAATTATATGCCCCATGAACGCATTTTCGTCAATTTTACCTGATATAAAATGTAATTTGATCCTTTAATACGCCTTATTTTTTATGAAATATGGGCTTTAGGGCATATAAAAATACCGTTTTTTCATTTTTTATATGTCCTGACAGCAAAAAGTGTTTTGTAAAAGCATATAAAAAAATAATTATAGCGCAATTTATATGCCTCTTGATTCTTTTTTTCACAAATGTTTCAAAATTATACCAGATTTGCCCGTGCAACTACTCTATTCCGGTGTTTTGCCTTTGGCACATAATTTGCTATCTTTGGGCGTGATTTTGGCTAGAAAATGTAAAACTGTAGCCCGTCAGGAAAATTTTTAAAGGATTTATTGAAATGGCAGAAGATTTGAACGAACAGGAACCGACCGCAGAAGAAAAAGCAAAATTCGAAGCAGACGTGCTCAAGGCCGCCGAAGACGCGATGAAGATGGATGGTTCGGCAAGCTCACCAACCGAGAATAAGGTCGACGCAGAACGTCATCCTGAGGAGCAAAGCGACGAAGGATCCAGTCCGGATGCTGCTGCTGAGCAGCCCGCAGACGCAGCCTCTGAACAGCCTGCGCAACCCGCTGCCGAAGACCCGACTATCGCCCTCAAGGCAGCCCTTGCCGATGCAAACGACCGGAACCTCCGCCTGATGGCCGAATTCGACAACTACCGCCGCCGTACCGCCAAGGAACAGCTGGAACTCATCGAAACCGCCAACGGCAAGCTCCTTGAAAAGCTCTCCGAAGTGCAGGACAATTTCGAGCGCGCTTTTGCCAGCGAAAACAAGGCCCAGGATTTGGAAGCCTTCGAGAAAGGCATGCAGATGATCTACAACCAGTTCGCAAAAATCCTCACCGACGCGGGACTCGAGCAAATCGACCCCACCGGCGCGGAGTTCGACCCGAACATGCACGAAGCCCTGATGCAGCAGCCCAGCGAGACCGTGCCCGAAGGCCACGTGGTCACCGTGTTCCAGAAGGGCTACAAGCTCAAGAACAAGATCTTGAAGACCGCAAAGGTCATCGTCTCCTCCGGAAAATAGGTCCGCACTAAACTATATTTGACCCATGCTGAAGATTAACGGACAGGACGTAGATGCCGCAGGCAAAACACTGGAAAGCTACATTGCCGAAGCCGGATTCAACAAGGTGCGCATAGCCGTAGAACGAAACGGAGAAATCGTCCCCAAGTCCAAATACGGCGAGACCGTCCTTGCCGACGGCGACTGCGTCGAAGTCGTGAACTTTGTAGGTGGCGGCTGATGTCGTCTAGCGCCGCACCCCTCCCCTCCCGTGAGCAAATCCTGGCCGCCCTGGTCCAAAAGCAGGGGGCCGACGCCGTCGAAAAACTGCAAAAAGCAACTATCGCCGTGTGCGGCCTGGGAGGCCTCGGCTCGAACATCGCCATTTCCCTTGCCCGTGCAGGCGTCGGCAGGCTAATCTTGATAGATTTCGACACGGTGGACATCACCAACCTTCACCGCCAGCAATACAAAATGAGCCAGGTAGGCATCCCCAAGGCGGAAGCACTCCTCCAGAACCTGGAAGAAATCGCCCCCTACGTCCATTACGAGGTTCATCGGGTCAAGGTCACCGCCGAAAACGCCGTCCCCCTTTTGCAGGAGGCCGACGTCATCTGCGAAGCTTTCGACAAGGCCGACGCCAAGGCCATGCTGGTGGATACGGTCCTGGAGCAACTTCCTCAAAAATATCTGGTCGCCGCCAGCGGGATGGCCAGCTACGACAGCGGAAACGCCATCCTCACCCGCCGCATTACGGACAAGTTCTACCTCTGCGGCGACGGAAAAAACGACGTGGACGAAGTCGTCGGGCTTGTAGCCCCTCGGGTCATGCTCTGTGCCGCCCACCAGGCCCTGACCGCCATCCGGCTCGTGCTCGGTCTGGATTAGACGTTTAATAAAAAATTGTTTTCTCCCCCGCCATTTTTGTATATTATCCACTGACAGGCACTGGTAGCGGATTTCCGTCTACAAGCCACGCTTGATAATAAAGTCGGCTTTTTGATTATATCCCCAATGAATATTGGGAGTTTTATATATCAAAAGCCGGCTTTTTTTGTTTGTTAATGTTCAACCCTATTGACGGATAATCAAAAATTGATTATATTCAACTATGTACAATGTAACCATAACCAAAAAGGCGGAACGTTCGGCAAAAACGATGCCTAGAGCGGTGCAGAACAAGCTGAAGGCGCTACTGCAATCACTAAAGGTTTTGGGACCTATACAACCACTTTTCTGGCATTACTCAAAACTTGGCGATAACAGGTATCATTGTCACATCGCCTTGAATTGGGTCGCTTGCTGGACATGCGAAAATGGGTCGATAAATATTGAGGTATACTATGTTGGCAGTCGTGAAAAAGCCCCGTATTGAAATTCGTGCGAAGCATATCCCTGCTCCGCTTGTCAGGTTCTTGAAGGATACCTACAAACCTGAAAACGTGGCGGTCTGCAAAAACGAGGATTCGATTCCCTTCGAGGAGTCTGATTGGTTCAAGAATCTGGATTCCACTCCCGGTGAAATGATTGTCGCGAACCGCGATTTGCGCAACTGGTCGCAGGTCACTCTCGCCGAGAAACTTGGAATTCAGGTCCAGAACCTCTGCGCCATGGAAAACGGACGCCGGGCGGTATCCCGCAAGATGGCGATAAAACTTGGTGAAATCTTCGGAACGGATCCCGCAGCCTTCTTTGATTTTAGTAAGTAAAGGGGAATCCTCCCCTATGATGGATTTTTGCTATGAATTCATCAATCCTTTGATGAATTTTTCGGTATCTGCGGCTTTTGCTCCGTTTTTGATTTCGGAGATGGCTTCAGAAAGTTTTGCGTAAACATCGTCCAGGGACGTGACGCGGCCGTTTAGCATGTCATTGTAGCCTTTCTCGAGTTCCGCATCGAAGCGTTCTTTTGACCATTTGGCGGAGTTTTCGGGCTTGTTCATATTATTCAACATACATATTTGTTCGCATAAATGCAAGATTTTTTCATGATAAAATCAATCTCTTGACAATGGGATAATCTTAAAATAGATTTGAAGTATGATGATAAAATCTACATCGACTTTCGATAGGATTATGGCGGAACCGAAGCAGAAAGTGGCTTTCGAAAAGGAATATGCAAACTTTCTTCAATCAGAAATGAAACTCCAGAAGGCTCTTGCAGAGGGCGAACGATCTGCCGAACAGGGCGGTTGGCTTTCCGCAGCAGACGTGCGGAAGAAATTCTAGTCCCTCCCCTCCCCCAAAAATTAGTTGGTCACTAAGGTTGCCAATTAAGACAATTTGTTTTGTAAAATTTTCAAGTTTTGTTTTGTATTTTTGTTCAATTCTGTTTTGTATTTTTGGAAGAAATGTGCCAAATTCTTCGTAAAAACGCATTTTCTTGGCATTTTGTTGAGATGCCGGGGTGTTTGGGCACGGGGTGATTGATTTAAGGATTCTTGACGCGAACCGCCGTCATCTGGAGGACTTTTGCAAGTTCGGGGTCAACGTCAATTTGGTAGAAGCCTTTCTTTTCGTTTGCGAAGGTCTTGCATTCCGGAAGAGGTTTACCATCGAACACATCTTCTAGGGTCAAGTCCATTGCTTCCTTTGCATTGGTAAGAGCTTCTTCAAGAGTATCGCCTTGGGTAAAGCAGCCGTCCAAATCGGGGAACTCAACCGAGTAGGCATCTCCGTCCTTGTAAATCCTAGCAGTGTAGTTCATGTTTCGCTCCTTGGCAGACTACTTGAGGCCCGCCTACTTCTTTTTGGAGTGTTTCCGCATCAAGGCGTCTTTTTGATCTATTGGGCCAAATTTCCTTTTTTTATCGCTCAACATAAATATTGGCCTGCAGAAATGCAAAGTTATTTAGATCGTTTAGCCGTCCCCAGGGGGTGGAGCCCATAACGGAAAACGTGCATACCTTGTTTTATGCAAATACAAAGCCGCGATCACGGAAATAATCGCAGGCACAACATTCACCACATTCATCAAAATAACTCCGAAAAAAATAGATTCCGTATATGTCCAAAATTGAGAGAAAAAAAGGCTAGAAAGAGCCATCAGAAAGATATTAAATGCCCATATTCTGGAAATAAGTATTCCGATTTGTGTATCAAACAGTATTCGTCCATCAATCCAATCATTATTCAGAAGAATTATGTAAAGGTAATATGGAGCCAAGGCAAAAAAATAGACGATAAAATTATCCGTCCATAACGGAGATGTTATCCCCGCCCAAAAAAGAACAAAGGGAATTACAGAGCAAAGAACATAAATTTTGCGCATCGAGGGCATCTTGACATCTTTGCCCTGGTTCAGTTCAAATTCAATATCTTTGGACATTTTCATACGGGTTTTCTCATTTAGTGTTACCACCACCAAAAAAATGATATTATTGCCATTGCAAAATCATTGTCTTTTGTCATATAAATGAGAAATAGGATAAACAAGAAGAAAAAGGACACAATCAGATTTAAGAGACCTAACCTACATATGTTCAAGACGATTTCCCAATTTTGGGGCACGATAAATATTAGCACCGTCAATAAAATTGATGTCAAAAAACTCAACAAAGCGTTGCTCCCCCAAAGACCGCTCTTTTTTTCTTTTGAAAACATAAAACCAAAGAATAAATAAGCATAAAAAGGAATTAACGAGAGGCACCAAAGATAAATGCTATCCGTAAAGACGGGCGCTAACATTCCTCCCCCAAAAAGGATAAACGGAATTATAAACGCCAGAATTATCTCGACAGGCGTAAATGCGTTGTCATTTATTTCTTCTTCATCGTTTTCCATACCAATAATATATATCCAATCTGCTGTCAAAAATTAACAGTTGATAATTTTTTTTGAGAGGCCGGGGGTTTTAGGGGGGGGCCCCTAGGCGAGGGGGTGACGGAAGACTTGCCCTGGCCCCTATCGCTACGCTCCAGGATGACGTGAAAAGGAACGTTCTTGAACGACGCAAAGAGGGGCAAGGCTGAAGGCAGGGGGATGCCTCCCCCACCCCTTTTATGTGGGTCTG
>JAEDLI010000051.1 GCA_016295375.1 Fibrobacter sp. | reverse complement strand
TGCACCGGCCGCCGTTGCAATAGTGACGGCAAGTCCAGCAGTTCCAAGAAGAGCGACGGCGGAAGCGGCTCCGGCGAAGGAGGCTCAGGTGAAGGCGGCAGCTCTCCTTCTAGTGCGGCCAGCGGTTCCAGTGCGACCAGCGATGGAACGTTCAAGTTCCTTGATGGCTTGGTAACATGGAAAAGCGAAACAAGAGCTTCGTTAAATGAAGATGTAGATATAAAGCAAGTGCAAAAGGCCATTGATGGTGCGGGCTTGGATTCTACCAATCTTGCTTCGGGTTTAGGTTTACTTGTTGTCGGTTTAGTTTCTATTGAATTAGGTATGGATACTTCTTGGGCCCCTCTAGACGACGGCGCTTACTTTGGCTATTGGATAGATAGCACGCGAGCAGCGGAAAGAATTGTGACGATGAGTCAGTTAATCATTGAAGGAAACGAAGTATATGTAGACCAGCAATCCTCGGAACCTTGCGGTAAAGGAGCTGCCTATTTCCCCCGTACTTATATGTGTGATGATCGTGGAGAAGGACATGGTTATAAAGTGTATGAGGATGGTAGAGGCTTGATTTGGATGGTTGAAAATTTAGCTTATCCCACGGCGAAGTCTCGTAATGACAATCCTAACCATAAAAGTGAATACTACTATAATTGGGAAGATGCTTCAACAAATGGATGTCCCGATGGTTGGGAATTGCCCACTCAGCAAGACTGGGATGATTTGTTCTATAGTCTTGGCAATGATGCAAAAGAGCTAGATAAGTTCATGCGGCTCTCTGTATCAGGGTATGGTAACAATGGTAGCTGGAGTGATGATGCCGGCGAATATTGGACGGCTACTGAGTATAATGATGGTGCTCATCGCATAGCGCGTTGGACAGAAAGCGACGGCAACTATACCCTCTCTCTCGGTAGCAGTATGTATGAGTTGGATGAGGCGGAACTCTCGGTTCGTTGCGTCAAAAAATAATCGCAGTTATTAAATCAATTGCGCCCGAGGTCCAACGACCCCGGGTGTTTTTTATCAGGACATCAGGCTCACGACTCACCACTCATAACCCATAACTCATAACTCATTTACTGCACCTATTCTATATTTCCACCTATGGAAAAGCCCGCATACTTTCTCGGAGATGCTCACCTGGGGGTAGAACCTCCTGGGGCAGTCCCTTATAGAGAAAAGCTTTTGATCGAACTCTTGCGCTCTTGGAAAGGTGCGGCTAGTCATGTGGTCATCTTGGGCGACCTGTTCGAATTCTGGTACGAATACCGTTACTATGTGAACAAGGAACATTTTCACCTGTTCCGAGCTCTTGCGGAACTGGTAGAATCCGGTGTCCAGGTGCACCTGCTGCGAGGAAACCACGACTTTGCCTACGGCGATTTCTTCCCGAAGAATCTCGGTGTACAGGTTTCTTCAAATTTAAAGCTGGATATTCAGGGTAAAAAGGTTTTCTTTACCCATGGAGATGGCGTTGCCCGCTCGGACTGGAGCTATCGAATCTTTCGAAAAATCTTGAACAATCCGCTCAACCAAGGGCTGTTCAGACAAATTCACCCGGATTGGGGGATGGGGCTTGCCCGCCTCGTTGGTCGCCGAAGCCGCAAATTCGGTGCCGACCGCGAAATCAAGTTGGATGAATACTTGACCTGGGCAGCTCGAGCCATAGAAAAAAACAATTGCCAGATATGCGTCCACGGACACCACCATATTCCGGGCATCTGGCCCGTCAGGACTGGCTTGGTGGCGTCCCCTGGAGAATGGATAAAAAAACGCACCTACCTCAGGTTTGAGGCAGGTGAGCTTTCTATTGAAGAGTTCAAGAAATAGGGCTATTGCTGATTGCTCGCGTCGTTCGCACGATTCTCTGTGGACTTCATCAGTTTCTTGCTGGAGTTGTCTCCCCAGATGGCAGCCACAAGGTCGGTGTTTGCGAATTGGTCCCAATAAGCGTCAACCCAGCACCAATGGTGAATGGTGTCCCCTCGGTCAACGACAATCCCTTCTTTGCTCACCCAATTCTTGTGAACAGAAAAGGTCATGTCTTCTCCCTTGGATTCATTACCGTACACGTCTTTGACGGTGGCGGCTTGCAGGGTCCACGCCTTTCCGTCGGTCCGCTTGTAGAGGAATACGTTGAAGGCGATTAACACTGCTACGAAGATGATTGTCCACTTGTAATTCTTCTTGGTCAGAAGAAAGATATTCAACGCCAGGAGCAAAATGCTCACCGCGGCGAAGTTGTAGTGGATCGAGTAGAACGCCTTGAGTACGTCAATCATTTTTAGCCTTTCTTAGCCTTTTGCGCCGCGATAAGCGGGGCAACACTGAAGGTGAGGGTTTTGCCGTTCACCTTGCAGTCTGTGCGGTAGCTCCTGGTAGGGAGCGCAATCCCGTGAGAAGAAAGCGTGCCCATAAAAGAAGCGTTGGCATGGCTTGCAATGGTGCGGACGTTGATGAAGCCTTTCTTGCCGAAAGACAGCTTAAAGACCTTCTTGTTGGCATCGTATTCCGCAATCATGGTATCGTTCTTGGCCGTTTCCATGGCGGTGCTGGTGCGCTTGTCAAAGATGATGGTTCCGCGGGAATCGATGGAGAGCATGGGGAGACCGGCGGAGTTACGGCAGGCGATGGGCTCCCAGGTGCCTTTCTTCTTGGCGGGGGCCTTTCCGGTGAACACGATGCGGGTGCCTTCCTTGACGACTGTGTAAGCGCCAGTGGCAATCTGGAATCCGACGGCATTCAGGGCGCCCTTGAAATACAGCAGGTAGCCGCTTCCGTTGGGCATAAAGCGGTAAGACGTGGGTTTGAGGGTCTTGGAGGGGGTCACGGCAATGCGCTTGCCAGCCTTGTCCACTTCCAGGTCTGCATAGGGCGTCTTGTCCAATTTCAGTTCCTTGACGATTTCACCGCTAAAACGGACAAAACCGCGAATATCCATCTTGATTACAAAGTTATCCATTTTTATTTATACCTCTTTCTTTTGTTGTTCCCCAGCATCCAACAAGTTAAAAATGTTGGTGGTTTCCGTCAAGAAACATAGTAAAAATTGGGATTAGAGGGCGTTTTTTTGGGAGATATGATGCCAACCTTGTATACAAAAATCAGTAGGAATTAGTCTGAAATTGGGCTTTGGACGATTTCTGTCAATGTGGCTCTAAACGATCCGCCATCTCGTTTCCAGACGGTTGCCCCCTGAAATTTCTGGGTGAAAATGTGACCGCGGTCACTAAATTGGCTTCTGTCCAAAAATATCCCAATTTGGTCTATAGATAGGCCGTTTATGCCAGTGTTTATGGCGTCTCCCGCCCGAACGAGGAACTTCGGGTAGAGAAATCCGTACTTGTATACAAGGGCTTCGGCGATGCTTTCGACAGGATCTATCAAGATGAGCCTTGTCTGGCTGTTGCTGTTGTTAAATGCAAGGATGGCGCCTGTTCCGCGACCAGCGATGAATTTCGGTGCTGTTCCGTTTACCTGGCTGGCACATTCCAGGATTTCTTTAGAATCTGGCGAAAAAGTCTTTTCTGACGGCGTTCCCTTGTTGTTGCCGGAACCGCGGTAGTTGAAGGTGACCGGCGTGACTCCCGGAAGGCTGTCCAGTTCGGCCAGGAACTGGGCGGCGTCCTCGTCGGCGTCGGGGTAGTAGAGAAGTGTCGGGGTTCCCGCTTCACCCATCTTCCAGCCTTCGAGAACGGTTCCGTCTTGCAGGGTGCAGCTGATGCCTTGGGCGTGGCCTTCGATGGCTGCCCGGGCTTCTTTGTGGGGTATGGCCCTGGGGTAGGCGTTTCGCCGTTCTGTCAGGGCGAGGTAGAACACCATGCTCACGTAGATGACGGCAAGGATTCCTGCGAAGCGTAGAATTTTGAAGACGAAGTTCTTGATAACCTTCATGGAGCCAATTTTAGAAAAATCCATAGGGTAAAAAAAGAACCCTCGGTGATTTGTTCACCGGGGGTCTAGGGATGGGATTGGGTGTTCCCTAAATATAAACAAAAAAATTGCCAGTGTGGTATACCTTTTGAACTAAAAGTGTTCTCAAAGTGTTCTTTTTTAATAAAAATCGGCGAAAATGATAATTTTTCTTAAAATAAGTGTTCCCAAGAAAATAAAAAATTAAATTTAAGTCGATGAATATCTTTGCGTACTACAATTACCGCAAGTATTTGCAGGATTATTACGAATACCGCAAGTCTTTACAGCGGTACTTCTCCTACAGGTCCTTCGCCCAGAAGGCGGGTTATTCCTCGTCGGGCTATTACCTGGACTTGGTCCGTGGCCGCAAGTCCCTTACGCCCCAGATGGTGCCGAAGTTTATAGCGGCACTAGGTCTGAACGAAAAAGAAGGCCGTTACTTCAAGCTGATGGTGGACTTTACCCACGCCCAGTCGGTGGAGTCCAAGCAGCAAATTTTTGACCAGATGTCCTCGCTGTTGCCCAAGGCGGTAAAGGCCCTGACCAAGAACCAGCAGGAATATTACGCCAAGTGGTACCACGTGGCGGTTCGCGAGGCTCTTTCGGTCTTGAACATCAATGAAGGGAATCTCCAGGAGCTGGCCTGGTTTCTAAATCCGAAAATTTCTGTGCCCCAGGCGAAACAGTCCTTGCAGTTGCTGCTGGATTTGGGCCTTATCGAAAAGGTGGACGGCTTTTACCGTTCCGTGAACAAGACGGTGACCAGCGGCAAGGAAATTTCGCCCTTGTTCGTTCACCAGTTCCAGAAGCAGATGATTGACCTGGGCAAAGAAGCCCTGGATCGCTACACTACGGCCCGTCGTAATGTTTCGACGACCACCATGAGCGTTTCTGCCGCCGGACTTGAACGGATTATCCGAAAAATTGATATGTTTCAGAAAGAAATTCTGGATATTGTCACATCGGATAGCGGTGAAACCATGTTGTGCGAACTGAACGTGCAGTTCTTCCCCATCAGTAAGGAGAAGGTGGACCTGCCGGAGGAGGAAAAATGAGGTTAGCGACAAGTCTAGCAGCATTGCTTTCCGCCTTTGGTTTTTGGGCGTGCAGCAACAACGATTTCGTGGCAGGAACTGCCACCCAGACCGAGAATACCGTTGCCAGCCTGGATACCTTGAAGGGCGAGGTCCACCATAAGAACGGAACCAAGGCCAAGGGCGCCGTTGTTCGTATGGTCTTGTCGTCTAAGTGGGAAGATGCCGGTTGGTCCGATTTCCGCGAGACGGAAACGGATTCCCTAGGGCGGTTCCTGTTTACGAATGTGCCTGCGGATACTTTCCAGCTGGCGGTCATCGACTCCGCCTCTAGCGAAATCCTTTATCTGCCGGAGGCTTCTACAGAGGATGATTCTCTTGTTCTTGAGGCTGCCGCCAAGGTGAAGGGCTTCTTGACGCTTGGCGATTCTGCTCTGGCCCCTGTGTCTGTAGGGTCTCACTTCAAGGTTTATGTTTCGGGCATCCCGTTCTTTGAATCGGTGTTTGCTCCCGGAGCCTTTGAACTGCTGGTCCCAGAAGGATCTTGGACCTTCGGCTTCTGCCCTGGTGACCCGATGGTCATCGAAAAGCTGCAAGAATCTGGAATCGCCGATTCCGTGATTTTCCGCAGTTGGAAAATGTCCAAAGCTTTAAAGTCCGGCGAATCCTTGGCTCTTGATTCCCTGGTTTGGGGGGCGAACAAGAAAGGGGTTTCTGCTGAAAATGATGCCCCTAAGAGGGAAGTTGACCAGAAGGATACTACAGCTAAAACGGGTACCACGGAAGCCCCGGCTGTTCCCAAGGCCTGGATTTCGGGACAGGTGGACTGCTCGAACCTGGATCGTTGCGATAGCGTTGAAGTCATGGTCATTACGGACCTGTTCGGCTTCGGCTTTGCGAACGGCCTGACTCTGGAGTATGACATTCAAGCCCGGACCGACACTCTAGGTCGGTGGTGGTTGCCCGCTCCCGAAGAGGTTCCTTACGACTCCTTCCGTGTGGAATACCGCCAGAGGTCGGGGGAGACCGTGACCAACGTGGGCCTTTCCCGCTACGTGAAAAAGTCTGAACTGGAAGGAGCCAAGGACACCCTGTCTATCGGCGAGGCCACCTTGGACAAGTATTCCTGGATTTCGGTGGGCGTTAGGCTCGTGGTGGACCAGCAGGACAATCAGCAAAGCGAGAATTGCTTTATGAACAGCGTGGTCCTGGGCATAGAGGGAACCTCCCATTTTGTCCGCACGGTAACCTGCAATATGTACGTGCTGACCTATCTGCCCAGCGGAATGCAAAAATTGATATTCTACTCCGGAGATCCGGTGGTGGTTTCGGCCCTCCAGGAGGCGGGGACTCCCCAGTACAGCTATGTGAGTACGGTTGACCAGAATCTGATGGCGGGTAACGGAATTAAGGAACTTTGGCTTACTTATACCCCTCCTACGGTAAAATAGTTCAAAGGACCCCTTGCCGAAGTGATTTTTTTTTCTAATTTTGGTAGCACTTTGAGCTATGGTGTAATGGTAGCACAACAGATTCTGACTCTGTTTGTCTAGGTTCGAATCCTGGTAGCTCAACGAAAGTCCCGCTCTACGGCGGGACTTTTTCTATTCCAGCAGTCCAAGCAACTGCTTGATGTCTCGTTCGTCCATAGACGACGGTATGAACATACGCTCTTCGGGAGAGACGTAAATCATCTTCCGTTCCGAAGACGGCCGGAAACTTCTGTCTCTCAGCTCTACCGCAGGGTTCTTGAGGGAATACAGGAACTTGCCGGTCTGGATAAACTTCTGGCCCTTGATGCCCTGCTTGATGGCATCCATAATCTGGGGAACGAGCTTCTGGTTCGGCCAGGGTTCCTTGTGGAGCTCGAAAAGCCTCTGCTGCAAAAGTTCTTCGTGAATGGGGGACTCGTGGTCCACATAGAACTTGAGCTGCGTGATGATGGATGCCGCCGAAAGTTCGGCGATGGGCCTGTCGTGGGGAGTCCCTTCGATTTTCGGGTGCAGCACCGTATAGGGAATCACGCTCAGGTTTTCGGCACTGATGGCGTCGATGCTTTCGGATTCCTCTTCGGAGGCATCCTTGGGCGGGGGAGCCACGCTCTGCTCGATGGTGATGGTGGTAACCATGTGGCTCACTTCGTCGCTGTTGGCCATGTACCAGAAGGGGGTCCACAGGTTCAGCACCTTCCAGCCGATTTGACGGAGCAACGTGTGCCTGATATAGATCCGGTCTTCAATGGATTCCCTGAAACGTTCCGTGGTGCAGTCGTCTTCGACCATGGCGAGGAACCGCTTGGAATTGTTGGCGTTAACCACCACAGGACCAACAGAAATGCCGCACTGGCAGAAATAGGGCTCCACCTGGATGTTTTCGTCTTGCAGGGCCTTTAGGGCCTGGGCGTAGAGTGCCGATTCCTTGGGCTTCTCGTCGGTAATGTTCAAGGTAAGCACCTTCTGCAGGTACAGAATCCATTCCCAGAATAGGTCCGGTTTTTCTTTGGGCTTTTGGGCCATGTCGCTTTCGGAAAGGAACACCTGTAGTTCGCTTTTGGCAAGCGTTGCACAGACAGAAAGGGAATTGTTGATGGCTTTCTTTTCGGTGGTTTCGTATTCGCCGCACACGAGAATCGTATCCCGCAGGCGGTTGACCGCCCTTTCGGGTGTCTTTACGTAAAAACTGATGGAAGGGTTTGTAGGCTGGAAAAACCTTGCCGCCGGAGAATCCTTGGGCGTAAGGCTGTTGATGGCCGACTCGATTTCCATGCAGGTGGACTGGTGGAGCGCGATAATGCCGAGAGTGCGTCCCGGTTGTCTTTCGGCATGGTGGATGGCGGCTTTCGCGATTTCCAGGACCTTGTCGGAGACGACTTTCAGGGTCTGGTTCTTTACCTTTTCACGGCTGGGTTGCGGCAGTTGCCGAATGTCGCCACCGTAGATTTTGCAGTTCGCAAAATCTATCATGGAGGAATGGGCGTAGGTGGTGGAGAACCACAGTTCCCTGGTGGGAATCCCCTGCCTTAAGCTCATGGTGAGAATAGATTCTAGGAACGCCTGGGTATGGGGCGTCTTGTCTTCGGGGTAGCCGTCCAGCGGCAGGTGCTTCAGGAGAGGCGCCTTGGAATCGCCCACCAGCACCGTCTTTTGGCCCTTGAAAATGGCGGGAAGCGCCTCGCAGACCGAAATGCAGTCCGCGTCCAGAATGACTACGGTCTGAAACTTTTGTGATGGGGCCAGCTGGAAACTCTGCTCCAGCGGGATAAAGGCGAAAAGGCCCGGATTGTCCTTGACGTTTTTTTGCACCAACCTGAAGTTTGCGTTGCAGAACTGGTCCAGTCGGGAGCGGTAATCCCTGGTCTTTTGGGCGCGGGCCTTGGGCAAAAGGGAGAACAGGTCGGGACAATCCTTGCCTACCTGCTGGATTTGCGTGCCTGCCCAGAAATGGGCGAAGGCCTGGGCGATGTTCTGGCTCACGTTGTCGGCGTCTTTCAGGTAGTCGACCAGTTCCTTTGCTCCGAAATTTTCGATGGACTGCAAAAGCGACGTGGTGCGCACGTGAATTTCCAGATTGCCCCAGTTGGCATTCCACAGCTGGATTTCGTCCAGCCACTTTTCGATGCACAGGCTCTCGAGAGGTGTTTCCAGGGAAAGTCCCTTCGTAATCTTGCGGGTGGATTCCTGGAGTTCCTTGACGACCTTCGCGTAGTCCTTCATCTGGGGGAGGGCATCCTTGAACAGCTGCCACTGCTCCAGAATCTGGAGAAGCAGGTCCAGCCGCGGGTCGTTCTTGTGGGTCTCCCTAAAGTCGTAGATGTAGGTGATTTTCTTGTTCAGCTCGAACCAGTTGGAGCGTTCGTAGAGCCAGTCGCGGCCCAGCAGGTGGTTCCCGAGAACGGAGGTGTCCTTGTAGGCCCGCTTGTTTTCTTGCAACTCGATCAGGGTATCGATCAGGTCCAGCAACTGGTTGTCCGAGGAGACGGACTTCGGGTCTTTCAGGACTTTCAAAAGCTTTTTCTTGGAACTGCGGTAGCGGTCCGAAAGGCCCTTGAGGGTGGCCTTCAGGCTGTCTGCGAATTCTTCGCGGACAGAAAGGATGTTCTCATCGACAGCGTTGTCGGTGTAGATTTCCGAAGTCTGCCTACGGTAGCGGACCCACTTGTCGCCTGCTTCGGGAAGCGCCTTCAGGGAATCCTGGTAGTCTTCCCAGCTGTTGGAACGCAGCTCCCAGTCTTCAAAGACTGGAGTGTTCCTGTTGAAGTTCTGGAGAATCAGGTCGATGATGTCCGAAAGTCCAGAAAGGTAGATGCCCGTGGGGAACAGTCCCGTCTTTTCGACCAGCTCGATCAGGGGCTTCAGTTCGTTGGCCTTGCTCGAGGCAAGGGCAAGTTCCTTGGCAATTACTTCTTGCTCTTCGACGGAGAGGCTCGGGACCCGCACATCCTTGAAGGCGTTTCTGGCCTCCTTGCCCTTTTTTTCGAAGTAAAGGTAAAGAATCTCGTCCAGGTCCGCCTTGAGTTCGCAGTAGTCCCTGTACGGAACGTTCGCGATTTTCTGGAACAGGGCGTCGGATGCTTTAACCTTGACGGCCGGGTTCTGGACAAATTCCGTCAGCAGGTCCGAAAGGGGCGCGTCGGAGGGCTGGATGTTTTTGTTTATGGCGTCGTAATACCGCACAAAAGAATCGCGGGTCTTCTGGAGTTCCGGCAGAAGGTCGTCCCTTTCGGGGCCTTCGAAATTGCGGAACTGGGGGAACAGCCGATCCCTAAACTTTTGGGCGGTAGAAGCCCTGCGGTAAACCACCAGGGTGCTTTTCTTTTCGGCGATGGAATCGGCCACCAGGTTCGCCGTGGCACGGTCCCAGTCTGTACCTGGCAGGGCCTGGATGGCGTAGGCGTTGTTTCCGGCATCTTTTGCGTCTTCTGTGACCTTGGTGGTGTGGGAATCCGTGATGTACAGAGGATAGTGGTCCAGCGGCGAGTACAGCTTGTCAAATGTTTCTCCGTCGAACTTGGAATCCTTGGTCTGGAATCCATCGGCGGTAAAGAGGGCTTGAACGGTGGAGGCGGCGCTGGCGTTGGATTCGTCCAGCCCCAGTTCCATGCATTTCTTGAGGTTAAGCTTGACGGAATCGAAGAAGGCGAGGCAGATACCGTGTCGTGTAAATTTCCAGTTTTTCTTTGCCGCCACCGCTTTTTCGAAGAGGGAAAAGTACAGCAAGATGCTGAACTGCCCGTTCAGGGTAGCGTCTTCTATGGTGGGGAGCGAAAGCTCCGTTTTCAACCGTTCTCGCAGGACGATGTTTTCGAGAGGATGCTTCGAAGAAAGGGCTACCGTTTGGGTCTGGAGGTTCACATCCAGGGGCACTAGCAGGCTTGGGGAAAGGGCGTTCCCTTCCCACTTCAAGAATCCCAGCAGCAGGTACAGGTCGGTGGTACCGAAGTCCTCCAACTTTTCCTTGAGGGCTTGCAGGATACGTTCTTTCACCTCTAGCTTTTGCTGGGGTGTGAAATTTTCTGACTTGGGGAGGAATGAGTCCAGTGGCAGGGGGCCTCCGGCCTGTTTCCACTTTTCAAAGAACAGGTCGCCGGTTTCGAGCATCAGGGGCGTCTGGTACAGTCCCTTGGTGTTGAAGTTCAAGAGTGAATCTTTGGAATCGAAAAGGGCCGATTCCTGGCGAATCTTTGAGAGGGTGGCGGACAAGGCTGCGTTGGACATGCCCTGAATATACATTTTTGTTGAGTTACTAGTTACTAGTTACTAGTTACTAGTTGTCGAATAGGGGCGTCTTTGGCTTTTGTATCTACAGATTTCGGCAGACGATGTCCAGGGCGGTGTCTAGGTTGGCGGGCGCTTGGGTGGAGGCAAGTCCTGCCTTGAAAAGGACCCGGCCCAGGAGTTCTTGGGGGGTGACACCTGCTTCCCGGTCTTGCCGGATACTGTGGGCCTTTTCCCGCTTGGAAAGTTTTTTGCCTACGGTATCTACGATGAGGGGGTGGTGCAGGTACTTGGGCGGTTCGGCCCTGCCCATCAGTTCCATCAGGGCGATTTGCCTTGCGGTGGAGTTCCGTATGTCTTCGCCCCGGATAACGTGGGAGATTCCCTCTTCGATGTCGTCGGCGCAGACGGCGAACTGGTAGGTCCATTGGCCGATTCTGTCCCGGATAGGGAAGTCCCCGCATTGGAGTTTCGGATTTTCGGCAAAGTCCCCTAGGCGTAGGTCGTGCCAGTTAACTACTTTGTCTGGAATCTTGATTCGGAGGGAGTGGGGGGCGTTGCGGGGGGAACCCCCGCTAGAGGGGGTAGCGGAAGACGCATGGATATCCCCGCCAGGTTGATGGGAGATCCCCGCCTGCGCGGGGATGACAAGTAAGTGGCGGGGATGATATGTGGCTGCAGCGAGGGGGAGGCTTCCCCCCTTGCATTTTCCTTGGTATATGATTTCGCCAAATTCGTTCTTTGGATTTTGTTCTTCCAGCTCCTTGCGGCTGCAGTAGCAGGGATAGACCAGGTTTTGTGCTTCCAGTTTTTTGAGGTTTTTTTCGAACCTGTCGAAGTGGTCGCTTTGGAGGCTTTCGCTTTGCCACTTGAAGCCAAGCCATTGCAGGTCTTCGCGGATGGCGGCGATGTGTTCGGGCCTTGACCTTTCCTGGTCGTGGTCCTCGATGCGCAGGTGCACCGACAGGTCCCATTTTTTGGCGGCGGCCCACACGTACAGGGCCGAAAGCAGGTGGCCTTCGTGGAGGTAGCCGGTGGGGCTGGGCGCAAATCTGGTTTTTCCGTTCACGGGGGGGAAATATAGGATTTGGGGAATACTATATTTCCAGCGTAAACTCGAGAACGGGGTGTTTATGAAATTGAGTGGATTGGTTGGATGTGCTTGCCTGCTTGCCTTTGCGGCGGGTGCTTTTGCTAACGACATTATCGCGACGACCTCCAACGGCTCTACGGTGATTCTCCACGACAACGGCCGCTGGGAATACTACCAGAACAACGCGAAGATTCGGGACGTGCGTCCGGAAGCCATGCCCGAAGACGCCAAGTTCAACGTGTCCGTGCTTTACGAAAGTGCCGACAAGTTGAAGAAGAACGTGCGTATGGCCATGGAAGCGGACTTTGCCACCGAAGAAGAAATCAAGGACAGCCTGCGCAAGGTGCCCAAGGGCGGCATCATCTATTTCCAGGTGCCAACCAAGCAAATCAAGAAGGGGCTGAACCGGGAGTTTACCTATTCTGTCTTTGACAAGGGCAAGACGCCAATATTCTCGAAGACCGTTGCAGAAACCGAGGCGACTCCTAGCGAAGATGCCGGGGTGTCGAACCTGGTGGTGGTGCCTGTCTATGGTCGGCCCAAGTCCAAGGTCATGAAGGCCCGCGTGGAAAATCGTGCTGCAAGGCAGACCCTGGATATCGACGTTCCTATCCAGTAAGGGAACGCTTCGCAGGGATTAAACCGTGAAATTTGCCGTTGTGGACTTGGAAACCACCGGAGGGAAACCTTCCGATGGACGCATTACCGAAATAGGCGTCGTGTTGATGGACGATACCAACGTGGAGGGAACGTTCCAGGCCCTGGTAGATCCGGGCATGCCTATCCAGCCCTTTGTGCAGAGGCTTACGGGAATTACTGACGAGATGGTGCAGGGTAAACCGCAGTTTTCGGCTATCGCCGAAGACCTGATGGGAATGTTGCAAGGCCGCATCTTTGTGGCTCACAACGTGCAGTTCGACAGCCGTTTCATGATGGCGGAACTGAAACGCTGTGCCATCAAGTACGACCCGCCCAGGCTTTGCACGGTGAAGCTCTCCCGAAGATTTTTTCCGGGGCTGCCCAGCTACAGCCTGCACAACCTGACGGAATCCCTGGAGCTTCCGGACTTTAACCACCACAGGGCTCTGGCCGACGCCCGTGCCGCCGCCGAAATCTTGAAGCTGGTCTATGAAAAAATCGGACCGGAAAAGTTGTTGAAAGAGGTGAAGAACTTGCCGAAGAAAGATTCTCGACCTGGCCGGGGCTGAAATTTTGAAGCTGTCAATTTAATTCCGCACGTTAAGCGGATCCTCGCGATTCTATCGCAGTTTCTATCGCTGCGCTCTAGGGCCCAGGATGACGTTCCTACAACCTAACCCCTAGATCCTAACCCCTAGATCCTATCCCCTAACCACTACTTAATCATCCCTGCCTTATACTTCATCTTGAGTATTCGTGCGGCGGATTCTTCGATGCGTTTTTTGTAGGTCTTGTTGTTCTTGGAAATCTGCACAAGGTAGTTCACCATCTCTACCGCCTTTGCGGGGTAGGTAATCATGAACATATCGTTGCCTGCGGTAAGGGCGGTACGGATGAGCTTGCGGAAATCCTTGCGGGGGTAGCCCTTGCTTTTTACCCGTTCTGTTCCGCTGACCCAGGCCCGTAGGGATACTCCCCACAGGTCGTCGGTGAGAATCACCGTTTCCGGGTCCATATCCCGGGCCATTTTTACGATTTTCGGCTCGAATACGGCGGGGCGGCTAGAAATGCGGATGAACCGCACGCTGCTCATCATGGTCACGGGAATGTCGTCGGAAAGTCGCTTGAAAAATTCCACGTTATACGCGATTTTCTTTTTGGGGCTTGCACTGATGGCGATTTGATGGTCGCTGTTGGTCCAAGAGTCATAACCCGGGAAATGCTTGGACACGCATACCACGCCACTTTGACGCATACCTTGGACAAAGGCTTGGACTTTTTCGGTACTGGTGGAATCCTTTTCCCAGCTGCGGGCGCTTTCTTCCATAAAGGAATTCTTTTTCCGGTGGTCCTTGGCGGGGTCCAGTACCGGAGCCAGGTTCATGTTGATGCCCAGTTCCATCAGTTCAGCGCCGATTTCTGCGGAGATCAGCTGGACAGAATCCGCGGGCATGTCCCGCATTTCCTTGGCGCTGGGGGCGTGCTTCCATTTTTCGGAGATGCCGCCCAGGCGGTTTACGAAGCCACCTTCTTGGTCGCTTGCCACCAGCAGGGGAATTTTCAGGCCTTCGTTGGCCTCCTTGATTCGGGACTTGAATGCTGCCGTGTCCTTCAGGTGGTTTTTCATGACTAGCACGGCTCCGAATTCGTTTTCTATCAGGAACTGGGCCGGTGAAAGGTACACCATGACCATCTGGGCGGCCTTCTGCTTGATGCTCATGGAATTCCAGAGGGGCATGAGTTCGTCGGGCAGGCCGTAGGGGTTTTCTATGATCGCGGTAGTAGTGTTGGCGATGCTATCGGTGCGGGTGGTGTCTTGCTGGAGTGTGTCGGCTGCACTGGTGACTACGGCGGAACTGCTGTCGGTGCGAGCGGTGTCGGTGACAGCGGCAGCGTCTGCTTCGACAAAAGCGAAAAGCAGAAAAACTACAGGAATAAGCCTAAACAACATTCCACACTCTACTTGAGATCCTTCGACTTCGAGCCTTATGGCTCTCCGCTCAGGATGACACTTTGGTTACACACTTTTCTTTCCGAACCGTCTGGGCTTGAATTCGCGGGGCGGGAAATCAAACTTGAGCTTGCCTTTTTCCAGATACAGGTAGGCGTCGAACAGACGGTGGCTCTTGCTGCGGAATCCCTTGATAAGCTCCGTCTTTTCGCCGGCCAAAAGCTTCTGGATGGCTTCGAAAGGCAGTTCCTTGCCCAGGAGAATCTTAGGCAGTGAGATTCCCGAAGGCAGCTTGTCCACATAACTTTGGGAAACATAGCCCGTGAGGGTCTCGAACACGTCGGTTCCGTCCACGGGAGAAGATCCCACCTTCTTGTCGGTGTCGATTTCTTCGGGCTTATCGTCAAAGACGAATTCAATCTTGTTCTGGTCGTTGATGATGACCACCGCCGAAAATTCGGAACCCTTCTTGCTGCGGAATCCCGTAAGGGGGCCGATCTTGCGCTTGGTCAAGAGCTCCACCACTTCTTCGTCGGTAAGTCGCTTTCCGCCAATCATCTTGCGGATGACGATGCCGTCTTCGGTCTTATAGCGGCTCACGGTCTCGAAAACCTTCTTGCCGTTTACGGGACTGAACTTGGCTTCGCCTTCGGTGTGTTCTTCTTTGAAACCTTTGATGTTCTTTACCATGGTGCGGGTCATCTCCACGATGCCCTTCATGAACTCTTCCCGGGATTCCTTGCCCTTGGAAATCAGGTCCATCTTGTATTCCCATTCGCCGGTGAGTTCTGGGCTGGTGAGGGCTTCGCAGTTCATGGCCGAAAGCACCTTGATCAGGTCAAAGGCCTTGGCGGTGGGGATCATGTCCTTGCCGTCGCGGACTACGTACTTGTCGCTGACCAGCTTTTCGATGATGGCGGCACGTGTGGCAGGAGTGCCGAGACCCCGTTCCTTCATGGCGTCCCGCAGTTCGTCGTCTTCCACCAGCTTGCCCGCACTTTCCATCATGGAAAGGAGCGAACTTTCGGTGTAGTGGGCAGGAGGCTTGGTAAAGTCTTCTTCTGCTTCGATGGAGACGGTCTTCGCCTTGTTGCCGTTCAGTTTGGGAATGTTAGACTCGTCGTCGCTATCCTTGCCGTAAACCGCCTTGAAACCCGGGTCCACCAGAATCTTGCCTTCGGTAAGGAAGGTTTCGCTCTCGACGGTGGTAATGCGGGTGGTGTTTAGGTATTTTGCGGGCGGGAAAAATACGGCGATGAACCGCTGGCAAATCATCTGGTAAATCTTCGCTTCTGCTTCGGAAAGGCTCTTGGGAGCGACACCGGTGGGGATAATGGCGAAGTGGTCCGAAATTTTTGAGTTGTCAAAGACCTTTGGGGTTCGCTTGACCCAGTTGTTGTCCAGGGCTTGCTGGGCGAACTTTGCCAGAGGGCCCGTAATCTTACCCAGTGTAGATTTCACAGGAGCCACGTAGTCTTCGGGCAGGTGGCGGCTGTCGGTACGGGGGTAGGTGGTGGCCTTGTGGTGTTCGTACAGGGACTGGGCTATGGAAAGGGTGGTCTTGGCGCTAAAGCCGAAACGACTGTTGGCCTCGCGTTGGAGCGTGGTCAGGTCGTAGAGGCCTGCACATTTCTGCTCGCTTTCGGAGGTGCTTTCTTCGATGGAGCCCGGTTTGCCCTTGCACTTTTCCAGGATGGCCTTGACCGTCTTTTCGTCGAAAATCTGCTTCTGCTTTTCCTTGCCGTCGGTTTTGAACCATTTGCCCTGGTAGTTACTTCCGCTGTTGTCGAAATCGGCGGTGACGGTCCAGAACTTTTGGGGTTTGAACTGCAGGCGTTCTTCTTCGCGCTTCACGATAATGGCGAGGGTGGGGGTCTGCACACGGCCGCAGGGGGTAATCTGGAACCCGCCCATGGAACTGTTGTAGGCGGTGAGCCCGCGGCTGCCGTTCATGCCCACCAGCCAGTCGGCCTCGGAGCGGCAAAGGGCGGCGTCTTTCAGGTTTTCCATGTCCTCGGCGGTGCGCAGGTGCTCAAAGGCTTCCTTGATGGCCG
>JAEDLI010000004.1 GCA_016295375.1 Fibrobacter sp. | reverse complement strand
TAGGGCAGGGCCCGCATATGAAGAACCACCGGCTATGCCGGTGGGTTCCTTTTTTGTGAAAAAAGTTATTTTTAGCGTAGAGATAGATGGACTATTTAAAGCCCGAAGAACAAGCTCGTGTTTTGATAGATGAAATGCTCGCCGCAGCCGGCTGGGCAGTTGTTCCGCGTTCTGAGTATTTGGACGTTCCGCATGCACAGGCGGTTACCGAGGCCTTAACTAAAGGAAATAACGAAGCTGATTATCTGCTTTTCTTAGATGGAAAGGCTATTGGTGTTCTTGAGGCTAAACGTGCAGAGAACTCTTTGGGAATGCACGTTGCTGAACAAACTGTAAAGTACTCCGCAGGGGCGCTTCCTTGGTACCAAACATGGACAAAACCTTTGCCATTCCTTTTCATGTGTAATGGTGACAAGTTGCTGTTCTGCGACCGAAGGGATTTCGCTGCTGGAGAGCCTCTGGAGTTCCTTCAACTTAAAAAGATGTTCACGCCGAAAGAAGTCGCAATTCGTGCAGAACTTAGTTCTGAATTTGCAAAAATGCCTGCGGTCCCTGCAGTGCAGACGAAGGCCAAAGCTGGTTTGCGCCAGTGCCA
Source organism: Fibrobacter sp. (assembly GCA_016295375.1). Classification (GTDB taxonomy): domain Bacteria; phylum Fibrobacterota; class Fibrobacteria; order Fibrobacterales; family Fibrobacteraceae; genus Fibrobacter. Next base: position 49,644 of record JAEDLI010000004.1, on the reverse strand, counting down.
GTACGATGCAATTTGCAACTTGGAACTGAGCTTTAAGCATGGCAAGAAAAAGGCTTTGATTGTCCTTGCAACGGGTGCTGGTAAAACATTTACCGCATGCACAGCGGCGTATCGTCTGCTCAATTATACCCCGGCTAAAAAAGTCTTGTTCCTGGTGGACCGCAACAACCTTGGCAAACAAGCCGAAGGCGAGTTCGGGACATACAAGCTTACGGAAACAGGGATTCCGTTTAGTGATGAGTATGTCGTTCAGCGTCTCCACAACGTGAAGGATATCGAAAAGTCCCATGTGGTGATATCTACCATTCAGCGTCTTTATGCTGTTTTGACCGGGCAAACCTTTGTTGATACCGACGATGACGAATCAGAACTTGATGGCGACTCAACAAACGATCAGTCCTCCGTAAGCTTTGAACTTCCGCAAGATTTGAAGGTTGCAAGAGATACCTTCGATTTGATTATTGTGGATGAATGCCACCGTTCCATTTATGGCAAATGGAAACAGGTGCTCGATTATTTCAATACGGCTCGTGTTGTTGGATTGACTGCTACTCCGACCGAAGAAGCTTACGCGTTCTTCAACAAGAATACGGTGGTAGAATACACCCTCGAAGATTCTATCCGCGATGGCGTGAACGTACCCCCGCGCGTATTCCGCATCAAGACTTTAGTCAGTTCGCAGGGCGGGACAATCGGTCAGGGCGAACACGTAGAGCGCATTACGCTCTTGGATGGTTCCAAGCAAAAGAAAATTCAGAAAGAGGACCAAAAGTACGAATGTACCGAATTAGACCGCAGTGTCGTGAACCCGGCACAGATTAGGCTTGTCGTAGACTCCTTTAAGCAAGCCATTTATTCGTCGCTTTACCCGGAACGTTTGAGCGATGACCCTGTCCGCAATTGGAAATATATTCCCAAGACGCTTTTCTTTGCAAAGACCGACAGCCACGCCGACAACATCGTTGATGCCATCAAGCAGTCCTTTGCCGTTGAATTTGAAAAGGTGGGGCTCAAGCTCCCCGAAAAGTTCGTGCAGAAGATTACTTGTAAAGCAGGAAATTCCAATCAGCTGATTTCCGATTTCAGGAACGAGAAGGAATTTCGCATTGCGGTGACGGTGACGCTTGTGGCGACCGGTACAGATGTGAAACCTTTGGAAGTCCTTGTGTTCATGCGCGATATCAATTCCGCCGTACTTTACACGCAGATGAAAGGTCGCGGTTGCCGAACGATGGACGATGACAAGTTCCAGCTTGCAACTCCGAACGGAACGAGCAAGGACTGTTTTTACTTAGTCGATGCTGTTGGCGTTACCGAACACGAAATGAAACTTCCGGGTGCGGCTAGCGATGCGGAATTTCACAAGACCTTGGGACTCGAAAGATTGATGGAACGCCTGGCCCATGGCGAAGTTCCTGATGAACACTTGAATTTGTTTGCGGGTTATCTCTCGAAAATAAACAACAAGGCAGAACAAGAAGATTTGAGCGAAGTTAACAAGTTGCTGGCGACCACATCCCTGTATTTCTTTGTAAGTCGAATTTACGACGCCCTCACAGGTAAGAACGAATTCTCGACGCATCCTTTACCGGAATACAAGGACATCAACGACGCTAATATTGAGCGCAGGGAATTGATTTCTGCGGTCATCAACAATGTCAAGGTTCGCAAGGTTCTCCTTGAAATCAATCGTGGCTTTATCAAGATTCAGAATGAAGGCGCTGATAGTCTAGTTTACTCCGGTTTCAGCATTGATGAATCTAAAAAGTATGCGGAAATCTTTAAGGATTTTATTGAGCAGAATCGTGATGAAGTGGAAGCTCTGCGCATTATCTACAACAGCGAAGATGTTGCCATTACCTACGAAATGCTCTCGGATTTGAAACGCAAGCTCGAAAAGTTCAATCCGATGCTGAACGAGAAGAATCTTTGGACTTGCTACAAGACATTGTCCGTGAATAAAGTGGGTAAGGCCGGAAAAGTCAAAGACCTTGAAAAAGACGAAGTTGGCCTTTTGACGAACCTTATACAGTTGGTGCGTTACGCTTTGGGGCAAAAAGAGTCGCTTTATTCATTGCAAAGCATTTCTGCCAGCCTTTTTGAATTATATTGCGGTCAAAATCAACGCGTGTTAAACGAAGATCAAAAGCAGGTGCTTAAGAGGATTGCTCAATATGTTGTGCAGAACGGTTGTGTCTCGGCGCCAATCCTGATGCAGTATGAAAAACCTCTATTCTTGCAAGCGGCAAAATTCTTCGGCCCGCAAAATGTTAATACCGAAATCCAGAACCTGACAAAGTTCATGTTCCAGTAAAGAAAAATGAAAAAACAGATTGAAGTAAAATCCGAAACGACATTGACGAAAAAGGTCTGGAATATGGCCGATGTGCTGGCGGCGGCTGGCGTGGGCTTTACCGACTACATTATCCAGCTGACTTACTTGCTGTTCCTGAAAATGGATGCAGAAAAGGAATCCTACGGACTCACTAGTGCTATTCCCAAGGGCAACCGCTGGAAAGATTTGCTTTCTCTTGACGGTCCGGATTTGCAGGCGAAATACGAAAAAATTCTTGAAACGCTCAAATCCAAAGACGGTCTGATTGGTGCAATCTTTACCGAAGCGCAGAACAAGATTCAAAAGCCCGCCATGCTTAAAAAGCTCATCAACATGATTGATGAAGAAAACTGGTTCAGCATGGAAGGCGATATCAAGGGTGCTATTTACGAAAGCATTCTTGAAAAGAACGGCCAAGATAAAAAGAGCGGTGCAGGGCAGTATTTTACTCCGCGTCCGCTTATTAACGCCATGGTCGATGTTGTGGCTCCGAAAATTACGGAAACCGTTGCAGACCCCGCTTGTGGAACGGGTGGCTTTTTGCTTGCCGCATACGATTATATGAAGCGTCAGAGCAACGATATCGAAAAGTTGAAGTTCTTGCAGACAAAGGCTCTTAGCGGTAATGACATCACGCCTTTGGTGGTGACCTTGGCGAGCATGAATCTTTACTTGCACGATGTCAGCCCGGATACAACTCCTGTCAAGTGCGTTGATTCCTTGGAACACGAACCTGAACATTTGGTGGATGTCATTTTGGCGAATCCTCCTTTCGGAACGCGTCCGGCAGGTAGCGTGGATATTACCACCATGCGCACCGACTTGATTGTCACGACGACCAACAATCAGCTGAACTTTTTGCAGCACATGATGCTAATGCTCAAGGATGGTGGCCGTGCGGGCGTGGTGTTGCCGGATAACGTTCTCTTTGCAGATGGTGCGGGTGAAACGCTCCGCAAAAAACTTTTGACCGAGTTCAACCTCCACACAATTCTCAGGCTCCCCACGGGAATTTTCTATGCGAACGGCGTGAAGGCAAATGTGCTTTTCTTTGTCAAGGGAAGCCCCACCAAGGAAACTTGGTTCTATGATTACCGTACAGGCGTCAAACACACGCTTGCGACAAGGCCCCTGAAACGCAGCGATCTTGATGATTTTGTGAGTTGCTACAATGCAAAAAACATCGCCAAGCGCAAGGAAACTTGGAGCGAAGAAAACCCGACCGGGCGTTGGCGCAAGTATGATGTCAAGGAACTCCTGGCCCGTGACAAGACGAGCCTCGACATAACTTGGATTAAGGACAAGGACGATATTGAAGACGTGACGCTTGCCGACCTTTTGACAAACATCAAGGACGAAGCGAAGGAAATTGCCGCCCACTCCGAAAAACTCGCCAAGATGCTCAAGGGAATCGACGGATGAACACGAAACTCCTGAAGCAAAAAATCCTTGACCTCGCCATTCGCGGAAAACTCACGCAACAACTCAAAAGCGACGGCACCACCGCTGATTTGCTAACGCAAATCTCAGACGAAAGACGAAAGACGAGAGACGAAAGAAAAGGAACGAGGTCAAAAAAGAGCGGTGTCATCCTGAGCGAAGCACAAAGTGCGAAGTCGAAGGATCTAGGACAAATCATCCCCCTCGATAAAAACGAAGCCCCCTTTGAAATCCCGGAAAATTGGGAATGGGTTTGCATTGATTCGATAGCATCTTTGATAACTGATGGCGAACATTTAACACCGCGGAGAGTGGAGTCTTTTGAAGGATACTACTTGTTGTCTGCAAGGAATATCCAAGATAACGCGATTCATTTAGGTGATGTTGATTATGTTGATGATGAAGAATACAATCGAATTGCAAAAAGATGTAATCCAAGGAAAGATGATGTTTTGATATCTTGTTCGGGTAGTATTGGGAGAGTTGCTGTTGTAAAAGATGATAACAAATATGTAATGGTTCGAAGTGCAGCGATGATAAGACCTGTACTTGTCCATTCTTGCTATTTAATGTATGTTTTGCAATCAAATTGTCTGCAAAGTCAAATTCAAAATTATTCCAAACAGACCGCACAAGCAAACTTATTTCAGGCGGCGATAAGGGCTTTGCAAATTCCGCTCCCTCCTTTAGCGGAACAACAGCGCATTGTTGCGAAAATTGAAGAAGCCTTCGCCGAAATCGAAGCCATCGAAAAGAACAAGGAACTTCTCAAAACCCATATCAAGCAAACCCGCCAAAAAATCCTTGACCTCGCCATTCACGGCAAACTCGTTCCCCAAAACAAATCCGACGAACCCGCCAGCGTTTTGCTAGAACGAATAACACGTGATAACCCCCATTATGAGAAGTTGATCGATATTCCCTTTGAAATCCCGGAATCGTGGGAATGGGTGAAATACGCAGAACTAGTCACTAACATTTCTGTGAAAAATTTTCAGGTTAAGTCGTCCGAAATCCAACCTATAGGTACATTCCCTGTTGTATCGCAAGGACAATCAAATATAGACGGTTTCGTTGATGATCCCAAGAAAGTTGTTCATTTAAGGTTTCCGATTGTTCTTTTTGGGGACCACACAAAAATTGTGAAATATATAGATTTTGATTTCGTAGTTGGCGCAGATGGAACAAAAGTATTAGAAGCGAAGTCAGCAATAAATCCCAAATATCTGTACTTTATGACATTAAATATTGTTGAAAAAATTGAAGATAGAGGCTATGGAAGGCATTTCGCATTATTATCTAATTCTTTGTGCCCGCTTCCGCCGTTGGCGGAGCAGAAAAGAATCGTGGATAGGATTGAAGAAATTTTTGCGTCGTTAGACGAGATTTCTCTCCATTTGGTCTAGTGTAGAAAATAGTTCCTCTATCTTTGCAACAATTCGAGATTGCTCAGCTAGCGGAGGAAGAGGTATTTCGTATTTTTTTACCTCATATGGCTTCGCTCGGGTCAAGGATCCACCAACACCAGATGTATTAGACAACATTTTATCTAAGAAATATCCAGATTGCAATACGTAAACTAGATACGATTGATTTATCTCAGGATTTCTTATAATAATCCATTCCGAAGAAGCGATCATACGATGTTCAGTAAATTGGGGAACACACCAAACTCTATTCAAATGAGGGTTAATCTTACTTATTAAGACATCGCCCTTATTTACCAAAACTTTTGTTGAGCCAATTTCGGTTCCTTTTACTATTTCAGGATACTTCGCCTCAAAACAAGGTACGCTATACAATTCGTACGTGCGGTTTTTATTCCCTTCTAGCATGGGATTTTCAGTATTTGACTGAAAAAAGTTGATGTCATTTATTCTCGCCCATATCCAATTTTCGGGTATTTCGAAAGGTTCGTCCTCTATCTTCTCATAATGGGGGTTATGCCTTCAAAATTTTTTTCAAAAAAATTCGAAACCCTCTTGACAAATTTTCAAAATAGTGTATATTTGTGCAGTAGTCCGTTTTTTATAGCGTGTAAACGGAGTGAGGTAGTATATGAGCAAGCAGAATGTGTCGACTTTTACCGCATCAAAATCAGCCGGCAAAAACGATTTCTCCCTGATAGACGAAAATTTCCTGAAATCCAGAATCTACACGATTTGTGGTCTCAAGGTGATGTTGGATTCCGACTTGGCAGAAATTTATGGGTATGACAAAAAGGTTTTTAACCAGCAGGTCAAGAATAATATTGAAAAGTTTGACGATGATTTTCGGTTTCAGCTTGACCGCAATGAACTTGAAAATCTTATATCCCTGCATCCGGCATCAGACTTGAAGTCAAAATTTTTGACTTCAAGTTGGGGTGGCTTGCGAAAAATGCCATTTGCCTTTACCGAACAGGGTATTTATATGCTCATGACGGTCCTCAAAGGGGAACAGGCTATAGCTCAAAGCAAGGCTCTGATTCGCCTTTTCAAGCAGATGAAGGACTACATTGTTTCCGAGAACATGCTGTTGCTCAATGTGGGCAATAATCCGCAAATTTCCTCTTATATGGTTCAAAATACAAGGGAAATTGCAGAAATTCGTGGAGAACTAGCCGAAACCCGCACGGATGTTTTTGCAATGAAATCTGATTTGCAGAAGGTAATGGAAAACTTCATTGATCCTTCGATGTTTAAGCATTTCTTGATTTTGAACGGGCAAAAACTTGAAGCCGATGTTGCGTACGCGCAAATTTATGGTATGGCAAAGAAGTCGGTGGTCATTATTGACAATTATGTGGATGTCAAGACTTTAGATTTGCTGCGGAATGTCGCCAAGGGTGTTGTCGTTACGATTTTCAGTGATCAATACGGAAGAACCCGGTTAACCGAGAACATGCTGGCTGATTTTAGGGCCGCACGCCCAGATGTTGTGCTTGAAGATCCGAAAACAGCCGGAAATATATTTCATGACCGCTATATATTGCTTGATTTTGGTTCTAAGAACGAGAAAATATTCCACTGCGGAGCATCTTCCAAAGATGCCGGGAACAAGATTACGTCTATTGTTCAGTTGGATGATGTTTCGGTTTACCATGCTGTGTTTGAGAACTTATTATGACTAGTTTCGTCTTCTACCTTGCCGAAAGACCTTCGTTTTACCAATATCTAGAAGGGTAGAACCTTGCAGTAAATACGATGGATTCGTATTGCTGGACGGCGGACTTCTTCAAGTCGCATTTCGGGCGATTAGGTCGCAAATCGTTAGCTGATTACAAGAGTTTTCTTCTGGAAAATTTCAAGCCCAAGACCGTTAATTTGCGGATCCAGGGCATTAATAAATATCTGGATTACGCAGGAAAATCAAAACTCCGAGTCAAGAATGTCAAGGTGCAGCAAAAGAGTTTTCTTGAAAATGTCATCAGCAATGCGGATTACAAATTTTTGAAGACGAGTCTGTTGCAAGATGGTCAAACCAAGTGGTATTTTGTAGTGTGGTTTCTTTCGGCGACGGGCGCCCGTGTGGGCGAACTGGTGAAACTCAAGGTGGAACATGTGGAGTGCGGATATTTCGACATCTACGGAAAGGGTGGAAAGTTGCGTCGGCTCTACATTCCTGAGATATTACAAAAAGAAGCTTTGCGTTGGTTGGAAAGTGAAGGCCGTTCCAGCGGATACCTGTTCCTAAACCGTTTTGGCAAGCAGATTACCCCGCGGGGGATTGCCTCGCAACTGAAAACGTTCGCAAAGAAATATGGCCTAGACGAAGCCGTTGTTTATCCCCATTCGTTCCGTCACCGGTTTGCCAAGAATTTCTTGGAGAAACGGAATGACATCGCTTTACTTGCCGACCTTATGGGGCACGAACATATTGAAACGACACGTATTTATTTGCGCCAGACTGCAAGTGAACAACGTGAAGTCGTAAATAAGGTGGTGACGTGGTGAAATAGACGGGATGCCTGCTGGGAATCGAAAAATAGAGGTGTTTCTTCCCGCTCTTTGTAAAAAAAAATTAAGAGCGTTGAATAATATCGTTTAAGTAGTTAAAGTGTTGGGATAAAATCCCCCTAAAAAAGTATCTTTTATTGGAGTAAACAACGGAGTTTCTATGCTCGACTTATTGGCTGTTCAATCCAGTACGGCAAACGCCACTATCATTACCCTGGCCTATACGCTTTTGTTGGCCTTTGTGCTTTCGTCCATTATCGGCTGGACCTACGAACGGACCTTTCTGGGACTTTCCTATTCCAGGAACTATGTGCAGGCCCTGGTGCTCAGCTCGGTGGTGGCCGCTACGGTGATGCAGGCCATCGGCGACAACGTGGGCCGCGGCCTGGGCATGCTGGGTGCGCTATCCATTGTCCGCTTCCGCACCAGTTTCAAGGACCCCCGCGACATCATGTTCATCTTTGCGGCCTTGGGCGCGGGCATCGGTTGTGGCGTGTATGCCTGGGGCGCTGCCGTGGGCGGAACTCTTGCTTTCTGTATCGTTGCCTTCTTGCTTTCTCGCACGGGTCTTGGCACCAAGCATTTCTTTGACGGTATGCTCCGCTTTGCCATGCCCAATACATCGGAACCCCGCCTGGAAACGGAAAAGATTTTGCGGAAAAATTTGAAAACGTTTATTTTGATAACCATGCGGGAGGTAAACGGCGGCGAGCGCATAGACGTGGCCTACCAGATAAAGCTGAAGGCGTCTAAGCCTGCAGCCGAAGTCCTTGCGGAACTCTCCAAGGTGGAGGGGCTTTCTGACATCCAGTTCATGATGCAGGACGCCACCACGGACATGTAGGGGAGGAACGAAAATGGCTTTGAAAAACACATTCCTCATTTCTTCTATCTACAAGCGCAAGCTTTCTATCGCCTGGATTCTGGCCGTAGTGGCTGTGGTGGGTCTGGGGTATTTTTACCAGGGAAACGTCGCCCTGTTCCAGGGCATTGCCGAAGCTTCTGAAACTATCATCAGTGTGCCTAGCGCTACCGAAATCGTGAAGGTCCACGTGATGCCCGGTCAAGAAATCAAGGCGGGTGACACCATCGTGGAACTGAACCGCCCCGACTTGACCCTTCGCATTAACGAAGTGACCCGGGAACTGGACGCCATCGAGGGCCGTAGCAGCCTGAACAAGGCGGATATCGACCAGCGTGTGGCCTCTGTAAAGGCGGACCTTGCTACCCGCAGTGCGGCTCTCCGGTTCGAAATCAACAGGTTGGAAACGGAATACCAGAAGAACAAGGAAATTTCTTCTAAGTTGAAAAGCCTGAGCGGAAATAACGCCAAGGCCGGCGGCAACGACGGCATGGCCATGCAGATCAAGAACTTGAAAGACGAACTGGCCCTGGCCGAGAAAAACGCCAACGAGCAGATTGCCCTCTTGCAGGGGAGCCGTAGTCTTCAAAGGAAAAGTGGCGCCACCGAGGCCGCTACCTTGCACAAAGAACTGGAACAGCTCAAAAAGGAACAGGCGGACCTGGTGCAGATTGCCAAGGAAAACTGGGTGGTGGGCAGCGTGAATGTGCGTGAAGGTGAAAAAGTTTCCAGCTTTACGCCTATCGTGACTTTGACTCACAAGTCCCCATCTTTAATCCGCGGCTATATCAACGAGCAGGTCTACCAGCGCATGAACCTGGGCAAAGATGTAGAGATCCGCACTCTGGGCGGCAAGGGCAAGCCCATCAAGGGCGAGGTGGTCGGCCTTTCTAGCCGTATCGTGGTGTTCCCGGACCGCATGTGGAAAATGCCCGACATGCCCGTGTATGGTCGTGAAGTGACCATTAAGATTCCTGAAGAAAATTCTTTCTTGCTGGGAGAGATGGTGGCCATTTCCGAAGAAGGCAAGATCAAGGACCTGGCGACCCAGATTATGGAAGCCATTTTCGGCAGCGGCGATGAGTTGTGAGTAATGTGGAATGTGTAGGTTTGTGAATGTACGATAAAAGGCTTTTTATTACTGCGTCTTTTGTGGCAATCCTTTCTGTTGCCGCCGTAGCCGCCCCCTTGACCTGGGAGCAGCTGGTGGAGTCCGTAGATAAGGACCCGGTTTTCCAGACGTCGGAAAAACGCTCCCAGGCGGCTTCCCAGGATGTGGGAACCAAGCTGTGGGATAATCTGGAATTCCGTTACCAGCTGGACGGTTTCAGCTTTGCCAAGCACGACTTTGAACTGCGCCTCAAGCCGAAGTCCTTCGGTATAGGCTCTGCGGACAAGCGGCAGTACGAAACCCTGCGGGATTACCAGAAAGCCCGCCTGGCGGTGGACCGTTCGTACCTGCTTTACGACCGCTACGAGCGGGCGCTCCGCTATGTCATCCGCCGGAAGATTGCCGAAATTGACAAGCAGCTTTACCAGGTGAACCTGGACCGAATCGAAGTGCTCCATCTGAAGGCTGGGAGCGAAACCTTCAATTCCCAGGACCTGATTGTGGCCCTGGAGCAGGAATCCGCCCGCCGTGCAGAACTCCTGGGAGATAGTACCGCCCTGAAAGATGCGGAGCTGAAACTCAAGTCCTGGGTGCCTGACTTTGATTCCGTGGGCCTGGACACCTCGTGGCTCCCTACCATGGACGAACTTGCCAAGGGACTGCAAGACGGCATTGCGGTAAACGACCAGTTCCCCGAAGTCATGAAGGCCAAGTCCAAGATGGAATACGAACAGGCCAAGTCCAAGCGGGATCTGGCCAAGGGAAACGATTTCATTTCCCATATCGGCGTGGGCTATTCCCTGAAGATTGAATCCCTGATGAAAAAGTACAAGGAACTGGATGCCGGCGACGTGGGCCCCTATGGAGCCTACAACGACTATTATAAGGACTGGCTGGACAAGACGGGCTGCTCTTCCATCAACTGTGATGGAACGGCCGAATTCCTGGTTCCCGACAAGGATGACCGTCAGTTGAAGGACAAGTTCTTTGTGAACCTGGCCATAAGGCTCCCGTTCTTTGACGATAACAACGGGAACGCATTACGTAATCAGGTGGATGAACTGGACGCCGAGAGCGATTACCTGGATGCCGTACGCACTTTGACGCAAAAGGTTTCCCGCCTGTCCGAAGAAATCGTGGCCCTGGTGGCCCAGTGGAAGGTGCAGAAGGACTTTGTGGAAAAGGTGAATGCCGGAAACCTCTTTGAGGACTTTGCCCAGTCGGCAGGGGCGGACCCGCTTCTGCTGTTGCGGGCACGGGAAAGCGCCCTGGAAAGCGACCTGAAGGCCTTGAAGTTGGAATACGATATCTTTGATCGTTACCTGGTCTTGCTGACTTACACGGGAATCTTTGCGAACCCCAATGTGAAAAACCACCTGCGGGAGGGCCTCAAGTAATGGCCGAAGCCCGCGGTTTTAGCCTGTTGGAGCGTTTCGAGCTCAAGTACCACATTCCTGTGGCATGGGCGGACCGTATCGGCGAATTCATTGCGCCCTATTGCGAAGAGGACCATTATTCCCAGATTACGCCGGGACATTTCTACTGGATTACCAACCTGTACCTGGATTCGGACCGCTGGACATTCCTCGGCTGGAAAAAGGCGAGGCTGCTGGACCGCTTCAACATGCGTATCCGCACCTATGGTGAACACCCGGCACAAGACGGCACCTTCCATTTCGAAAGCAAGCGGAAGGTGAAAGAGGTCTGCTACAAGAGCCGCGCCACCATCAAGGGGATAAGCCCCGGCGAAGTCTGGAACATGAAACCGGAAGATTGGCCCTGCAAGAGCGACACGGACCGCAAGTACCTGAAAGATTTTTTGTACAAGACCCACCTCCACAACGCTCACCCGAGACTTTTGACCCAGTACAAACGCCGGGCCTGGTTCGGGCTTAGGGAGGAATATTCCCGGGTGACTATCGATACGGGCATGCGTTTTCGGGAAGAGACGGGTTTTGACTACACGGTGGATCCCCACTACATGCATTCTACGGGGCTGCCCCGCTTTTTCAAGCCGGGCTGCGACGCCGTGTTGGAACTGAAGTGCCCCTGTTCCCAGGTGCCCTTCTGGATGATTGACTTGATACGTTTCTTGAACCTGCAGCGGGGCGGTTTTTCGAAATTCGGAAATGCCGCTGCGGAGTGGTCCAGGGTCTATGAACACCCCAAGGATTTCAAGGACCCCTATTGGACTAGGCTCGCGGGAAATTTTTAATGGCGGTGTGTCCGCATTTTTAAATTCTAGTGGGGAAGAAAATGAAATCACTTTTGTTGAGGTGAGTATGTTTGGGTTGTGTATTTTTATGCTGTGCGTATTGTTTTGGGGTTGTAGTAATCCTAGTAGTAGCGAAGAATCCTTGCTACATAAATCTAAAATGTCTGGGGATTTCCTTTTTGACTATGAGTGGCCTATTTTTTTTGTCGAAACCTGCATCTATTACGAAAAACAGATGTTGCCCCAATGTGGTTTATTTGCATATGGTATTGGTTCTGGACTAGAGAGAATTTATTTTGATAACACGGATTTTTCAAAAACCAAGATACATACAAAAAAGGATTCTTTGCATTCCATATTATCATATACGCTGATTGGAAATAGAGATTGTGATGAAAGGGAATACTTTACTGAAGCTTTAATACCAATAGTCTCTGTATATCCATTTTGGAGTATAGATTTAAATATGGATACATCTTTTTTTGAAAAAGAAAATCTAGAAGTGAAAAAAATTGAGGGACTGAGGGACTGTGTGCAAAGGAATAACCCGATGTTGATAGAAGCGGATGATGACGGTGTCGTGGAGTTTGAATTGGTTGATGCCGCAAGAAAACATGTACATATAAATTATCAAATGCAAGTGCATCGTTCCAAGGATTATATTGTTTGGAATGATGAGGGCGTTGCCTTGAAAAAGGACAATCCTTTTTTTTTGTTTATAAAAGATTCTTGTTTTTATGAAAACATAACTCTTGATTCTGCTAATATGAGCGAATTTATCCCTAATTCGATTCTAAAAAAATGTGCAGCCCAATCTGATATAGTTTATGGCTCGTATTTACCTTTTGTTCACTCCCCCCCCCCCTGTTTGGGGGATGCCTAAATAGGGAAAAAAGTTATTCGTATGACGAAGGGGAGGGCCCTGCCCAAAGGATTCCCCTTGTATATGGTCAATACATTCAGTTCTATCCTCAAGGCAATAGAGTACTCTATTACAACAATGGCGCCCTATGAAATTTTTTTTGCTTGTTATTGCTTTATTGGCACTCTTTTTTTCGTCTTGTGGAAGTCTGTTTGGACCGAGTTCTAATGCGGGTTTTGACATTCGCGAATATGACGTTGATATTGAGGGTCCCTTTCTATTTACCAATGGGCAGAAGCTGGTTCTTTCAGAAAAATGCTACTATAGGGGATCTGGAAATTATGAGTGTGGTTTAGCAGCATTGGGGTTGGTGACTTCTACGAGTAATGTAAGCCATAGGCCAGATGGGTCTTCTGGGTCGGTTCATACATATCACAATGGAACTATGGATTTTTCAAATGTGAAAGTGAGAACGAGGAATGATTCTACGCATGGAATATTGTCTTATGCTTCTGACAGGTCGTATTCTGGAAGGAACGATTTTCCATTACATTATAAAACTTCTATAGTATTTTTTGACGATATGGATATGCTTAAGGATGCGAAAAAAACTATGGAAGACGAAATGCTAATTTTAGCGGATTCTTCAGGTGTAGTTGATGTTGAAATAGAGGACTCCGAAAAAAACATTGTTCATTTCGTTTATAAGATGTTCCTGCCGGAAGTGATGGACAGCATGTCTTATGAGGACGGAGGCTTTACTTTGAATCATGAAAAAATAGAATTGATTTTGGATTATTGCTATTTTACGAAAGATTCCATGGTTGTTTCGGATTCTCTTTTACAGGTGTGCCTAAATGCATGTCTTTTTTGTGACGGCATGTATCCATTGTTTAGGCAACGTGAAGATTACATAAAAGGAGAAGTTGACTTTTATCAAAGTTATTACGATGGGGAAGAAATTGAATACCCCCACCGCAATATATCGGATTGGGTACATATAGGTGTTGACTGGGTGCCCTATGCGTATTATAAACCTTAGAACGGTTGAAAATGTTTTATTTCGGGAAAACAAAAAAGTTATTTTTTGTCAATGAAAGGAGGCTCTATGCTCTCGAAAAAATGGTCTATAGTAGGTGCGGTGGCAACCTTTGCCATGGCTGGCTTGTTTTCGGCTTGTTCCGACAGTTCTTCTAGTGGTGGCGACGACCCGAAAGGCGAAGACAGCGGCTACGACCAGAATTCTACCGAGGCGGGTGGCGCCTACGTGATGATTACCGAAGTCATGTACAACGCTCCCGAAAATTCAGCTCTTGAATGGGTGGAACTGAAAATTATCGGCGGGTCTGCCATGAGCGACATGCAGTACTTTAACCTCCATCTGGACGGGGCGGTGACCTACTATTTCCCGGCGGAACCTCTGGATACTAACGAATACATCGTGGTGACCAACGACCCCGACCTGTTCAAGAAGACCTATCCGGATTTTGCGGGCCGTCTGTTTGGCCCCTGGGAAAAGGACGTAAAGACCGATTCCATTGCCAAGCTTTCCAACGAAGGTGACGTTATCGACGTGAAGCTGACAGGCGCTGGCGACGTGAGCTGTGCCTTCAGCAAGGAGCCGCCTTGGCCGAGCCTTGCCGACGGTAACGGCAGCAGCCTCGTGTTCGTGGGCGGAAACCCCAGCCAGGCCAGTGCCTGGGCCGCAAGCAAAAAAGAGTGGGGCAATCCTGGTGCTGCCGATGAATATGTGGAGCCCATTACGGTACGCCTGAACGAAATCCAGCCCTTTGTGCCGGGAACGGATAGCGGCTGGGTAGAACTTTACAACTCCGGCGACAAGGAAGTGGATGTGACTGGCTGGATTTTTGAATCCAAGTACAAGAATGCATCATGGACCATCCAGAAAGGTAAGGTTCCCGCCAAGGGCTACCTGGTGCTCCCTGCCGATGACGAGTCCGTGTTCGGTGAAGTGATTTACTTGCACACCAATGGCGGTTCTTACTACCTCTACGAAACGGTGGGCGGCAAAAAGACCGGTGGCGAATCTAGCCTGCTCCTGGCGGCCAGTAACCTGAGTAGCGGTATCATAGATGTGAGTGACGGCTCTACGGCCCAGGGCGCCATGAAAAAGGCCTCCAAGGGGGCTGCCAACGAGGCCCTGAAGGTGGGCCCCCTCTTTATCGACGAAATCTACTACCACCCCCTCGAAGGCGGTTCCGTGCCCTTTGAGTTCATGGAAATCGTGAACAAGGCCGATACGGCGGTAAACCTTTACGTGACCAAGGCTTCCAAGAGCAAGGGCTGGAAGGTGGAAGGCATCAACATGGAGTTCTCTTCGGGAACTATCGTGCCTGCAGGTGGCAGGGTGCTGCTGCTTTCTGATTCCCTGGTGAAGGATACGGGCGCCATTCGCACCGATTACAAGATTGCAAGCGACGTGCAGATTTGCCTCTATAAGGGTAAGCTTTCGAACCGCGGTGAAACGGTGGCGATAAAAGAACCCTTCGATTTTGATGATGCTGTGTACAGTGAAACCGATCCGTCCTCAACATCTGTAGTCCAGTGGTACTACGACTGGTCCGACGCCACCCTCTACTCCGACACATGGAAGGGGCTGGAAGAGACTGATGGTTACGGCAAGAGCCTGCAGCGCACCGACTACTCTACCATGGGTTACGAGGCTTCTGCCTGGAAGGCCGCCGAACCCACCGTTGGAAAGTAAGCGGTGAATCCAAAGCCGCAATTGTAATACACTAAACTTTTACAAGAAACAATTCTGTAAGAATCCATAGCTCCGAATTTTGTATCTTTTGGGGCTATGGAGCGATGTGTTTTATGCATTCTGTTTGGGGCGGCGCTGGCGTGGTCGGCGCCTATCACCCTGCAAGACGCGCTTTCGATGGCCAAGTCCGGTAACGCACAAATCAAGGCCGAAAAGGCCAAGGTGGACATGGCCGAAAGCGCCCAGGGCGAGGCCCGTTCCCGTTTTATGCCTGCGGTAAGCCTGAGCGCAGGCGTTACGAGAATTAACGACCCCATCTATATTGATTTAGGTGAAATTCAGCAGGCCCTGAGCGGCATTGCCGGCGGGCTATCTACGGTGGCTCCGGCTGCCGCCTATTCCAAGGCCTACATTGACGCCTATAACCAGGCCAGTGCGGGGTATGCCCAGGCCTATAACGGAGCATTGGCTCAGGGGCTGTCCGCAGCCCAGGCAGATGCTTTCGCCAAAAGTAGGCTCGGAGGAACCGCCCAGGAAATCGCCCAGCAGAAGGCCGATGAATACGCTGCTGCCACCCAACAGCAGATGGATGCGGCAAAGTCCCAGATTGACGATGCCGAATTCCGGATGAAGGTTCAGGACGAACTGTTCTTCAATGCTCGGCTTACAGCCATCTGGCCCATTTTTACGGGTCTCAAGATTTATTCCGCCTACGATGCCGCCAAGGAAAACGTAAACGCCAAGAAGGCCGCTTTTGACATGGCGCAAAATGCCATCTTGATGGATGTGGCCACCAAGTACTTTACCCTTAGGCTGGCCGAAGAACTGGCGGTGATGCGGGAGAACACCAAGAAGAATCTGGAAGAACACCTGGAGCGCTCCAAGAAGCTGGAGGCCAGCGGCCAGATCAGCAAGGCGGAAAGGCTCCGCGCCGAAGTGGCGCTGGCCGAAGCGGAAAACGCCTACGACGACGCCCTGCGGGACCAGTCCCTTGCCCGGATGGCTCTTGCAAGCCTGCTCCATACGGACACGAACATTACGGCGGTTACTCCGGTGGAAGCTCCGGAAAACGTTCGGACCATGGAAGAAATCAAGCAGAAGGCCCGGGAAAACCATCCGGGACTGAGACAGCTCCGTACGGAGCGCAAGCGCAGCCAGGATGCGGTGAGTGCCGCCCGTGCGGACTATTTCCCGACGGTGGCGCTTTTTGCCTACAAGGAACTCTACACCAAGGACCTGACCATTCTGGAGCCTGAATGGGCCGTAGGTGCCAAGGCACAGTGGGATTTGTTCAAGGGTGGCGAGACCCGCTCCAAGGTGGCAAACGCCAAGGCCATGGACCGCTCCCTGGCCAGTATGGAAGAGCAGACCCTGGACAACATCGGTCTTTTGGTGGAAAAGCGCTGGCGTGAGCTGGAGCATGCCAAGGGCCGTCTGGAAAGCTTGAAGAAAACCCGGGAGCTTGCGGACGAGGCCCTCCGCAGCCAAAAACTGGCCTACGAGTCCGGCCTAGCTACGGGCCTGGACGTGGTGGATGCAGAACTTGCGCTGTCGCGCCTCCAGGTGGCCGATCTGAAGGCCCATTACGATGCGGTCATCGCCTGGCTTGGCCTGCTGGAAGCCAGCGGCGAGGTGGAACAGGCGGGGTCCATGTTGAATAGCAAAACTGTGGGGAAGGAATAATGGACAAGATAAAGTTTGCAAGCAAGATTTTTGCGATTGTCGTGCTGGTGGCCCTTATGGTGGCGGCTATTCTGCAACTTCAGGAATTTGCGACAAAGCCGAAGGACAAGTACTTGCAGGGGCAAATGGAAGCCCGCCGCGTGTTGGTGGCAGGGAAAGTCCCCGGACGCATAGAAAAACTTTTGGTCAGTGAAGGCCAGACCGTCAAGAAGAACGCCCTGGTGGCGGTTATTAACAGCCCCGAAATCGAAGCCAAGAAGATGCAGGCCCAGGGAGCGCTGGGGGCGGCCAAGGCCCAGGCCAACAAGGCAAAAAACGGCGCCCGCTCCGAAGACGTCAAGGCCCTGAAGGCCATGGCGGCCCGTGCACAAGATGCCGCCAACCTGGCGAAGAACACCTACGAGCGGGTGCAGAAACTCTATAACGAAGGCGTGCTCCCGCTGCAGAAGCGGGACGAGGCCGAAACCCAGATGAAGGCCTCCCAGGGGGCTGCCGATGCAGCCCGTGCCCAGTACGAGATGGCCCTGGCGGGCGCCCGCGACGAAGACAAGGAGGCGGCAGAAGCCCTGGTGAAGCAGGCCGAAGGCGCCAACGCCGAGGTGAACGCCTACTTGGAAGAGACAAAAATCAAGAGCCCCATCGCAGGCGAGGTCACCCTGAAGGTGGTGGAAGAAGGCGAGGTCGTGGGGGCGGGCATGCCGGTAATCGCCGTGACCGACCTGAAGGACGCCTGGGCGGTGTTCCACCTGCGGGAAGATTTCTTGAAGAACGTGACCAAGGGCAAGACCTTTGTTCTGCCGGTACCGGCATTGAACGCCGCCGTGGAGATGGAGGTGTCCTACATTGCTCCCGTTGGGGACTATGCCACCTGGAAAAGCTCCAAGGAAAGCGGTGGCTTTGACCTGAAGACTTTCGAAGTGCGCCTGCGCCCGACGGTAGAGGTGGAAAACCTGAGGCCCGGCATGAGCGTGTTGTTCCCGCTGGAGCAACTGAAGTAGCAGCCGCAAGGGGCAAGGGTCGTGTTCAGGGCCTTTTTAGACACGGTCAAGAAGATTTATTTCAGTCCAAACATCGTCTTGTGGCTGGTAATTCTCTTGTTGCCCGTGGGAACCTCCATGTTCATGGTGGAGTTTTTCTCTGCCCGCATTATTCTGCACGTGCCCATCGGTATTGTCCGTCAGGACGCGTCCCTGCTAGCCGATAAGCTGGAAAACGCGTTACGGTCGGATCCCGTTCTGGATGTGGTTCAGGAGTGCAGCGACATCGGGGAATGCGAACATGCGGTAATCCGTGGAGACCTGCAGGCGTTTCTCGTTATTCCGTACAATATGGAACGACGCGCCCTTCGCCTCGAGACGCCTGTGATTCCCGTGTTTTCCAGCGGGCAGAACTACTTGACCAATTCCTTTGCCTTAAAAGAAATCCGTGCGGTGGTGACGAATGTGGGCGAAGGGCTCTTTACCGCAGGAATCGACAATCCTGTCCAGGTGGAACTCCATTCCGTCGGCAATCTCGAAGGTAACTACCAAGGGTTCTTGGGGCTGGGGCTGGTCAGTGCCATCTTCCATCTGGCGGCAATTCTTGGGGCGGTTTACGTGTTCAGTTTCCCCTTCAGGGACCATACGGTCCGCTGGATGATCAGGCGTGCCGGAAAATCCCGCGCTGTCCTTATGTGCGCGACCATGTTGCCCCTGATTGTTGTCCAGTGGCTTGCCTTCATGGCGGTGTATGCCTACGCCCATAGCACGCTGACCCCCATGACCTTTAGGGAGTTCGTCTTGGTGTCGGCGGGCCAGTTGGCGATGATTTTGGCCTGCACCGGGGCCGGAGCGACCTTTGTGGGCATTACGGGAAACATGCGCATGGCTACAAGCGTGGCGGGTGTGATTGGCGGCCCTGCCTTTGCTTTTGCGGGACAGACCTTCCCCCTGATGGCTATGCCCTTTGTGGTGCGCTGTTTTGCCTACCTGTTGCCGCTGACCCACCTGCTCAAGGTCCAGTCCGCCATGTTGGTGGGCCCTGCCGGCAGCGCGCACGCTTGGGATAGTATCGTCACCCTTCTTTTTATGGGACTGTTCTGGCAGCTGCTGGCCACAAGGCTCCTGTATGTGCGCTGGTTTGCTTCCAAGCGCAAGGAATTGAACTGGGTCCGGCAGCACGGATCTGCGAAGGACAAGATTAAGGCTGCCCTGGGCGTGGTTGCCGACGATTTGAATCCTGCGAATTATGGAATAGGAAACAGGCGCGGGGCCCGAAATACGGAAAGGCTGCATCTGAACCTAATGAATCCGCAGATGAACCGGTACGAAGAAAATCGACCGCCGGAGGTATCAGATGATTGATATCCTCAAGCGGTTCTTTATGGTGGCCGTTGCGGAATGGAAACTGTTCTATACCGACGTGGCGGCAGTGCTTTTGCTGGTGGTGGCTGGCGTGCTCTATGCGTTTTATTACCCCATGCCCTACAAGTACCAGACCGTTTCCAAGATTCCCGTAGCCGTCGTGGATATGGACCACAGCAAGCTTTCTCGCGAACTTGTCCAGATGGCTGACGCATCGCAGCAGGTGAGTGTGCGGCAAACCTTCGGCCAAATTCACGATGCCGAAGAATCCATGGCGAACGAAGATATATATGGATTTATGGTCATTCCCAAGGGGATGGAAGCAAATTTACAGAGGGGCGAGAATGTGGTGGTCAACGTGTTTACCCACGGCGCCTACGTGATGCTCCATGGAAATATCTCTACGGCGTTTTCCACCTGTGCCTTAACCCTCGGGGCTACAACCAAGGTCAAGCGCATCGCCCTTTCCAAGAAGGTCCCTGCCTCGCAGGCCATGGCCATGCGTGACCCGATTCCCCTGGGCATTCAGACTATGTACAACAATACGGGTAGCTATTCTAACTATGTTGTCCCTAGCGTGCTGGTGCTGATATTGCAGCAGACCCTGGTGATTGGGCTTTGCCTGCTTGGGGGCGCCCGCGCCCACCGCAAGTTCCGTAAGTTGCAACGCAATACCGCTCATGAAAATGAAGGCCTGTTCTATCGGTACTTTGGTCGCTCCTTTTCTTACTTTGTTCACTATTGCAGCTTCATACTGTTTTACCACTTCGTTATTTACGATGTCTTTGACTTCCCCCGTCGTGGCGAATTCTTGCCCATGGCGGTATTTACCTTTATTTTCCTGCTTGCGGTCATCAATTTCGGCATGGTGGTGTCCCAGGTGTTCTTGCGTCGCGAAACCAGCGTGCAGCTGTTCCTGTACATGTCCATTCCGCTCCTGTTCATGTCAAATTTCAGTTGGCCTGTTGAATTGGCCCCGAACTGGATGAAAGGCCTTTCCAGCTTTTTCCCCTCGACTTTTGCCATTCCAGCGTGGCTTGCCATTGAACAGCGGGGTGCAGGCGTTAGCGATGCCGCTACCTACCTCTTGCCTTTGGCGACCCAGGCGGTATTCTACATGGTTTTAGGCCTGACGCTTACCCACCTGCGGGACGGCTCCAGACTCAAGACCGGAGATATGTAGGGGTTAGGATTTAGGGGCTAGGATTTAGGGGCTAGGATCTAGGGGCCGCTGGTCTCAAGAGGTAAAGAGGTCAGTAAACAGTGGTTAGGACTGCAGGTCTCAAGAGGTGTCAACCTCGTGCCTCGAACCTCATACCCTTAACACCCACGTCTAGCGGATCCCCGACCAAGTCGGGGATGACAACGTTTAAGGCCCACATCCCGAACCTCATAACTCACAACACATAACTCACAACTCATAACTCATAACTCACGACTCACGACTCACGACTCACGACTATTTTGTATATTATTCCCCAGGAGATTCGCTTATGATGTTCGATCCTTTGTACATGTCCATATTGCTTGTAACCCTGGTGCTTTCGGGCGCCGTTTCCATGCTGGTCAAGAGCCGCTTTGCGGC
This sequence comes from Fibrobacter sp., assembly GCA_016295375.1. Lineage (GTDB taxonomy): Bacteria > Fibrobacterota > Fibrobacteria > Fibrobacterales > Fibrobacteraceae > Fibrobacter. The sequence continues at coordinate 28,546 of JAEDLI010000004.1, read as the reverse complement.
GGGCCAGAAAGTCCGCATTACGAGCGGGCTTACCGGCGCCGACGTGGCCAAGGCTATTTTGATGGACGCGGGCATTACCGACGTGAAGGTCCTGGTGCATCAGGGATTTTTGTCGGACCATTACAACCCTCTGAACAAGACCCTGAACCTGTCCAAGGAAGTCTATTACGGCCAGAATGCTAGCGCCGCAGGTGTTGCTGCCCACGAGGTGGGCCACGCCATCCAGCATGCCCAGGGGTATTTCCCCCTGTGGCTTCGTTCCTTTATTGTCCCTGCGGCAAATATCGGCTCCAATCTGGGGCCCTGGCTTGTGATTCTTGGAATTATCCTGATGTGCGCCGGTCGGGCGCTGGGATATTCTCTGGCCATTGTGGGCGTGCTGCTTTTTGCCATTGCGACGTTCTTTACCTTGGTAACCGTCCCTGTGGAATTTGACGCTTCTTCCCGCGCCAAGAAGGCCCTTGCCCGTATGGACATCGTGGCCCAGGGTCGGGAATACAACACCGTCTCCGGCGTGCTCTTTGCGGCGGGGCTTACCTATGTGGCTGCTGCCGTTTCCTCCATTTTGCAACTGCTCTACTGGGCGTATCGCGCAGGCCTTATCGGCGGGCGTAGGGACTAGGAGACTCTATGGTCGTGAGAACGCTGACTGTCGAATGTCCCATGTGCAAGGGCGAAATCGTGGTGGACGCCGATACCGGCGAAGTTCTTTCCCACAAGGAGTTCAAGAAGGAACTCAAGTCCTTCGACGACTTCTTGAAAGAACAGAAGTCCCGCAGTTCCGAATTGGACGCCAAGTTCGCCGCCGCCAAGGAAGCGCAAAAAAGCCGTGCAGAACTTCTGGAAAAGAAATTCGAGGCCGCCAAGCAAAATAAGGACCTTAAGGACCCGCCTCCCAGCATCAACTGGGATTGATTTTTCCTGCGGTATTGGTGGTATTAACTAGTCCTGGCTCCCGTAAACGACGGGGCCTTCGTCATCTTGGGATGTTTCGTTATTCTCTGGAGTAGAAGGCTCGGCGGGGTTTTCCTGAGAGGTTTCTTCTTTGTCATCCTCGCGTAGGCGAGGATCCGCTGTCGGTTGCGGTTGCTCCACAGGTAGTTCAGCGGACGGGGCAGGTTCCTGCGGCTGCTCTGCGGTTGGCTGTATCTGTTGCGGCTGTTCCGTCGAGGCTGTGTTTGCTGAGGTGGCGTCGTCCTTGTCTCCGAAGGGGTCTTCTTGCACTTCGCTCAGGTCTTCCCGGCCTTCCAGCATGGCCATCAGGTCGTCTTCGGTTACGTCCCGGCCACGGCTGGCCCATAAAAGGGCCTCGCGCATCACGGCAGCGATGTCGCCCACGCTCCCGGCCTGGGAGCGTGCCGTGGCCTCCCGCCGGATTTCTTCTACAAGGCCGGGCTTTACGTCCGGGTCCTTGGAAAGGAACACCGTCTCGTGGGCCATTTCTTCGGCATATTCCTCGTTGTTCTTTTTACGGTAAATCCAGATGGGACCAAAGAGTTCGCTCTGGCGGAACACCAGCTCGTCGGTTTTGATCATCTCCAGCAGGGCCATAAAAGTCACCGCCGCCACGATGGGGTGGCTGTCGTTGTCCAGCAGGTCTTCGAAAAGGGCACGGCCATGGACGTTCAGGTAGTTGTTGATGGCCTGCTGACGGTCCTGGATGGTCACGTAGTCCAGTTCGATGTGGTGGATGGTCTCTGAAATCTTTGTCTTTAAGCTTTTCTGGTAGGCCCGGAACAGCTGCCATATATTGGCATCGGCCAGGGTCTCGTCGTCGTTCTGGGTCTTTTCCAGGCGGCCACGGCTGTAGGTGCCGTAGTTTTCGCTTTCCATCTCCTGGAGGCCGCCTGCCACCTGCTTGTAACGCTGGTATTCCAGCATTTCCCGCATGAGCTGTTCGCGGTCTTCGTTGTACTCTTCGATGATGGCCGGATCACGCTCTTCGGCAGGCAACAATTCCTGGACCTTCAGGGCCATGAGGCGGCTCGCCATGTACAAAAAATCACCCGCCTTGGAAAGGTCAGTGACCCCAATCTTGTTGACCCACATCAAAAAATCGTCGGCAATTTCGGCGATAGGAATCTGGTCCAGGGACATTTCCTTTTTCTGGACCAGGTACAGAAGCAAATCCATGGGGCCGTTGAAGGACCCGATGCGTACTTCGTAATCTTCCTGTTCTTCGATATCGGTCATTGTGAGATAATGTAGAAAAAGAAAATCGGCTACGAGTTTTCAGTTGTCGGTTATGAGTTGTGAGTAGTGAGATATGAAAAATAAATCATTTTTTTTCGTCATCCTCAGGAATGTGAGGATCCGGTTGCAAGTTCTCTAGCGGATTCTCGCCTGCGCGAGGATGACTAGCTTAATCACTGGCCGAAGGCCTATTCCACCGTCACGCTCTTAGCCAGGTTCCTCGGCTGGTCCACGTCGTTTCCACGGAGCACGGCAATGTGGTAGGCCAAAAGCTGCAGCGGCACGCAGGTCACAATGGGCATGAGCATGGGAATGGTCTTTGGCACCTTAATGAGGTGGTCCGCAAATTCGTCCAGGGGCTTGCAGTCTTCGGTAGTGACGGCGATGACCCGGCCTCCGCGGGCCTTGATTTCGCGCACGTTGCTGATGACCTTGTCGAACAGGGCGTCCTTGGGGGCGATGACCACCACGGGCATGTTCTCGTCGATGAGGGCGATAGGGCCGTGCTTCATTTCGGCGGCGGGGTAGCCCTCGGCATGAATGTAGCTGATTTCCTTGAGCTTCAGGGCTCCTTCCATGGCCACGGGATAGTTGAAGTGGCGGCCCAGGTACAAGAAGTTGTTGGCCTTTACGTACTGTTTGGCGATTTCGGCAATGCTGTCAGAAAGCTTGAGGGTTTCTTCTACCAGGGCGGGGAGTTCGGTGAGAGCTCGGGCGATGTCTGCTCCGGTCTCGAAACTTAGCCTGCGCTGGCGGCCGAGCAAGAGGGCGATCATGGCAAGCACCGTCACCTGGCTGGTGAATGCCTTGGTGCTGGCCACACCGATTTCTGGACCTGCGTGCAGGTATACGCCGCCGTCGCTGGTGCGGGCGATGGTGGAACCTACGCCGTTACAGATGGCCAGGGCGGTAGCGCCTTTTTGTTGGGCTTCTTTCAATGCCGCAAGTGTGTCGGCGGTTTCGCCGGATTGGGAAATGGCGAGGACCAAGGTCCCCGGCTTGATGATGGGGTTCCGGTAACGGAACTCCGAGGCGTATTCCACCTCTACGGGCACGCCTGCCAAATCCTCTATCATGTATTCGCCGACCATGCCCGCGTAGTAGCTGGTGCCACAGGCGGTGATGATAATGCGGTTGATGTTTCTCAGTTCCTTGATGTTGGTGTCGAGGCCAGCCAGTTTGGCGTTTCCTTCGGCGATGAGCAGGCGACCGCGCATGGTGTTCTTGAGCACTTCGGGCTGCTCGAAGATTTCTTTCAGCATGAAGTGGGCGAACCCGCCCTTGGCGATGGATTCGGCGTCAAAATCTACGTCCTGGATATCGCGGGTTACCTCGTGGCTGTTCATGTTCACGATGGAGTATCCGCTCCGCTTGATTTCCACCACGTCGTTGTCGTCCAGGTATACCACCTTCTGGGTGTGGTTGATGATGGCAGACACGTCGCTGGCCAAGAAAAATTCACCTTCGTTCCCGATACCGAGAATCAGGGGGCTCCCTCGGCGGGCGCCAATCAGGGTGTCGGGTTCGTCGCTGCATATCACCGCAAGGCCAAATGTGCCTTCGATAAGGGAAAGGGCCTTGAGGACCGCCTCTTTCAGGTTGCCGTTGTAGTTCTTGGCAATCAGGTGGGCCACTACTTCGGTATCCGTTTCAGACTTGAAGGTGACGCCTTTTTCGATAAGTTTCGCCTTGAGGCTCGCGTAGTTTTCGATAATGCCGTTGTGGACGATGGAAATTTTCCCGTCAAAACTCATGTGGGGGTGGGCATTTTGTTCGGTAGGGGCACCGTGGGTGGCCCAGCGGGTGTGGGCGATACCGATGTTTCCTTGGACGGGGGTTTCCTTGAGCTTGGATTCCAGGGCGCTGATTTTGCCAGAGGCACGGACGGTCTTGATTTTCCCGTGGTCGATAAGGGATACACCCGAGCTGTCATAGCCTCGATATTCCAGCTTTTTAAGGCCGCCCACGAGAACAGGAAGAGCTTCATTTTGACCGATATAGGCGACTATTCCGCACATATAGAATCCTCTATAAAATCGTTATGCCCAAACAATATACGAAAACCTTAAACCGAAATTTAGCATTTTAGGCCCCATTTCTCGTAAGATTTGCTATTTTATGGGAGTCAATTCAAAAGAAGAGGACAACTTATGAATAAAAAAGTGATTGTTGCTGCAGGTGCTCTTGCCCTGCTCTTGACGGGTTGTGATCAGTTGTGCCAGGGCCCCAAGACCAAGACCGCTCTGGTCACCGAAAAGGATAAGTATAGCTATGCCCTGGGTGCCCATTTTGGTAACCAGGCCCAGTTCCAGCTGGTGGCCCGCGATTCCATCGATTTGGATTTGGACCTCTTTATCCAGGCTTTTGTGGAACGCTACAAGCAGGATAGCGCCAAGTACCTGATGGCCGATTCCACCATTTTCCAGACATTGACCGAACTTTCCCAGTCCCGCCAGGCCGAAAAGGCCCGTAAGGATAGCGTCGCCGCCGCCGAGAACAAGGCCAAGGGCGAAGCCTTCTTGGCTCAGAACAAGACCGCCGAAGGCGTGGTGACCACCGAAAGTGGACTCCAGTACAAGGTGATTACCGAAGGTACTGGCGTGACTCCTTCCGATACCGACGTGGTGAAGGTCCATTACACCGGCACTCTCCTGGACGGCACCAAGTTCGATAGCTCCGTTGACCGTGGCGAACCTCTGGAGTTCCCCATCGGCGCTGTGATCCCCGGCTGGACCGAAATGCTCAAGCTCATGAAGGTGGGTGAGAAGGTCACCGCCTGGATTCCTAGCGACCTCGCTTACGGCCCCCGCGGTCGTGGCCCGCAGATTCCCGGCAACAGCATGCTGATTTTTGAGATGGAACTGATTGATACCCACGCTCCGGGCGCACCTTCTAACGCCATCGCCGCCGCCGAACCTGCTAAGGAAGGGGCTAAGGCAGAACCGGCTAAGGCCGAAGCCAAGCCTGCCGAAAAGGCCGCTCCTGCCGCAGCTCCCGCTGCTGCCAAGGCCGAAGCCAAGCCCGCTGCTCCGGCTGCTCAACCCGCCGCGGCTCCTGCTCCCGCTGCCGCACCCGCTGCTGCACAGTAATCGGTTTACTTTGCAATTTGAAAGTCCCCTGCATTTCGCAGGGGATTTTTATATTTACCCTATGAAAATTTTCTTGCGTTTAGCTCTTTCCCTGCTCCTTGTTCTCCCTTTAATCGCCTGTAACGAAGAAGAAATTATCCAGAATCTGAAATCGGAACGCGCAAGTTTGCAAGCCCGTGTGGATTCCCTGAATGCCCAAATCGCCTCGGCTGAAGCCCTGGTCAAAAATGTTCGCGTTATTCGCGATACGGTGCGTGCGGGGGAGGGCCCCTTCCATCTGTTTACAAGGCTCAAGGCTCAGGTCAGCCACGGCGAAGAAGACCTGGGCCGCGTCTATGCCGCCATGCAGGACAGTGTGGAATTCAAGCTCCGGGTAGGCGAAATCTTTTATGTCTCCGTGGATTCGACAGGCAGGGTACAGCGATTCCGCTATGCTCCCAACCCCATAACCGTCCATTTGGTGAGCAAGACGGATACGGGTTTCGTCTACCAGCTTGTCGAAAAGCCCGTGGTCAAGAAACAGTCCGTTTATGAGGGCGCCCTGGAAGAAGGTAGCACGCTGAACGGGATCCTTTTCAAGGTGGGAATCCCCGGCCGCATGGTGGGTATCGTGAGCGGAGTGCTTCAGTGCAAGGTGGCGTTCCCGCTGGCCCGCGCCGGAGACCGCTTCCGTGTGCTTCTAGAAGATTCTTACTATCAGGATTCCATCTGGGTAGGCGGTAAGGTCATTTATGCCGAATTTGACGGAAGGATTGTGGGCCACCATGAGGCGTTCCGTTACGAAGACGAAGATCCCAAGAGTTCCTACAATGCTCACTATACTGAAGCGGGTGACGCCCTGGTCTTTGACGGGCTCCGCTACCCGCTGGAACACTTGCGCATTACCAGTTCGTTTGGCTCCAGAATTCACCCTATCACGGGCCAGCGCAAGGTCCATTACGGCGTAGACTATGGAGCCCCGGCAGGTACGGTGGTCCATGCCGTGGCCGAAGGCAACGTGACTGTTTCGGGTTATGACGATTTAAGCGGAAACAAGATTGCTATCAAGCACAGGGACAATTCCGTAAGCTGGTATATGCATTTGCAGTCTAGGGGTGTGGCTGTTGGAGCGAAGGTCTCTCCAGGTCAGGCCATCGGGCGGGTAGGTTCCACAGGCCGAAGCACAGGACCTCACCTGCATTTTGGATTCAAAGATGCCAACGGCGCCTGGATAAATCCGCTTTCCAAGACTATGATTGCAACGCCCAAGCTGGAAGGAGCCCGCCTGGCCCGTCTCAAGAAGCAGGTTGTTGAAATCCGTAAGCAGATAGAGCTGACTCAGGCCGCGCCTGCAGTTCGGGCCAACGATACCACCGACGTGATGGTCCACATGCGGGTGGTGGAATAGGGGTTAGGGCTTAGGATCTAGGGGCTAGGGGTTTGAGGTCGCTTCGCTTTGAGGGATGTCATCCTCGCGACCTGTGGTGAGCGAAGTCGAATCAAGGCGAGGATCTGCTAGATTGCGGTAAGCGGATCCTCACCAGAGCCTGCCCTGAGCCTGTCGAACGGGTGAGGATGACGACTCACACCTCACACCACACACCTCACAACTCACAACTCACTACTCATAACCCATAACTCACAACTCATAACTCACTACTTCATCAGCGGATTCTTTATCACCTTATACGCTCCGCCTCTGGCCGGTTCCTTTGATGAGAATGCCTTTTTGGCAAGGGAGTTTTCGAAGTGACCCTGTTTTTCAGTGCCGTAGCCCTTGGTTCTCTTTTCTTTCCCGAGTTTGGCGAGTTCTACCGCCTTGGCCAGGGCCTTGAGGGTGTCAGAAATGGCGTAGTCCGGTTCGATGCCCTTGTCGTGGTACGAAACGTCGTTCTTGTCGTAAAGCTTCATGGCTGTAATCATGCTGAGTCCGCCTGCACCAGTCGGTATGTTGTACTGCCCGATTCCCTTTCCGTAGGTCAGCATACCCACAATGGGAGATTGCGTGGTGTTGGTGACGCCCATGAGCATGGTTTCGGAACAACTTGCGCTATTGGTGTCTGCCATAAATACAAAGTAGCGCCCTTTGGCAATGCCGTCTTCGGTGGCCACTATGCGGTCTGAAATCACCATTTGGTGGACTTCGTCGGGTGCGACTTCGGTGTATTCAAGGGTGCCGATGGTGTCCCCTTTGGAAAGGAACAGCTCGGTTGCCTTAACGCATGCGTCAAAGGCCCCGCCAGGGTTACCTCTCAGGTCAATAATGGCGGACCCCTTGGTGGCTTGAAGAGCCGCCTTGACTTCGTCCGAGGTTCCTTTGGTGCTGTCTTCGTTGGCGGAGTTTGCCTCGATGCAACTTATGCCACTGAAATTTTCAAAGGAAGTGATTTTGATGACGGGAACAGAATCATGATAGCTGATGTGCACGGTTGGCTCAAGGTAGCAGAAAAGTTCCGCCGAGATATCCAGCGTGTCGCTACCTCTTAAGATTTTAAAGGAAATGCTGTCCCCTTCGCTTCCGGAGGTGAGTTTTTCGAAACTCTTTTCGTCGCCGGGCTTGGTGGAGCCCACGTAGAGTACGGTGTCACCAGCCTTGAGTCCGGCCTTGTCGCCCGGACCGTTAGGATACACCTGGGTGATTACCAGCTGGGAATCGGCGGGCTGTACGGAAACGGCGATACTGTATATGGGCTCCGATGCCATATCCAAATCGTATTTGCTTACATAGTAGGGCCCGAAATACCTGGTATAATTGTCGTCCATTTGGCTATACATATAATAGACGTCTGGAAATTCATAATAGTCGGGAGAATATCCCGCATCTTCGCCGTGACCGTTATAGCTATTGATGTCGCCAAGCTTTTGATTGGCGTTTAAAAAGAAGAAATGGAGCAATTGGTGGTTTTCGACCAGTTCCTGTTCAGCGGCAGTAAGTTCCTGTGGAATTTCCTCCTCTTCGTCGGGCATTGCGATTTCGCTGTCGGCATGCTTGACCGTGCAACCAGTCCATAGCGCAAGTGAAACAGAAACAAGACTATAAAGTGAAATTTTCTTGAAATTCATAACGACCTACGGTGAATAGGGATAATTTACAAAATGGACGACGGAATCCAAAGCGCCACCCATGTCGAAACTCTTTGCAGGAATAGTTGTTTTTGTCGAGGCCAGCAAAGATTCTTTGATGGCACGCTCTGCCACAGACATTTTGGCACTTTGTGTCTTGGGTGAATTACCATATAGGGTTTTGACGGCATTTAGGGCGCATGTCCTTGAAGCTCCTTCCGGACAGTCCATATCGGGGGCGATTCCTTTTTTGTGATAGGTGTTGCCCTTGGGCGTGTAGAATTCCAGGTTGGTAATGACGGCAAGCCCGCCTTCTAGGGTCTTCCACTGGCTTTGCCCTATGCCCTTGCCGAAGGTGGTTTCACCTGCCAGGGGAATGCCTCCCTGTTCCTTGGCTGCGGCGATGAATATTTCGGCGCAGGAGGCCGAAGCCCTGTTGGCAAGCATTAGGAATTTCCCGTTTTCTCCGGGGTCTCCGGGGTTCGCCAAGACATCTAGGGAGCGGTGTGTCCTTTTTCCGTCGGGGGTTAGGCTTACAAATTGCCGCCTAGACAAGAGTCCTTCTTTTACAAAGAGGTCTGCTGCGGGGAGGCATTGGCTGATCAGTCCTCCGGGATTGTTCCGCAGGTCTAACACCCTGGGCTCGGAAACGCCAGCCGTAGAATCCAGGTATGCCCTAAGCTCGCCGAAGGTGCCATTCTCCCTGTCGGCGGTGGATTCCTTGAATTCGGTGATGGTTACGAAGGTGATTCCCTCGATGGTGTCCAAAAAGACGGTAGGGGCGTAAACCGTTTCCTTGGTCAGGTCAAACTGAAGCAGGCTGTCGTCAAAGAAAACCGTGAGCGATACATTGGCACTGTAGTCGACAATGGAATCATATACCATCTTGGAGTCGTAACCGTCCATTGAGATGCCGTTTGCCGAAATGATCCGCCCGTAGCGGGGAACCCTGGCCCTGCCGGCAGGACTGTCGGCATAGACTCTCGATATCAAGATGGGGTAGGGGTGGTCATCCCCTTCGGTGTAGATGACCAGGTATTCCATGCCCAAATCGCCCTCCACGATGGAGGTGTTCATCTGGTTTTCGGCTGCCTCGCTTTTGGAGGGCGGGTAGTAGCGGGTGTACCGGTCGCTGAGCGATTCGTACAACAAGGGAATGCTGTCCCCTTTTTCGGGCAGGTCTTTCAGTTCCTCTTCGTAGAGGTAGGTCTGGTTGATCAGCCAGTAGTTGAACTCGTAGGCGGTGGGCTCCGGAGTGCTTTCCACCGGCTCCATAAAGTCCCCACAGGCAATGAACAAGACAAGAGAGAACAGCAGGAAAGTTCTGAGTTCTAAGTTTCTAGTTACTAGACTATTCTTGATTGTGCGGACCAGAAAATTCAATATTCCATTCCTGCTTCTCTAACAACTAATAACTAGCAACTAACCACTAATCACTAACCACTAACCACTGCGCCCTTGGCGCGCTACTGGTCTATCTTCAGCCCCTTCTTGTCAAGAATCGCTCGGGGCAGTCCGTCTTCCATGGGGTTTTCGTTGATGGAGATGGTTTCGAGACTCTTGCAGTCGGCGAGGGCCTCGGGCAGTGTCTCCAGCTGGTTTGCGTCCAGCACCAGTTCCCGGAGCTTGGAAAGCTTGCCGAATTCCTGCGGGATCACGCTCAGCTGGTTGCCGGAAATCATCAGGATTTCGAGGCTTGCGAGGTTCCCGAGGGAGGCGGGGACCTCGGTCAGGTCGTTGTTGTCCAGGTACAGCTTCACCAGGCTTTTCAGCTTGCCGACGGAATCGGGGATGGTGGTGAGCATGTTGTCGTGGAGGGAGAGTTTTACCACCTTGGTCCAGTTGCCGATTTCGTCGGGAAGTTCCAGGAGCTGGTTCTTTGCGATATTCACCGTATGGAGGTTCGTGAGGTTTCCGACGGTGGCGGGGAGCTCCGACAGGCTGTTGTAACCCAGGTACAGGTGCTCCAGGGCGGAGAGGTTCCCGATGGTATCCGGAAGCTCCATCAGGTCGTTTTCGCTGACGGAAAGGCTTTTCAGGTTTTTCAGGAGTCCGATGTCGTCGGGGAGCTCCACCAGCTTGTTCCGGTCCAGGTTCAGTTCCTCCAGGGACTGGATTTCGAAAAGTTCGGGGGGTAACAGGCGAAGTCCCTGCTGGGATAGGTCCAGGGTTTTGGCTTTTTCGGCCTTGGCTTTATTAATAATATCGAGCAGGTTCATAAAGACTCTCCTATTTATACACGATAAATCATAGCATTTTTGCGAAAAAAAAGGGCTTGGTTGGCCAAAATGTGTTAAAAATAGCTAAAATTTACACATTTGTTCACTAAATAGGAGTCGAAGTGGAAATTTTTTTTAAGATTTACTATTTTTTATGCCCAAAGTAAGGCTTTTGAAACTATTTTTAATGGCAAAATATGGCAGGAGCCTAAAATTGAGGAAAAAATGGAACTGACAAAATCCCAGGAACGACGCCTAGCATTTGTGGCTAGCCTCTTGAGTTTGAACCCCAATGACCCTAATGACCGTATCAAGGCCCTTCGGCACTTGAATCTGGACGAGAACGGATGCTTTCATGGCTTCCAGTACTCCCAGGGCTTCATGGAATTCTTCATATTCCTGGACGAGGATACACCCCTCGAGAAGGTGGTTTCTCACCTGAACGCCGACCTGAAACAGCTCCAGATTGCCGTTTTCCGCACCAGCGATCCCACCAACCCCTTCTTCATGTCGCTGCGCGAAGAGGCCGACCCCTGGGCAGTGAACAAGATTAGCGATGACGACGGGGAAGATGACGATGATACTCCGGCAAGCCGCCCCTACATGGAGACTCTCGAAATCACGGTACTCCGCACCCGCGCTACCCGCGACATTACCGACTCTGAACTGGAACGCACCCTCAAGGACATGCGCCGCAAGCTCTCCATCTGGAAAAACGAGGTGAAGGCCAAGCTGGACATTATCGCCGAACACGACGACCTGACTCGCGATTTCCGCAGCGCCGACGACAAGCTGGAAATTGTCATGGATTCCGATCCCTTGCACCTCACAAGCGATCACGGTGAACTTTTCCTCGGTTTCTGCCCCATCCGCACTATTTATGACTACCATGTGAACTTGGGTAAGCGCCTCAAGACCAAGCACAACATGGCTATCGTGAGTTCCAACATCCGTACTTACCTGGGCAACCTGACCCACACCAACGCGGCCCTGATCGATGCCTTCCAGACCATGGAACGTAACGACGACCAGAACGTGAATGTGGACGATTTCCCCTTCTTGCACAACGGTATGACCCTCACGGGTGATGACCTGCGCCTCAAGGAACGGGATGGCAAGAAGGTTCTCTACATCGAACGCCCGAAGATTATTAACGGTGCCCAGTCCCTGTTCACCTACGAACACTATGCCAAGAAGAGCAAGAAGCCGGTGAACCCCAAGGTGCTGGTGAAGGTGGTGGTGCCGTACCCCGGTGCCGACAACTTCTTGAACCAGGTGACCATGGCCAACAACCGCCAGAACCCGGTGTTCAGCTACCACCTGCGCGCCGCTGACGACCTGCAGTTCTTCATTTGGCAGCGTTACCAGGAAGAAGGCTTTACCTACGTCTATAAGGACGGCGTGCGCCTCAAGGCCCGTACCCGTAAACTCGAAGTCCGCATGCGCCCCGAACTGGCCAAGACCCTCTTCATGATGGACGGCAAGCTCAGCGAATGCCGCTCTAGCGACTGCATCTTTGACAAGGAAACCCTGTACCAGCGTTGCTTTGGCGCCTTTGTGCGCGTGGCTCCCGAAAAGGAAAAGGATTTTGTGCGCAAGACCATTGCCTTCACCAAGGCATGGCAGCTCCTTAGCCGACTCCCCATCAAGATCCGCCGCGTGACCCCGGGCAAGGGCGTCTCTATCGAGGCCAACGACGATAACCCGCTGACCAAGATTACCTTCAATGGTCGTCTCGAAGACAAGTTTATCTTCCGCAGCGCCGTGAAGGACCTGGTGGTGGCTCTCGCCCTCAAGCACTGGCTTGTGTACGGCGATCCTATCCAGGATTTCGAATGGCTGGTGGAAAACGAACTGAATTTCAACGATTCTATCCTCAAGTATGCTTCCCGTATCTACACGGAAGACCTGAAGGGAATCCTGATTACCGAATTCAAGGACAATCCGGCCTACTACGACACCATTACCACCATTGACAAGGACAGCGGCGAATCTGTGGAACGCAGGCTCTGGAAGGGCTTTGCCAACACCGCCACCTACGAAAAGATGATGGATTTCCTGTGCAAGAAGAACAAGTCATGGGAAAAGGTTCGCGGCGGAATCGAACTGTTCCTTTAATAATATAAAGTCGTACAAACGCAGTTTGCGCCCACTCTCTTAATTACCTCCCAACGAACAGTTTCCGAGGATTGGTAATTATGAGAGTGTAGGGGAGGGTCTTAGGGAGGGGTTTTAAACCCCTCCCTAGTTGTATTAAGCCGCCAGCCTTGTCATAATTTTCTAATTTCCCCGAAAATCTTGAAAAAATAGTGGATTTAGGACCCCTAAATTCAGTATTTTGTGGCGGAATATTTTGAAAAGGTTCTTGCATAGAACCCCCCTGGGGTTGTTCGCCTTTGGCTTGTCCATCCTGTGGGCAAGTGTTTCCCTGTGGGCTCAGGCGGACTCCAGCAGATATGCGCCAGCTGAGGCGGAACCGGACCCGGCAGAGACGGAGTGGCAACCTACTTACCAATATATGGAATTGCCCCCTTCAGCCACCCCCCTGAACGGCATGTTGCCTTTCGGTGGCGTTGGGGCGTCCCCTAGGCTCATGAAGAACAACAGGGGCCAGGTCTATAGTCATGACATTGATATCGCCACCCGTGAAATGGATGTGAGCGAAAAGCGGGTGAACAGCCTTTCTAGGGACACTACCACCTTGTGGACCGCCCACTACCCGGAACTGACTGACTATGTGGCGGATATGTACGATATCGGTCGCAAGAACCTGTGGCTGAACGGCCTGGTGGGCCAGAAGGACGATGGTTACGAAACGCCGGAAACAGGTTCCGTGTTCGACATTACGGTACCGGTGACCATGCCCGCCTGGATGAAGGATTTTGGCCTGGACAAGCCCAAGCTGATGCTCCAGGGAACCATGGACATTCGCCTCAAGGGTTATGCCGAAAAGGACGATGCCCAGGGCAGCACCAACACGAGCCTGGTGCCGTCCCTTTCGCTGCATTACGACCCGAGCTTTATGGTGAAGGGCAAGATCGGCCCCTACATCACGGTGGAAATCAACAACGTGGAAACAGGCCTCGGTATCCAGAACCAGGTGAGGGTGGTTTACGAGGAATCCTACAAGGATGAATTTGAGGACTACATCCTCCAGAGGGTGGAAGCGGGAACGACTTCTCTGACCCTCTCGGGTACGGAACTGACGGGATACTCCGAGAACCACCAGGGGCTATTCGGTATCAAGGCTGACTGGAAACTTGGGGACTGGAGGCTTACCACCATCGCGTCCCAGGATGGCGGTTCCCAGGAAGAATACACCATCAATGCCAACGAGTCCACTACGGAATTCCAGATTCTGGACAAGCAGTTCGTGGCCTACCGCTATTACTTCTTGAACCACGAGGCCAGGGACAACTACATCAGTGCGGCCATTACCGGACGCACCACCTCGAATTACCCGGCCACGAACCTGAAACTCTTTAAGCGCAGTAACCTGAACAACGCCAAGGACGTGGTGGACAACATCACGGTGGTGTACAAGACGCCAGGCGGAAAAACCATTACGAAACTGGTGGAACGCATGGTGGAAATTCCCAGCAGCGATTACACCTACGACCCCAAGACTGGTATTTTGAAAATCAACGGGGTGAACCGCAATACCCTGGTGGCGGCCAGCTGGAGTAACGACGGTAGCGGCCGCACGGGTACCACCATCAGGAACGGCTCCAGCATGGTGCTGATCCAGTGGGACGCCACCCTTTCGGAATTGACGGACATCGACAAGCTGATGCTCCGTAATGTTTATTCCGTTGGGATTTCTGATGCAAGCTCCAGCAGCTTTGTGCTGCGCCTCAAGAACAAGTCCGGCATGTCGGGCACCTACCTCAAGACTCTTGGGGTGGCGGACACCTCCACCGGAAGCCCGCTGGTGAACGATGCGACCATCTTCAAGAAGGACGCTTCCGGAAACTACACCGGCGAAATGTGGCTCCCTTGTAAGCCTCTTTCACAGTATTCTGGAGCGGGCGCTACGGAGCGTGCTCGTGAAAACTGCCTGGAACCGCTTCGCTTGCTAGATTCTACGGGAGCCATGTCCCAGCTGTACACCTTGCCGGTCTACAAGCTGAACCGCTTTACCAGCCGCTTCTATTTTGAATCGGTGGGTAAGCGACGCAATTCTATCATCAGTGTTCGTGACCCTGCGTCTAGCTATTCGGTGAGCGCGGGCTCCTGCATGGATATTTCTCCGGGGACGGAAAAACTCACCGCCGGTTCCACCACCCTTATTCGTGGAACGGACTACGAGGTGAACTACGAGCTTGGCCAGATTGAACTTTTGAGCGAACGCGCCCTGGACCCAAACAAGGAAATCAAGGTCACCTTCGAATGTGAGCCTCTGTTCGAGATAGACAACAAGTTGTTGTTGGGCGCGCGAGCGGAACTCCCGTTGGAACATTACGGCTTTGGTACGGGATCCCTCTTTGGTGTCACTGCGCTGTATAAGAGCCAGAGCACCACGGCCAAGACCCCGACCCTCGGGAACGAGCCCTTCTCCAGCGTGCTGTGGGGCATGAACCTGCGCCTGCAAGATACGGTCCAGGCACTTACTGACTTGGTAAACTTGATTCCCGGAATCCAGACGGATGCAAAATCCAGCTGGCGGTTCGAGGCGGAATTTGCCGCCAGCCGCCATAATGCAAACACCAGCGGGGACAACGAAGCCCTGGTGGAAGATTTCGAGTCTACGGTTTCCGGGCTTACGTACCCGCTGTCTAGACTTTCCTGGTATCCGGCCTCGCCTCCGGGCGGTGTTGCAAGCCAGCCTTCGACCTATATCGAGAACCAGGACTACCGGCACAAGGGCGAATTTATCTGGCACAGCAATACTACGGAGCTGTATAAGTACATTTACCCAAGCGTTGGTAATTCCGACGTGGACAACCAGCACCTGACGGTGCTGAAGATGACCCTTCGTGCCAACGACAACTTGGTGGGTAACTCTTGGGGCGGTATCATGCGGCCCAACAGTTCCTATTATCAGGACCTGAGCGAGATGAAGTACCTGGAAGTGGTGGCCCGCGGTAACGTAGGCTCCATTTACCTGGACCTGGGCCTTATCAGCGAAGATATTTCAATCAACGGTTACGAACCTAATGGTAACTACGACGGCGAAAACGACCTTGGAACCACCACGGCCCTCCATGACAAGGGCATAGACGGTCTTTCCGGCTCCGACGAGACAAGGCTGGTCTGGGACTGCCGCATTTCGGGTTGTATTTCTTCTGAAATCACCATGGCCAGTTCGGATGCCTCCGAAAAGGATATCGCCCGGGACAACTACGACGAGGATTTGGAAAATGAAAGCGACCCGTCGGTCCACATCAACGGTACCGAGGACAACTCCGGCGAGCGGCTGTACGATACCGAGGATATCAACAAGAACGGCTCCCTGGACACGGACATCAGCTTCGTGCGGTACCGCATCGATTTGTCCAAGACGGACCACATGGACTACGAGGACCTGAAAAACGGCTGGCGCAAGTGGCGTATTCCCCTGAACCAGTACGATACCATCGTGTCGCCGTCGGGAAGCGACTACAAGACCATTCTTGCCGAGGCCCTTTATTCCAGGCTTTGGATTGGCGGCCTAAATCCGGGTGTTGCCGAATCCAAGGTCCAGATTGTGAGCCTTGCTGTAGTGGGGAACTCCTGGGAAGAGACCACGGTAGCCGACCTCTACAAGACCAGCTCTACGGAAAATTCCCAGGTGGTGGAAGTGAACGGCATGCCCACCCAGGTGCAGGAATCTATGGACACCCGTGACACTAGCCGCATCAAGGTCACCACCATCAACAACCGCGAAGATTCCAACATCTACACGAAATCTCCCAATACCAAGACGGAACGAGATTCAGAAACCAATGCTCCTCTGAAAGAAACAGCTTTGGTGCTGGACTATCAGAATATGAGTCCCGGTCAGGAAGTGGGTGTGACCCGCGTCTTTGAAAACGAAGTGAAGGATTTGTCCAGCTACAAGTCCGTCAAGATGGAAATTCATTACGAGACGGAAGCGGACAAGGTTCCTGTACGTTTTGCTCTTCAGTTTGGTGAAGGTTCTCTAGATGGCTCCAGTGATTACTATGAATGGAGTTTCCGTCCGATAAAGTATAACTGCACTTCGGGCGATCGCCCTCAGGACTGCCATGAAGAAAACTGGTTGGCCAACGCGTTCGCCATGGACCTTTCCGATTTCTCCGACATGAAACGTGGCCGTAAGCCGCCTTTCTTGGAACCGACGGTCCGCAAGGTAGAAGGCAGTTCCCGCGAAGAACAGATCAAGCTGGTGGGTAATCCGTCGGTGACCCGTATAGATTGGATCCGCTTTGTCATTATCGCCGATGCAGACGCATCTCCCAATGACTTGAAGGGAACCTTCTGGATCGATGACTTGCGCCTTTCGGACATGGATACGGAATGGGGCTATGCGGCAAGAACCTCGGGCCAGATACAGTTTGCGGACTTTATTTCTCTATCGGGTGCGGTGCGGTATCAGGACGGAGATTTTGCAACGCTTTCTACTACGGGAGGGTCCCCGAAGCCGAAACTTTCCGATGCTGCGTCCCAGCTGGACATTGCTGGCGACTTGAACATTAGCCTGAACAAGTTCCTGGCCGACAGTCTCGGGTTCCATATTCCCATGAACTTCGCTTACAACAGCACCACCAAGCGCCCCTACATGAAGCCCACGGACGACATGCTTCTTAAAAAGAGTAGTTTCTCGAACCTGACCAAGGACATGTTCCAGAACGACCTTTCGGTGACGTCGAATTCTAAGGAACAAAAACTGCGTGACAAGGCGGAGTCCAAGGGCTACGAGTCATACGTTCGTGAAAAGAGTTTCAGCGTAAGCTATAGCAAGGACTACAAGGCGGCGGATACCAAGATAGGGGAGGCCCTCTCCCAGATTCTATTGGAACGTCCGGCGGCGAGTTATTCCTATGCGGAGTCCGAAGGCCGTTCCACCACCAGCGCGGACTCGACTTACTCTTACAGGACTATTTTGGAGTACAAGTTGGGAACCTTCACCTTGTTCAAGTTCAAACCTTTCGAGGGGCTTGGCAAGTTTGACAACGCCTTCAGCAAGGCCCTTGCGAAGACGGAATTTGAACCCTGGCCCCAGACCTTTGACTTGACATTGTTCGATTTCAACTATGTGCGTTATGTGGACCAGGATAGGGACCCGGACTTTGTGGAACCCCAGGTGGACAAGGTGGTGACCTATACGGCGGACTTAAA
Source organism: Fibrobacter sp. (assembly GCA_016295375.1). GTDB lineage: Bacteria > Fibrobacterota > Fibrobacteria > Fibrobacterales > Fibrobacteraceae > Fibrobacter. The sequence continues at coordinate 10,704 of JAEDLI010000004.1, read as the reverse complement.
CCACAAACTGAACATGCGTTGGAATATCCTTTCTTGGTTGAATACGTCATACTCCCTGAATATTTCCCGTGACATGCAGGGCGGTGGCGATCGTGAAGGATTCGTGAAGGAGAATTTCTTTACTACAAAAGAAGGCGGACTCTTTGCCTGCGATTATGTGTTCGATTACGACCATACGGACCGTAAGGTCTATATATCCAAGGATAGCGTGGTGATTGTGCCTCGGGATACGATTGCTCGAACTATGGAAGATGGCAGAGAGTGGGCAATCGACATGCAAAACCCGGAAACCTATGAAATCCGCTACGACACCTCTGCATTCTACCGCGTGGACAGTGTTGGAACCCGAGAATATGGCCGTTCCTACGGTATTTTGAGAAATGAACGGGCCCGTACCCAGCAGTTCAAGATCGGATTCAACCCGAGGCTGATTCCCTTTATTCCGTTTAATACCACCTTTACTTCGGACTTCAACCAGCAAAAGACTATTCCTGACGAATACGACTTCTTGGACGCCACCGATATCGAGAAGAATTACTGGACTATATCCCAGACGAACCGCTTTGACTTTAGCCCCACCTTCAGGGTAATCGATTTCTTCCAGAATTTCGGAAAGGACAATGTGGTGGCAACGTCCCTTGAAAAGATCAAGTGGAATGAAATCCGCATGAGTTGGCAGACCACGACAAATACCGTTGGTGAAAACTTTACCCTGTCGCAGCTGTACGAGGAACAGGGCGTGACCCCCATGGAATATTATCTGTATGGCCTGGGTCTCGGTAACGGTTACCGCAATCGCGGGTTCTGGAACATTGTCACTGGCGATATGGGACTTGACCATCGTGACGACTTCACGCACTTTGCCCAGTATCGTAACCATCATGTAGACACCCTTGTCTATCAGGGTAATTTCCGCCATTCCGTTTCCCGTCAGTTCCAGATAGGGACGGGCATTGTGTTGCCAATTTGGGATATCGGAGTTACGGGTGACCTGATGTGGCGCGAAGAATTTAACCAGTCTCGTGAATACCCGCTGTATTTGGATACCACTACGGTGTGGCCGAAAATTGGTATTGGCGTGAATGTGCCGAATTTCTCCCAGCGAGTGTCTTTCTTGAATGGGTTCAAGAGCGTGAGCACCACACATAGGTTTGATTACACAAGGACTACTGTGGTGCGGCCTTTCCAAAGTGCTGAAGATTCCTGGGCCCACCAGTGGAACTTTAACCCGCTGGTCCGTGTGTCTTTCTTGACTCAGAGCAACATGCGGATAGACAATGCGGTGCGCCTGAAGATAGAGTCTACGGACAGACGGCCCAAGGAAGAAGTTATCGGTTATCCCAGCTGGCCCGATAAGGAAGGAGACATTCGGGATACTACGGACTATTTCTGGGATACACCCTGGATTCATACCTCCCTGTACAACGACTTTGCTATCAATATCGGAAATGACCTGACCATTTCGTATCCGCTAAAGACCAAGCGCGGGTTCCAGCTTTGGAAATGGTATTTCAAGCTGGAAAACGATATCGACCTGAAGCTTACCGCCGGTTACGACTACAACAAGACCATCCGCAAGGAATACGACCCTGACCCGGGATACGACATGTGGAACAAGGCCAGCGGCACAGATGGAGTGTTCAGGCAGTGGAGTATCGACGGATACGATTATATGGTCTACAAGCCGGAACTCCACAAGACGGATCGCACGGTGCCTTCACGCACGCACGAATGGTTCGTGCGGCCCAGCGCAGGCTACCAGTTCAACCGCATCGCTTCTATGAGCAGTTACATCGAGTACCGTCAGATTCACGAAAAGCTGGACGATGAGACGCCTCATCTGCGGCAGATATTGCAGTTCGAAATCGCACTGATGCTTAGGTTTGATTAGGATCTAGGGGTTAGAATCTAGGGGTTAGAATCTAGGGGTTAGGGTCGCGGGACTCACGACTACTCCACAATCCCTACGTCGGAGAGCTTGACGAAGCCCTTGATTTTTTCGCCCAGTTGTATTTCGGCGAAATTTCCTTGGGTGGAAAGCACCTGGAAAGACGTTCCTTCGGAAAGGGTATTCAGAGTCTGGGACTTGTCGCTTGGAGCGCTGGTCACGTCGGCATCGTTGGAGGTGACAACTCCGGTGATGTCTGTTTCCAGAACAAAAATCTTGTAGCCTGCGCTGGCGCCAAAGACTCCTAAGATGATGGTAAGTGCAAAGATGATACCGGTGTAGATGTTTCGGGCCTTTTCGCGCAGGCTGACCTTTGTTAGGACGGCGGAAATGGCTATGGCCCAGAAAATGCCGAGCATAATCCAGAGCTGCGTCTTTAGGGAAATGGCGTGGTGCGCCTGGAAAAGGGCGTTTAGAATGGGGTTCTCTTCGGAATCTTCGTCCACCTTGTCCCGGGTCATGGCCTGGGCGTATTTCAGGTTATGCTGGATATCGCTGTCGTTGGCCCGGAGGCGGAGGGCTTTCTTGTAGTAGAAAATGGAGAATCCCAGTTTTCCGCTCCTGAAATAGGCGTTCCCAAGATTGTAGAAAAGGTCAGCATCGTTAATGCCGCTGTCGGCACAGCTCCGCCATTCGTCAACGGCCCGTTCGAAATCGCCTTCGTTGTAGCCTTTGGCACCTGCTTCGAGACCGGCACAGGTCTCGGTTGCACTAGAGGTGGCGAATGCCGTTAGAATAGTAATCAGAATAAATACAAGACTTTTCATATCAACCTTCTCGATTCCGAACTCCGAATTCCGAACTATCTAACTTTCTCGCAAAGTTTTTCCACATCGGCCAGCATCTGTTTTTGCTCTTCGGGCGTGGCCGTCACGGGAGCGTAGCGCACGAAGGCGCATTTCTCGAGCCAGCTGTCGATGGCGGCGATGGTTTCTTCTTTCACACCGAGCCTTGCCAGTTCCTCTTTCATCTGGGGGCGCGTCATGCCCTTGAATTCCAGGTTGGTGGTGTCGCTCAGGTAGTTCAACAGCCCGTTTTCGAGTGCGGCGAAAAATCCCTTGCCGTCGCCTGCTTCGAGAGCCTTGCGGGCCTGGGCGAACTTTTCCTTGAGCTGCTTGTTGGCATGCCCCTTGCGGACCAGAGCGGCGTTGCTGTTACGCTTGCGACGGATCTTGACAAGAAGGGTGGCGACGATGTAGAAGGGAATGGCTGCGGTAAAGAGAATCCAGTACAACACGCTCTTGTAGGGGGCGGGGCTATCTGCCTTTGCAGTACTGGTGTGGATAAACCGGATGTCGCTCCCCAGGGATTCGATTTCTTGCTTTTGCACGGCGCTTGGGCCTGCGGACCCTGCTACGGGACCCTGGAAAATGGCTTCGGCACCTGCGTCCCCTTTTTCAACCTCGATGGTCCAGGGGCCTGCGGTAGCCGTTTCATATTTTTTCTTGGCGGGGTTGAACCAGGAATAGTTTATGGCCGGGATTTCGAAGGTCCCTTTCTTTTTGGGGTAGAGGAAAACCTTGATGTCCTTGGTGGTGACGACCTTGTTTCCCGTAACCTTTTTGGAGATGTTGTTTTCTGGCGGGACGGAGCGGAACTCGCTGAAATCGGGAAGTTTAGGGTCTGTGATGGTGCCAGGCGTACCGTCGCCCTTGATGTTTATGGATAGTGTCAGGGCTTCGCCTACCTTCAGGTTTGTGCGGTCGAAATCGGCGCTGAACTTGTAGTCGCCTACCATGCCGCTAAAGTCTGCGGGTTTGCCCTGGGCGGGGAGAGGCTTTACCGTGATGTTTACAGTCGGGGTCTGGGTTTCGGCTTCGATAGATTCCTGCTTGATGGACTGGCTGTGGAAAGACATGCCGCCCATCTGCTTCTTTTCTTCTACAATTTTCGGTTCGCCGCGCTTGGTGTACTTGAACTTGAAGGGCGGAATTTGCAGTGTACCGTTTTTGGTAGGGGAGAGCCAGGCGAACTTGGCGCTGGCCTGCATTTCGCGGCGGGCACCTTCGACGGGCTTGAATTCCATGGTGGAAAGGTCGCCGCGGTGGACGATAAAGTCGTTACCGGTGCTCATGTCGGTGGCCTGCAGGCCTCCCTCGAAATGCTCGTAGGTGTGGAACCCGAGAGTGACGTAGAACTGTTCCCCTTCGTAGATGGATCTTTTGCTGGGGGTGAGACTTACGGATACGGCTTCGTCGCTATAGGCCCGCTGGATATTTATGGGAATGTTTCCGCTGATGGTGCGCACGCTTCCGTTGATGTTCCATTCGATTTGCCCAACGTCTAGGGAGCCTGTCTTTTTGGGGGCGCGGATGTTGAAACTATAGACCCTTGCCTTGTAAGGCCTGCCACCTCCGCCAAAGAAGGAGTTGAACATGTCTTCGAAATCGGGGCGGATGACCTGCTCTGCGCTGTCCAGGCTCAAGAAGGTAAATCCGTTACGCGTTTCCAGCTGCGGGACGCCCCTTTCGGTGGGGAGTTCCTGCAAGGGCACGATAAGCATCAGTTTGAAGGTCTTGCCGGCTTCTACGCGGTCCTTGTCCACCTGGAGCGACATGCGGGCCGTTGCGACCGCTGCCAGACAGAGAAGAATCAACAACAATCTTTTCATGGCCCAAATTTACAAAAATTGAGGGGCGAGACTAGTAATGAGTTGTCAGTTATGAGTTGTTGGTTTTTATAATCGCGCCCTAGGCGCCAAATTATATACTGAGGACTGAAAACTGACGACTGATAACTCGTTAGGGCTAGGGTTTTTGAGGATTCATGTAAGAAAAATGAAGTAAAAAACTTTTAACAAACGCCTTGTCAAAATGGTAAATTTTTTTTATCATTGGCGCGTCAATTTGAAAAACAACCCAAAAACGCCAAAAAAGAAGGATTAAATGTACTGCATTCTCGCCGCCCTGCTGGTCAAAAGTTTGAGAAAGCGCTCCAAGCGCGCCTAACAAGCCCAAGATTTATAACTCTCTCCTTTATGCCGGATCCGCCAAAAAGCGGGCCGGTGTTTTTTTTAGGTTCGAGGCTCGAGGCTTGAGGCACGAGGTTTGAGGTGATGTGGAATGTGCGGTGTAGATTTTAGTCGAAGTTTAAAGAACGGCGGTACGGCGTAAAACCGGCGTTCTTGATGAAGGCTTCCGCTTCTGCGATGGAGGTGAGTCCGTGGTTCTGGAGCACGTTTTCTTCTATCACGATGCTGTTGATGTCGTCGGCGCCGCAGTGGAGCCCAAGCTCTCCCAGCGAAAGGCCCATGCCCAAGAGCGACACCTCGATGTGGGGAATATTGTCCAGGTACAGGCGGGAAAGGGCCAGCAGTTTCAGGTATTCGTCGCCCCGCACGTGCCTAATCGGGAACTTGTCCGTTTGCGGCTGGAAGGTCCATACCACAAAACTCTTGAAGCCCTGAGCGATGTCTTGGGTGTTGCGCACGTAATCCAGATGCTCGATGATTTCTTCGGGCGTTTCCTCGCTGCCGAACACGATGTTGGCGCTGCCGGGCAATCCCTTCTTGTGGCAGGCGGCAAGGGTATCGCACCATTGTTTGGCGGGGAGTTTTTTCGGTGACAGAATTTGACGCATACGGTCGCTGAGAATTTCGGCCCCGGCACCGGGTACGGAACTGAGTCCCGCAGCTTTCAAAATGTCCAGCAGGTCGTCAAGTTCCATGTGGTTGAATTCGGCGATGCGCACCAGTTCCACCGGAGAGAACCCCCGGACTTTTACGCCCATTTCCCGGGTAAGCATCTGCAAGACGTCGGTGTAGTAGCTTAAGGGAATGTCCCTGTTCACGCCGCCCTGCAAAAAGATTTGGTCTGCCCCTTTTGCCTTTGCTTCCAGCGTTTTCTGCCGGATTTCGCCTAAACTAAGCACGTAGGCCTCGGGGCTCTTGGCCGGTCTGCAAAAGCTGCAAAAACTGCAGGTGATTTCGCACACGTTGGTGTAGTTCACGATGCGGAAAGTCGTGTAGCCCACCTTGTTGCCGGGATTGATTCTGTGGCGCACCATGTCGGCGGCCTCTGCCACCTGGGTCCACGGGGCGTTTTTCAGCAAATCCAAGGCCTCGGCGGGGGAGAGGCGGCTACCTTCGATGGCTTTTTGCAATAGGGGGCTCATGTTTGTGTCAGTCCCTCGTACATCTTGAGCAGTTCTGCCACGATTTCGTCCTCGGACATTTTCGTGTTGAAGCCATAAGCTTCCATGACGGCACGGTCGTTTTCGACGTGGGCCTTGCGAAGGTCTGTGGGCATGGTCTGTTCGTCGTAAAGGTCAGCAAGACTGGAGTCGGGGTACTTTGCACGCACATCGAGAATCGTCTGCGCCGATTGCTTGATTTTCGACTTTTGTTCCGCAGAAGGCGAACACCACGGAAAGTTGTTATAGACAATATCCTTGCTGTATCTGTAGTCGCTTTTCAGACGGCCGCATACCGCGCGGACCCATGCCATGTGAACGCTGGAGGTGAGAATGCCGAAATAGAAAAACGGCGAAATGCTGTTTTCAAGTTTAGAGCAATCGAGAACATGAACAGAATCACTGCATAGGTAGTCAGAGTTGACAAAACCTATTGGAATAAAGCGCCTTCTTTCAGATGACACTCTTGGAATTAGCAGGTAATCCCCTTCAGGGAAATTCTCCACATGGAATCGTGTTGGTCGATCAGCTAACCTTTGTGTAGGAACGCTCTTGCTTGACAAACGAAATTCCCTAACGGCCTGAACCCGCTTGTAACACTCCCGCATTTGGCGTATTTTGGTTGGACTACAGTCCCCTAACCAAAGGCACCATCGGTTATAGCGGTTTATAAATTCATCGGAGCCTATCCATTTTTTGAAGAACGGCTCTGACTCAGGTTCTTTCTTGATAAAAGCTTTTTTTTCATCGTCCGTGAAAAGATAATTGCCCCCATCAATGGGTTTGTTTCCTATTCCAATGTCGGGGACATTGCACAACGGCCTTTGCCTGCTTTCTATAAAGATGTTCGGGGCATCCATCAAATAGGCATTGATGTTCTTTGCGGAGATTACTTTACCATCGGGCAGGAATATCCGCTTAGCAGATTGCTTCGCCCCCACTTCGGCAGACTCGCTTCGGCCTGGCTCAGTGTGGACAGTGAACTTGGAGTTCGCAATGACGTTGCTTTCGGAAAATCCGATAATTACACAGTGAACATGAGCCTTGTTTTCGGATTCGCTGTCCCAGCGGAAAGTTCGGTACGCAAAATCAATCTGCAAGCCTTCGTCGAAAAATGGTTTCCACAGAATAGCGGGCTGTTCACCTTGTGTTATGCTGTTTGTCGAAACAAGTGCCGCTTTTGTTTTTGTCCCTTTTACCAAGCCAAATGTCTTTTTGAACCAACAAGAAACATAGTCGAGGTTGCCGAGATTCTTTGACTTTCCAAATACAAACTCAATATCAGATTTTTGATCTGTGTTCATCATCCGGGCACCTACAAACGGCGGGTTCCCCATGATGTAGTCGTAGCGGTTAACGGACTGTTTTGCTTTGTTCGCGATGGAACTGTAATCAAAATTCTTTGAATCCTTATATTCCACTTCTCGGGTGATAACCGTGATTTCGTTCTTCTTTTGTTTGTATGGAAGTTGAATGTCGTTTACCGTAAGGGAATCGATGTCATCAACTTGAATGATGTTCAGTTTATCCGCAATTAGGGCGTCAGATTCGGTAGCCCCTGTATCCAAACGGGTCCAATCCATTCGTAGGGCGTTTCCCTCGACAATGGTGGCATTGGAAGTGAGAGGGAGGAAGTCTATGTCTTGCTGGACTATGGTCTCCGTTTCCCTAAGCATTTGCGATTCCGCAATCCAGAGGGCGGTCTTTGCCACGTTTACAGCAAAGTCATTGATTTCGATTCCGTAGAACTGTGTGATGCTCACCTTTACAGGGTCCACGATTTCGCCCATCACGATTTTGTCGGCCATGAGCAACCTGAGAATCTGGTTTTCCAGCTTGCGCAGGCTTGTGTAGGTTTCGGTGAGGAAATTTCCGGAACCACAGGCGGGGTCGAGGAATTTTAGTGACCCGAGTCTGTTCTGCAGGTCCAGCAGTTTTTGACGTTGTGACTTGGTGAGGGCCTTGGCGGCAGTTGGCACGATTTCAGCGAAGTCTTCCCGCAAATTGTCCATGAATAGCGGGTCAATGACTTTGTGGATGTTTTCGACGCTTGTGTAATGCATGCCGCCGCTGCGGCGGGTTTCGGGGTTCAGGGTGCTTTCGAAAACGGCTCCGAAAATTGTGGGGCTAATTTCACTCCAGTCAAAATCCAGGCTAGCCCGCTTCAATAGTATTTCTGCTGTCGTTCCCGAAATAGGTGGAATTGTTTCGCCCTCTTTTACATGAAACAGTGATCCATTCACGTAGGGAAACGCGGCCAGTTTTTCCTCCATGAAACGGTCACGCTGTTCCAGCGGGGTGTCCAGCACGAAGAAAAGTTCGCGCAGTGCTACCCGCATGTTCTCCGGCCGGAAGCTCTTGAGATAATGGTAAAATTGCTCCTTTGCAAAAATGCCTGCGTCTTCTGCGTAGAGACAAAATACCAGGCGTACGCAAAATACGTTCAGGGCATGGAGGTCTGCTGCCGCGGGCTTTTCTCCAAATTCGGGGAGAAGGGCGTCGTAGATTTCGCCGACGATTTCGCCGGCCCTGATTGAAACTTCTTCTTCGCGCTTGAGACTTTCACTGCGGGAGTCTACTAGGAATTCCAAACGGTATAGTTCCTTTTCCAAGTTTTCCAGTTCGATAACTTCAGGTTCTCCGCTGGGATTTTCCATGTCGTAAATGAGGAAGGACTTGAAATTGCAGGTGACAATCCAACGGGGCCGTTTGGAATAGGGAAGTTCTGCCGAATAGCGCTTTGCCTGCTGGAAGGGGGTCAGCATCTGTCCGTCGGATTGCTTGCCTGGGGCTCGTAGGTCTTTATCGGCACTTTTTTGTTCAATAAGTACTTTTGTCGACGGAATGAATCCGTCGATAAAACTGGTGTGGTCCAGTTTGACCTGGTCTTCGAAGATGATGAATTTGGCAAAATCGCGAACGCCGAAAACATTGCACAGCAAATCCAGCCAATATTTTTGGCTTTCCCCTTTTTCGTAACCTTTGCCCGTCCAGTTTTTTACAAAGGCCTTGGCCGCTGCTCGCCGTTCTTTCTCTTTCATGGTTGCAAATATACAATCTTATTTTGACAAAAGGTGTCATCTCAAATGGTCGGCTCTTTTCGGGGAAATCTGCCTTGATAAGGTGACTAGAAAGAATAAACCGCCGATTTTGTAAAATACGCACAAAATGCGTTAATCTATAAAGATAACATGGTTGCGTTTGCTTGCGTTACTGTGCTTCGGTTGTGCGAATGCAAACCCAGCGGTTTTGGGGAGACGACGAACGTTGCAAATATGACTTGTTTTACACGATTTTCGTTAATTCTACGCAAAAATAGCGTCAAAAATAAAGAAATTTTGTCAAATTCTTGCAAACCTGTTGATTTAGTCTTTCTCTTATTCTAAATTCCCCTCCGAACAAGAAAGTACGGACCTTCCGTCCCAATCACTAACCACTAACCACGGCCCTACGGCCTAACCACTGTTTTACCATGTACTACGAAAGCATCAAAGTTCTCGACTGCACCATCCGCGACGGCGGCCTGGTGAACAAGCACGATTTTTCTCTGGAATTTGTGCGTCGCCTCTACACCCTCCTCTCTGCAGCCGGCATCGACTACATGGAAATGGGCTACAAGAATTCTCCCGAACTTTTCGACCCCAAGGAATACGGTCCCTGGAAATTCTGCGACGACGACCTGCTGTGGAAAGTGAAGGACGGTATCGATTCCAAGATCAAGATGGCGGTGATGGCCGACGTGGGCCGTGTGAACATGGACGCCGTGAAGCCCGCCAGCGAAAGCCCCTACCAGATGTTCCGCGTGGCAAGCTACGTGAAGAACATCGACAAGGGTATCGACATGGTGAATACCTTCCACGAAATGGGTTACGAGACCACCCTCAACATCATGGCGGTGAGCCGTGACCGCGGTCCGGAACTGGACGAGGCTCTCCACCAGGTTCAGGAAGAATGCAAGGCCGATGTCCTTTATCTCGTCGACAGTTTTGGAGCATTCTATCAAGAAGACATCGATAAGGAACTGGCCCGTTACAAGAGCATCGTGAAGAACAAGAAGTTCGGATTCCACGGGCACAACAACCAGCAGCTGGCTTTCAGCAACACCATCCAGGCCATCATCAACCACGTGGATTACCTGGACGGCTCCGTGTCTGGCATGGGCCGTGGCGCAGGCAACTGCACTACTGAACTGCTGCTCAGTTTCTTGAAGAATCCCAAGTACGACTTGCGTCCGGTGCTGGATGCCATCCAGGAACTGTTCTTGCCGCTTCGCGACAAGTACGAATGGGGTTACATTATCCCGCAGATGATTACGGGTATGCTGAACCGCCATCCGCAAGATGCTATTGCCGTCCGCAAGACCGAGGACAAGGACAACTACCGCAAGTTCTACGACCACATGATGAACGATTAAGAGGAGGATGTCACACCGGCAAGCAAGCTTGTCGGCGTGACTGAGCCGAAAATCGTGGACTTGCGTAGCGAGTCCCATGATTAGGACCGAGTGTCGCGATGTTCATCTCATTATCATCGTCATTCCCCGCTTGACGGGGAATCCGCTAGAAAAAAGGGCTCTTCTGAGCTAAGTGTGGAACATTTTTCTAAAAAATTACCCTGAAAACGGC
>JAEDLI010000050.1 GCA_016295375.1 Fibrobacter sp. | reverse complement strand
ATGAACGGGCTCGACCTCAAGGACACATCCCTCATGGTCTATTGGGGCGTCAAGGCAACAGCATTCACCGACAACGGTTTTGAAGAACAGGCCAGAGACGCGTCGTCTTTCAGCACAAAGTTCACAGAGCGAAGGAACTCGGTTATCCAGGTCAAGCCCATCTACGAAGGGCTAACCCCGGGCTCCAAAGTTTCTACCAAAATCGTTCTCATCAACGCTTTGGGCGACACCCTAAAAATAGTAAACTACGAAAAGCCTAACGAACCATTAAACATCAATGTCCAACCTCAAAGCAGACTACGCATTTACGCCTACGAAACAAAACTGACGGACTATGAGGCCAATCCCATCACAATTGATATTCCCGAACGTACCATGATCCGCCTAGGAGACAGTATTGTCTTTGCCGACAAGATTCCACCCAAGGCATCTCCCGTAAAAACCTCTCTCGCCCTCACCGACAGCGTCAAGTTCTACTTCATGGATAGCGGATCAGGAATCAACCCCACTCAAAAAAAATTCGTCATCGCCGATTTCGACACCGTCACCGTGACTTACGAATCCAACATTCTTTCTTTCGCAAATCCATGCCGCAAAGATTGCCAGATCAGGATCCCTGTCCCCGACAATGCCCGAAATCGTAATTCCGAACTATTCTGGAGAATGGAACCGGACAAAGATTCCCTCCGGATTACAGGTCCCTTTGTCCAAACGGAGGATCAATAATGGTTTTCAAAATAATCATTCCCGTCCTCCTACTTTTAGGCCTTTGTTTCGCCGATGAAAGCGCCCCTCGGGAGCGGTATCTGCATATATCCACCAACCCCTCCGGCGCAGATCTATATGTCGGAGACGCCCATCCCAATTTTTCAAAGAATCCCGATTACCGTATACCTGCATTTGTCCCCGTCCCCCTGGATAAGGATCAGATCCTTATCACCCTGTTCCGTCCAGATTTTAGGGACACCAGCATCAACGTGACCCTTTCTCAGAAAGACACTTCCTTCCTAATCGTGGGCCTCGCCCCTGCCTTTGACGAGACATTCCTGCAAGAGCAACAAGCGGACTTGAACCACCGAAGCAGACGAAACCTGGGACACCGTCTAATGATTACCTCCATCGTCCCGCTAGCTGCAAGTGCCATTGCCGCAGGGGTCTCCGCTTACGAAATCAACAAGGCCAATGACTGCAAACGAAATATCGAAAACACCGTCATTACATCTGGGGACAATTACCAACAAGACAAAAAGGATTTCAAGGAGTACCGGGACAATGCCAAAACGGCAAAAAAAGCGGCTCTTGTTTCACTCGTTGCAGGTGGCGTTATCCTTTCGGTCGGACTCTTTCTATCTTTCTAGGTGAACCATGAAATCCACGTGCATCGCATTAATCCTTCTACTCGCCCAGGTCCTGCTTGCCGCAGAACCGCAAGGGCCGTCTGTCAGCGTGGAACTTTTATCTGGGACCAAACAAAAAGCCCAATTTCTCGGAATTCAAAACGACACTGTCCAGCTGGGTGGCTACATCAACAACAAGTTTACCGTTGTCCGTATCGCAAAAGACAAGTTCAAGTCCATCATAGATACTTCAGGTAAAGATTTACTTCTGGCAAGTCCCGGAGATTCTGTACAGGCAGCATCTCCGGACAGCATAACCAACGTAAACGATTCTGCACAGGTTGCCACAAACGACACACTCCAAGACGACTCTCCTTCCGCAACAAAGCCCCTTGAACTATCGTCCCCCACCGTTCTAGTCAGCTTCGAGGATGAAATCGGCGATTCCTCTTTAGTTTTACAAATCAATACCCTCGCTGCCAGATTCCTGTTGGAAAGCGGAGAAAAAATCCACATCCTAAAGAAAAAGGACATTCCCGACTGCAGCGACAACATCTGCCTGCAAGACAGCCTTTCTGCCAAGGGCGCCACTACCATCTACTTTGGAAAGATTTCCCCCGTACAAAAGAAAGATTCCCTGAAGCTTCAGCTTATGCGGGTGGTATTCGAAGAAGAGCTGCCCACCATCTACAAGAGCGAACTTAAGATTTCCCGTTCCAAGGCTGTCACCGACGCTCTCTCCAAAGACAATCTGAAAATCTTTCTTTTAGAAGCCCAAGGCAAAGATGCATCGAACCTAAAAGAGAAAAAAGGCTACATCTATATCGATACCGACCCCGAAGGAGCCACTCTCTCTAGAGCCGAGGACAACGCCCTTTGCAGGTCTCCCTGCACAATTCCGGTCACGGATACCGCAGCCGTTACCATTCATGCCTTTTGGAACGTGGACCAGCATTTGTGGGGAGGATCCACTACAGTCCACCCTGTTATGGGCGACACGGTCTGGAGGTCGATGAAACTGAAACGGGTCAACCCCGAACTCCGGATTATCACCAACCCGGCAGGTGCAGAAATCTTCTCCGGCAAGGGAGAAATCACCAAGCGCAGCAAGACTATCGGCACTACTCCAGCCCGCTACCCCATCATGGAACCGGGACTTGTCCAGTTTAAGCTCCGCAAGTTCGGGTTCAAGGACACCCTGGTCGCAGTTTATGTTCCGCCCGTTTCCGATGTAACCGTCAACGTAGAGATGAAACAAGAAAATCAGTTCAAAGAAATCCAATCTCAACAAGAGTGGGAAAAAGCCCGCAAAAAAATTCGTTTGGGGCACACCATGATGGGTGTTTCCATAGCCCCCATAATCGTAGGAGCCCTTTTCACCTACCTAGGGCAGCTCGATTACAATGACGCAGAAGACATCAAAGATGACTTGAACGCTTCTGCCACCTCAGGCGGGGATTTCTACCAGAAAAAGGTCCAAGAGAACAAGGACCTGGTAAGTGACGGCGACCAGAAAACCATCATAGGACTTACACTCATCGGGGCAGGCATCTTGGTGCTCGGTGTAGGGTTCTTCATTTCTTTCTAGAAACAATTCATCAAAACGACCCGGAAAAAAGACACCTAGCCCCCTTTTCATGCGCAAAATCACACAAAAAAACTAGATTTGTGCATGATGCGTAAAGTATTACTTATTTCCCTGCTTTTTGCCGTAGCCGCCATGGCTGCCGATTTTGAGCGTTCCAACTGGAGAATGCAGCTCTATGTTCAAGGCGAATTTGCCTATTTACAGTTCAAGGATAGCGACCCGGAACTACTGCTAGACAAAATCGACGAGAAGGTAATGACCTTCCCCATCAATGCAGGATTCCTCTGGAGCCCGCTGATCACTCCTTTCTATAAGGCGGACATTCCCTTCACCTTCTGGCTGGGTGTCGAAGTCAACTCCATCCAGTTTGGCGAAATTGCCAAAGACCCCAAATTCTACTTCGAAAGCGACAACTGCGACAAGAAAAATGGTTGCGGCGACGCCAATAAGGGCGAGTCACTCTCCTTCCGTTCTTACGCGCCCTCATTCCTGGCGGGTTTTTCCTTCAACCTCATCGGCGACCTGGACATCAGGCTGTTGGGCGGCTACGGGTTCCAGTTCTTCTCTTTCTACGACGAACGTCTTTCCCACACAGACCAAAAGACCAGCGTCATTCCGACCGCATTTGTTTCGGGAGCACTGGAATACAAGATTGGTGAACTCTTCAAGGATATTGATTTCAAGATTGGCGTAAACGTCCGCAAGGAATTTTTGCCCTACGAAGACGTCAAGGCCACCGGAAAAGCCCCCAAGTCCAACGAAGACGCCAGCATCCCCGCAGGCTACTCCGGTATCGAATTCGACAAGATTTCTTACAAGTTGCCCGTACGCGTGGGTTTGGAACTATCTCTTGACTTTGGCCGTGAAAGCCGCCGCGACCGCCGTATGAGGTACGTGCTCCACGATCGCGACGACGTGCTCCGCAAGAACAGCGAAGTCAAGGACACCCTGTCCGACTGGGACTGCATGGCCATCGAACGCGACTACCGGTTCTTCTTGGACGAAGACGGTAACCTGCCTGACATGAGCGAAGCATTCACCAAGACCCAGTTCTCCGACGTGCTGGAAAGCTTCCTCGCCTTCTGCCACCCCGAAGACCTGGCCACCAAAGAAAAGCTGTACGCCACCCTGGATACCGGAAAGGTCCAGTTGAAGGAATACCAGACCAAGCAAGAAGATTCTCGTTTCGAGCAGGTCATGGCCTCCAACGATCCCGAAATGCTGGCCATGTACTTGGAATACTATCCGGACTCCCCCCACAGGCCCGAGGTGGAAGCCAAACTGCAAGTGTTGGGTGAATACCACAAGTTCCGCGAGATCCAGGCCCAGAACACCTTCAAGGCCTACCTCACCTACCTGAACGACAATCCCAATGGGGCTTTCCGCGACGAAGCCGAAGCCGGAATCTTCGAACTGGTCAAGGGAAGCGGCCGCCTGAAGGATTACGAGATTTACCTGAAGCGGTTCCCCGAAGGGAAGTTCGTAGAAGAGGCCAAGGCGGCCCTCAAAGGAGCCAACGCCTCCGCCCCCTCCATGATAGAGGCACAGACAGGGGAATCGGAAACCGAAGCAGAACCGGCGCCCAGCAAGAAAAACCACAAAAAGTCCCAGAAGAAATCCAAGGGCAAAAAGAAGAAGTAAGCATTGAGGTGCGGCGGTTGTCGCACCCTTATTTTTCATTTGACATCCTATGAACTTTAAAACACTTGCATTTCTGCTTGCCGTATTGTGCTCGTTCACCTTCGCCCAACCAGGGGCCGAAGTCGCCATACAAGATTCATCCTCATTGCAAGGCGCAGACTCTACGGGAATTTACACCCAAATTATCGACTGGTACAACGCCAATCTAAACTACGGCACCATCACCCTTCTCATGGCAGTAGAAAGTTCTTTCATTCCATTCCCGTCGGAGCTGGTGGTGCCGCCGGCGGCCTACAAGGCCTTACAGCCAGGTTCTGACTTGAGCATCGTGCTGATTGTCCTGTTCGCCAGCATGGGAGCCCTTATCGGGGCCTTCATCAACTATTTCTTGGCCAAGTTCCTGGGGCGCCCCATTGTGTACAAATTTGCCGATTCCAGGCTAGGGCACTTCTTGCTGATTGACACACAAAAGGTCGAAAAGGCAGAAAACTACTTCCGTGACCACGGTGTAATATCCACTTTCGTGGGCAGGCTCATTACCGTCATACGGCAGCTGATTTCTATACCTGCAGGACTATCCAACATGAAACTCCTGCCTTTTACACTCTACACCTTCCTGGGCGCCACCATCTGGAACTGCGTACTGGCAGTCCTTGGCTACCTGGCTCACGGTCAAAAAGACATTATCGAAAAGTACAACTCCGAGCTGGCAATCGCTTTGCTTGCCTTTGGAGCACTCTTTATCGGTTATATGGTGTGGAGCGCGGTCAAGCCTCGAAAAAAAACTTAGTCCTTCACGCAACGGACCGAGAAAGCATTGTCCGTCGAATACTTGTTTTCATGGATGCTTTCGTCACCAAATTCTAGCATACGGGCATAGGCTTTCTTGGTCTTTTTGCCCTTTTCCTTGGAAGAACTCCAGAACAAGGCCCGTTCTTTAAGCTTGGCAGAACGGCCTTCCTTAGAAACGTAACCAGCCGGCAGCACAGAAAATCCCAGTTCATCCGTGCCATTATTTATGACTTCGTATTCGTCCAGATAAATGGCTTCACCCGTGTGCTGGTCGTAAATTTTCTTCTTTTTCTTCTTAACTTTCCAGTCGTCCTTTGTCCTCAAAGTGTTTCCGGGCTTTGATTTGGAATTCTCCGATACATAAGATACCAGGTCACGCCATTCCGAGCGGGAAGGAAGATGCCAACCGACAGGGCAAGCCTTTTCCGCTTTTTTCCATGTATAAAGTCGACCGTATTTTTTACAATTTTCGGTCTTTCTCTCATAGCACCAGGAATCATCCATGTGCAGGTTGAGGTTTTCGGCCATCCAGGTCTGATTTCCCAGCTTTACAGTCTTGTAGGTTTTCCCATCGCGATCGTCCTTAAAGGATCCTTTGGCGGGGGCAGCCAGGGAAACGGAAACAAAACCCATCAAGCAAATGCAGGCAATCCACTTATTCATACACCAAACCCTTTTGTTCATTATCTGTCCATAAAATACATAATAAGCTCAACAGTTTGCGAAGAAAAAGCAGTCATCAAAGCTAAAAGTCGCAGTTTTTAACACAACGATTGGCCTGAAATTCAGCTTCAAGAACTTTAACGCCCCTATTGTAACGACGATAGCTACCGTGGCGAAGTCCTCTTTCGAAGGTCATTTCCTCTTTCAGAGCACCTAGGTCGTCATAAAGCTGAGCCACTCCATGAATCTGACCACGAGAATACGGAATTTTTCTTCGCAAAGTACCCCGCTCGTCCCATTCTTCGCTCACACCCTCAAGAACACCATTCTTGTATATTTCTCTAGACTTTTTCAATCCATTGTCGTGATAATTGACAGACGGCCCGTTTTCTACGCCTGCTTCGTAAGCGATTTCTTGCCATGGCTTGCCGTTCTCGTAAAAACTGGAAAACGTTCCTTCCAAAAGACCATTGCGGTAAAACGCCTTGATTGCAAGTTTACCATCTGGATGGTACGACACGGACCAGCCCTCTTTAATATCTGTTCCTTTTTGAACGGTATAAACCCGAGCAACATTTCCCGTCGGATAAAGAGTCCTAACCGTGTCCAGCGGTATTTCTCCAGCCACCGCCCACACTACATCAAGCAGAACAAAAAAACAGATGAAAAAACGATGATTCATCGGGCAAAAATGTAGCTATATCCATACCGATTTTGTATTTTGTGTGGGCTCATGCGTATTACTTTCTTAAATCCTCCGTTCCACCCGATGTTCAGTCGCGAGTCCCGCAGCCCTTGCGTGACCAAATCAAGTACACTTTACTGGCCCATGTTCCTGAGTTACGCCGCCGGCACTGCCGAAGCGGATGGCAACGAGATTCAGTTGATTGACAGCCCCGCCATGGAGCTTGACCTGCCCAAGACGCTGGAGGGCATCAAGAAGTTTGACCCGGCACTGGTCGTCTGCAGCACGAGCACCCCGAGTATTCTGAACGACCTCAAGGTGGTGCATGCCATCAAGGATACGCTCCCGAACGTGAAGGTCGCCATCATGGGTACCCACGCGACGGCTGAACCGCTGGAATCCATGGAGATGGAACCCGCGCTCGATTTCGTTATTATCGGCGAGGCGGACTACACCTGCAGGAACCTCGCAAGAAGCCTGCGGGGCGACGGAGTCCCCGTGAACCAGATTGCGGGCCTCGCCTTCCGCAAGGCGGACGGCACCACCGACTTCCAGCCCGAGGGCCCGAAGATCGAGAACCTGGACGAACTCCCGTGGGTCTCGAAGGTTTACCGCAAGCACCTGTACAGCTGCTACAAGAAGTATTTCTACGGTGCGAACTTGAACCCGCTGATTGTGATTTTGAGCGGACGCGGTTGCCCGAACCGCTGCAGTTACTGCGTGATTCCGCAGACGCTGAACGGCCACAAGTTCCGCCGCCGCACGCCCAAGGACGTGGTGGACGAACTGCAGTACATCAAGGACAATTTCGAGGATTTGGGCGAAGTCTTCTTCGAAGACGACACGTTCACCGCAAGCCACGAGCATGTGCGCGAAATCTGCAACCTGATTCTGGAACGCGGCCTCAAGATTACCTGGAGCTGCAACGCCCGCGCCGATGTTCCGCTGGATTTGCTCAAGCTTATGAAGAAGGCGGGCGGACGCGAGATGTGCGTGGGTTTTGAAAGCGCAAGCCCTGTGGTTCTCGAGAACATCCACAAGGGTGTGAAAAACACCGACAAGGCAATCGAGTTCACGAAGAACGCCCG
Organism: Fibrobacter sp.; assembly: GCA_016295375.1. GTDB lineage: Bacteria > Fibrobacterota > Fibrobacteria > Fibrobacterales > Fibrobacteraceae > Fibrobacter. Next base: position 8,712 of record JAEDLI010000050.1, on the reverse strand, counting down.
CAAGGCAGGCCTGCTGGTGCACGGCTGCTTCATGGTGGGTAACCCAGGCGACACTCCGGAAACACTCCGCATGACGCTGGACTATGCCAAGAAGTTGAACCCGAACACCGCGCAGTTCTACCCCATCATGGCCTACCCCGGCACCGAGGCCTACAAGGAAGCCCTCGAGAGCGGCGCATTACAGACAAAGGATTACAACCAGTGGCTGGACAAGGACGGGTTCCACCGCACCACCATCCAGCGTGGCGAACTCACCAGCCAGGCACTCGTGGACTTCTGCGACAAGGCCCGCCGCGAGTTCTACCTGCGTCCGAGCTACATATTCCGTCAGGGAATCATGGCCCTCAAGAACCCGCGCGAACGCTACCGCGTGATGCGTGGATTCGGAACGCTGGTGAAGCACCTGTTTAGGAAGCACGGGCAGCTCGCCCCTGTGGCGCGCCAGGCCCCGACGGTGAAAGAGTAAGCGATAGACCGCAAACAATTAAAAGAAAACCGCAGCGAGATTCGATACGGTTTTTCTTTTGCAATCTTTTTCATTAAACCAATTTTCAGGAGAATCGAGTAAAGCGAGGCGGCAGGACCGAAGCTGTACAAGCGATACGGCGAGAGTCCGACAACGAAGCTATACGAAGATTATCGTGAAAATTTACCGTCCAACAAACTGGTCGCCAGATCTAATTTCCGTTTCCTTCGAGCCGTTCAAATTCACGAGACGGCTAGGGTCGTAACGCATATTTCGAGCCAGGCCTTCGCGAAGCGCGTGCAACCTGTCGAAAAATTCCGCCGGTTCTTGAGCCGTAAGCAAGGTCTGCCGAACCTGCATGGCCGCATCGTCGGAATCTAGCAGATTCTCGCCTTCGCGAGAATGACGAAGGTTTGAGTCTCCGTAGCCATTCAGAGACTTTTCACTCCCGTCTAAACAGAACCCCTTGCAAAGTCTTGCCGCCAGCTGCTTGAGGCGGCCTAGCGCGCCCATTTCCGTAGAACCGTCTTCCAGTTTGAACTTGTAGTAAAGCGGGAACACATCCAAGGCGTCCACCGCAGAAATTTCCTTAGGGGCAAGACCTTCCCAGGCATCGGCAATCTGACCGAACAGCCAGGGATTGTGCATGGCGCCACGCCCGATGGACACGCCGGAAACTCCGTAGTTCTCAATACGGTCAAAAGCGGTCTTCACGCTGTTCACGTCGCCGTTCCCGATTACAGGAATTTTCGCTACGGCAGCCACCTTCCCTATCCAGTCCCAGTCGGCAAGTCCGTTGTAGCCCTGCAGGCGAGTCCGGCCGTGGACGGTGAGCAATTCTACACCCTCGCCTTCGGCAATCTTCAAAGTCTCCATCACGTTGATACTTTCGGAGTCCCAGCCGATACGGCACTTGAGGGTGAGCGGCATCTCCGGGCAAGAACGGTCCAGTGCGGTGCGGACCTCGTGCAGAATCTCCTGCAGGCGGGGCAGGTCCCGAAGCAGGCCCGAGCCGCTCCCCTTCCCCGCCACCTTCGGGGCGGGGCACCCGGCGTTTACCTCTATGAACTCAGGACGGAGTTCCAGCGCGATTTTCCGGGCGGCTTCCGCCATCTTGTCCGGAAACCTCCCGAAAATCTGGATACCGAAGGGGCGCTCTTCCGGAAAAAACTTCAGCTGCTTGTGGCCGTCCAGTCTAAAGACGGCGTCTCCGTCGGTAGGCACGAACTCCGACACCAGAAGCCCCATGCGGTTGCCCGACAGCACCCGACAGAGCCTGCGGAAAGGCGCATCCGTCACCCCATCCATAGGGCTGAGGATCGTATTGGGAAAAATCTCCCTGTCCCGGAGCCTAAAAGAGGTCCTTTTCGGCTTTTTCACTACTTTCAACATTCTTACCACATTTATTCACAAATTTTCCGCAATGAAAGCCCGAAAAAAATATTTATTTTTCGCTAGACCTATACGCTAATTCGTTGTTAATCCTATATTTAAGTCGTGCCTAACGTAACAAAACAATCTCTTATTCTTGATATAGCCAAGTCCACAGGGCTTGCCCGCAACGACATCAAGGTCGTGGTGGAACAGTTCCTGGACCTGGTGGGTGAAAAACTCATCGATGGCAATACCATCGAAATCCGTGGCTTCGGAACTTTCGCCTGCAAACCCCGCAAGGCTCGCCCGGCCCGCAACCCCCGCACCGGCGAGACCGTCCTCATTGAGGAGCGCCTGGTGCCCACCTTCAAGTTCAGCAACGACATCAAGGACAAGATCAACACGTTGGAAAACATTGCCGCCGAAGCCGAAAGCCTCCCCGAGGTCGCAACGGAAACGGCACAGGACTCCGAAGGCTGACCCGAGTCGGCCTCGTGCCCGCGACACCAAATCAAGAATTGATAAAGCCAGGCCTTCTCTCAGGAGAGGGCCTTTATTTCGTCTTCTGTCAAGAACCGCCAGCCCCCCGTGCCCAGAGACCTGTCCAGCAGCACCGGTCCAATGGCGACCCGCTCCAGGGTCTCTACGTGGTTTCCGACGGCAGCGAACATGCGGCGCACCTGATGGTACAGGCCTTCGCCGATAGAAATGACCACGGAGCCGTTCTCTACGGAAATTTCCTTGGCCTCCACCGGGCGGCGTTCGTCCTTAAGCATCACACCCTTCAGCAGGTCGCTTTTCTGGCCTTCGGTAAAGGGCCTGGCCAGAGTCACGCGATACTTTTTCAGCAGGCCCTTCTTGGGACTTTCCACCTTGTGGATAAAGTCCCCCTGGTTCGAAAGCAAAATCAGTCCCGATGAATTGGCGTCCAGGCGGCCCACGGTCTGGATTCCCATGGCCGTAAAGCGGTCCGGCAGCAGGCTATAAACCGACGGATAATCGCGAGCGTTGTGACTGCACTCCACATCTACGGGCTTGTACAGCATCACGTAGAGCTTTTCCACCGTTGGGATTTCTTCGCCGTTTACCGTAATGAATTCGGGCCGTTCCTTGAGTTCCAGAAAAGGGTCTTCCACCACGTTCCTGTCCAGTTCCACCAGACCCATGCGGACCAGGGCGCGGGATTCCTTGCGGCTACCGAAGCCGATGGATGCAAGCAGTCGTTCCACAGTCAAAGCAGGCATTATTCCTCCACCAGCCAGTTCAGGATTTTCGTACGCACGTAGCCCAGTTCAGGGAGTTCTCCGGTCTTGAGAACCGCTGCACGGCGACGCCAGAATACAAAGGCGAAAATTCCGCCATATACGGAACTGACCGTCAAGAACCAAATCGTTCTGCACAAATTAATGGTCGCCTCGATACGGCCTGCCGACTGCAAGTCATGATCGCGGGTCCAGTCCATCCGCAGGTCCCAATCTTCTAGAAACGGATAGCCCTTGAGCATGGCGTTCAGGGCGGCTCCATAGCCCATGGACTTGTAATCCATGCGGATCCCTTCTACGTAGCAATCCCTGAAACGCACTTGGAATACGTTTAAAAAACTGTTCAGGATTTTCTTGCTGCAACGCAGGCCCCGTTCGTCAATGTCCGGAGTCAGCAGCAGGGTCCAGAATTCCCGTTCCGTCAGACTTTTCTTGGCTTCGGGCTCGGGGCTCGGGGGTTGTGGTTCGTCATCCTCACGAAAGTGAGGATCCGCTTGAGGGGTTTGGGACGCGGGGCTCGGGGGTTGAGGCTCTGAAGTCGAAGCTTCAGGTGCGGGGCTCGAGGCGCGGGATTCGTCATCCTCACGAAAGTGAGGATCCGCTTGAGGGGTTTGGGACGCGGGGTTCGGCGCAGTCTCCTCCACAGGCTTTTCTTCTGTAGGCGGCTCCGGTTCTGGTTCCGGATCCTCCTTCGCCTTCCATTCTTTCGTGTAGTTCCAGAGCCTTTTCTTGAACACGAACAGCTCCGCCACGAATCCCGATTCCGTCAGGTGAAAGTCCAGCCGGAACACCACAGGAAACAGCAAGACAACTGCTGCGATGATGGCGACAAGAATCAGGACCAGGCTGAAGACGCTCATTATTCCGCTTCGTCGGCCTTCTTGCTGATAATGTCAATCAGTTCGGCAAAAGACTTGGTCTTGAGAATCTGGCTGAACTGATCCTTGTAGTTACGGGCGGTAGAAAGGTCGTCAATGACCAGGTCCCAGGCCATCCACTTGCCGTTTACCTGGGTCATCTTGTATTCCAGAACGGCTTCCTTGCCCTTGTTCCACAGGTGGGCCAACACACGAGCCTCATTATCCTTTTTCATCTTGGCAGGCTCGTAAATCGTAGAATCCGCACGGTAGAGTTCCAGTCGCTTTGCGCTGGAGTTGCGGACCATGCGCTTGAATTCGGACACAAACTTTTCTTGGGAGGCGGCGTCCTGGGCGTCCCAGTCCTTGGCCGAAAGGCTCTTCTTGGCAAGCATCTCGAAGTCGAAACTATCGCTCAGCAGGTCCTTGACGCGCTCCTTTTCCTTGGCGGTATGGTTGGATTTTTTCAGCAAGGCCTGCAGTTCACCGTCCTTTTTCTTGATGGCGGCAACAGGGTCTTCGGCGGCAAAGGCCACCAGAGAAAGGCCAACAACCAAAATCATCAACTTCTTAAACATGGGAATTTACTCCTTTTTAAAATCTGGCTTGATAGTCTTTTAAACTCAACCCCATCCTGGCAATGAGTTCCGCCACTTCCACATTGTACTTGCACACCGCAAAAAGGTAATCTTTCTGCAAGGTCACGTTCTGGGTGTAGGCGCTTACCAGTTCGCCCGTCTTGGACTTGTCCAGGTCGTACTGCATGGCGGCCCCCTTCAGAATGGCTTCGGAGGCCTTGAGGCTTTCTTTCAGGGCTTCCATCTTTTCCTGGGCGGCGACCACCTGGTAATACTGCTCTTCGGCCTTGGCCATCAGGCCGTCCGCCGCATAGGCTTCTTTCATTTTCAGTCCACGATATTCTACCCGGGCTTCGCGGTAGCCAGCCCACTGCTTCCAGAAATTCAGCCGATACCTGAGCCCGATACCGATAACGCCCGAAAGCTTGTTCACGGCGTCTTCGGCAAAGGCATCCTTCTGCATCACCTTGCGGTTTCCGGCCCAGCTTTTTACGTATTCCACTTCACCCAGCACAAAGAACTCCGGAGCCAGTTTTGCCTCCGCCAAATCCATCTGGGTTCTCTTGGCGATTAGCCCCGCCGAAAGCTGTTTCAGTTCCGGATTGCTCTGCAAGGTGAGCATCCGCACCTCTTCTAAGGGGGGCAATTTTTCCTTGCGGGGAACAAGCACCGTATCTTCTGTGGCAAAGACATCGCCATCCTGCAGGTTCAGCGAAAAACGGATAGCCAGTTGCACCCGTTTCATGCCCAGTTCCGCTTCGGTCACGCCCTCCTTGACCGTATGCATTTTCGCCTTCAGATTCAAAAAGTCCATCTGGCTCACATTGGGATCGTCGTCGTCCAGGGCTTCTTCCATCTGCTCGTAGGCTTCATCCACACGCTTCTGGGCATCGGCGGCCAGTCGTTTCATTTCAAGGGCCAGCAGGTAGTTGTAATAATAGGTCTGCAGTTCCACTTCTTTTCGCAAGAGTGCGTTTTCGATGGCATAGGTTTTCTGCTGCACATCTGCCTCCAGGGCCCGCTTGCCGGAGCGGTACTGCCCCAAGTTCAGGGGCTGCACGAGCTTGGCCTGCACTCCCCAGAAAGGGCCCATCTTGGAAAAGTCATACACGTCAACCGTATCGCCCCAGTTATCTACAGATTCCTTAAGGCCGGGGGCGGGGCCCACCATCATGGAAACGTCCAGGGTGGGCAAAATGGCTTCAGCCTTCAGGCTCTGGATTTTTTCCTTTTTCGATTCGGTTCCAAATCGGGCTTCTGCAATTTGCGGGTCATTTGCAAGCCCAGCCTCGACAAAGCGCAAACAGTCGTAACGGACTTCTCCCGCTACGGCAATGCCTGCAAGCATCGTCAAGAGCAAAAACTTTTTCATCAACCTAAATTTATAAAAAAGATTGATTTACAAGCATTTTATACTTGGAAATGACACGCTCATAGTAACGCAAGGGCAAGGGCCTCCCCCGCTCCAGCAATTTATCTACGGCGGAATGCCCCAGGTTGTAGGCCACCAGGGCTTCTTTCCAGTTGCCGTACTTTCCGATAAGGCGAATCAGGTAGGCCGTTCCCACCGTCACGTTCACCTCGGGCTTGAACAAATCCTCTTCGGAATTCACCCGGAGCCCAAACCGCCACGCCATCTTCTGGGCCGTTTCAAGCTTTATCTGCATAAGCCCTAAAGCTCCCGAAAAAGCTCCAGACTGCATGCGGCCCCTAGCGTTGGGGTTGCCGTGGCTTTCCTGGGCCACTACCGCAAGCACCATCAGGGGGTCAATGGAATAGGCATGGGATATCTGCCAAAGCTGTTCCGTGAGGCGACGGCGGGCATCTTCCGAAAGTTTCTTTTCCGACAAAAAATCTACGGCCCGGTCTATCCTCACGTATTCCAGAGTCCAGTTGCCGATTACGTCCAGCTGTTCGATTTCGGCCCTCAGGGCACGCTCTTTTTTGGAAAGGCTTTCCAGTTCGCTGCGCTGGAGCCCCCAATAAAAAACAAAAGAAAAAAGGACAACGAAGGTAAGTCCAAAGGCAAGCCCCGCCACAGGCGTTGAAAGTCCAAGACTATTCTTCACGCCGGGTATTCTCCAGGTGCTTCAGGTAAGAAACCCAGTCGCGAATGGCCCCGAAGGAATTCAGCTGGGATGTATCTTCCACCACGCCCAGCCTTTTCAAGGGACCAATTGAAGATTCCAGCTTGTCAATTTCCTGGACATAGCGGTCCCGCTGGCTTTCCAGGGCCATAATTTGGGACTGCTTGTCGGCAATGTCTTTCCCCTGGGCGGCAATGATCAAGAACAAAGTAATAAGCCAACCCATTATCAGCACGCCGGCCGCAATGGCCACACTTGGACTCAGGCGAAGCCCCGTCTTTTTGCCGTAATAGACGCCCACCTGCTTCAGCTGCTTGGAAAGTCCGGAACTCTTGTAAGCCTCGCGACTTTCATGGATTTCAAAAATATTCTTGTACCTGGAAAAATATTCCAATAGTTCTTCGTTCCTGAACAGGAGCACCATGGTTGAATTCCGCTCCCTGGTTTTGTTCATCAAATCCAGAAACATTTCCAAGTAATCATCTACGGCAAAGTGGGCTCGCTCCAGATTCAAGAAGAAAAATACTCCGGGGCCAGACATCAGGGAATCCAGCTTTTCCCGAACAGCCGATAGCTGTGCCTTGCTCAGGGAACCCGACAGGGAAATTTCCACGTCATTTCCGAAATCTTCTATCTGTATGTCAATCAGGTCCGCCCTCATGCATCACCTCTTGGAGAGCCTCATGTTCATCTTGCATTCAAATTTTTCCGAGGCGGCCAGGGACGATTTCCAGAAAGGATAAAGGCGAATTCCCTGGAACATCTGGGGGGCCGCCGCCGAAGACGCACTGAAAATCGGCCCGATAAATACCGGCGTTGGCGTCTCGAATTCCAGTTCTATGGCGGCATCCAGGCTAGAATCGAAAACCTTGAACTTCTTTGCATCCGGGTAAATGAAAGGCTCCCTGCGGTCCCACTTGACCTTGGATCCATCCGCGACAATGCAGGGGCCTTCGCCCGACTCCAAAAGTCCAAGTTCCATCAAGGTCCCGAAATAGCAGGGATTTTCCTGATAGGTGGTGTTGGCCACCTCGTAAGCCACTCCTATACGGGGAGACCCGTTGTCAAAGTGCAGATCCTTCTTGACCAAGAAAACGCCCTGTTTCTCGCCGACACGGTAGCCCTGCTCTCCGCTCAGCTGCACCTGGGCACTGCCGCTTTCCCGTTTCACCTGGTAATCGTAATGTTCCAGGAACAGGCGATCGCGCCCGGCCAGCAGCACGCCTATCTGCTCTGCGGTCAGGTCCTCATTGGGCAACAGGCATTCCGCGAGGAATAAGGCCGGGCCGCCGTCATCGTGCCAGGCATTCACCAAATTCACGGCAGGAGTCTTGTGGTTAAGCAACCTGAGGATACCCCCCTGGTTGTAATCCACCAGGCAAGAAATCTCCGGATTTTCCACCCAGATCTGTTTCATGCCCTGAAGCATAAAATCGCTCACGTCTATACGCAGGCCCGAAAAATTCATTCGGGAATCCAGGTCGTGAGCGGCCTTCTGCAGGTAGCGGAAGCCCCACTGACGCACCTTCAGGCTACGCATGCCCTCGTCGTCTTGCAGGTTCCGGTAGAAAATCGGCGACATGGCGGGCAGAAGTTCCTCGTAGAACTTTTCCAGATCCTTGCCCTGCAGGTTGCCCTTGCCCCTGCGGAACAGGTTCAGCAGGTCCTTTTGCAGGGTATTGATTTCGGGCCGCTGCACAAGCATCTCCCGACAAGTGTTGGCCGCAAAGGGAAGTCCCAGCTTGCGACCTGCAGAAACAAGATTGCTGAGAGCACCTTCCGGCTGGAGCTGGTTCACGATATAGCTCACAGGCCAGGTCTGCACTTCGTTCGTCTCTACAAAATCCACAAGACGCTCGAAAAAGCCCACGATTTCTTCTGCCTGCGGAGGCAGGTCCAGCAACACCACCACGGGCTTTTCTTCGCGGTTGTACGATTCCGCAATTTCCCGCCAGCGAAGGTCGTCTTCGCCGATAGCCTTGGACAGTTCATCAGAAACAGGAATCACCCGCATCAGCGAGCCCTGGTCTTCGACAGTGAACCACCCCGAAACCGGAGAATTGCGGCCCAGGGCCTCCCGGACGGCGG
>JAEDLI010000049.1 GCA_016295375.1 Fibrobacter sp. | reverse complement strand
TGAAGGTCCGTGTTCCTGTCAAGCTCTCCGGCCTTCCGGTGGGCGTCAAGACCCAGGGCGGTGTCATGGCTCAGGAAACTCATTACCTGATGCTTTCTGCCAAGCCCACCTGCATTCCCACGGTGCTGAACCTGGACATCTCCGACTTCGAGACCAACGTGACCTTCTACGCCAAGGACTTCAAGCTCCCCGAAGGCGTGACTCTGGCTTCCGTTCCTCGTACGGTGATTTTCTCCATTTCTTCTAAGTCTAAGAAGAAGGACGCCGCTGCCGACGCAGCCGCACCTGCCGCTGAAGCCGCTGCTCCTGCAGCCGCTGCCGCCGCACCTGCTGCCGAAAGCAAGTAATATAAAGGAAGTTTTTCCTTATAGCGCCTCCCGTTCTGCGGGAGGTGTTTTTTTCATCTGTCATCCTCGTGCCTCTCCTTCGTCATTCTCGCGAATGCGAGAATCTGAATATATTTGGGTTGATCTTTTCATTAAACAAATCATGCCCTCGATGTGTGCATTCCCGCGCTCGCAGATTCATTTCATTCGACTGCTCTCTCGGGAAGCACACATCTCGGTCAAAAAATTGGCGATGGGTTTAGGTGTCAAACGTATTCTCTGGCAAGAACATTTACTACAGGTAAGATACGTTACCGCAGGTGGAAACTCTTGTGACTGTTAGTCCCTGCGAGTTTCCTTCGAGATGCTATTGCGACCCTGAACTAGTTTCAGGGGAAGTAATCTTTTTCCGGTATTATTACAAGGCTACCTTTTAGGCCCTGTATTTGCATTTTCAAGAGCTTTTATATAAATTAAACGACAGGAACTTCCTTAAAGAGGGGTGGATATGCGAAAACTGAGTCTTGGACTTTCTTTTGCCGCTATGGCGGTGCTTGTTGCCTGTGGTGACAACAATAGTTCGATTGCTAACGACTTGGACGAATTGTCAAGTTCCAGTGAGAATGACGTGAACGACGTGGTTACCGGTACATTTACTGACCCCCGTGACGGGCAAACCTACAGAACGGTCAAGATAGGGAACCAGACTTGGATGGCAGAGAACCTGAACTATCGATACCTTGGACCCACCGATGACTTAGATTCTTCCAGTTTCTGCTACGATGACGACCCTGCCAACTGCGACACCTATGGTCGCCTGTACCTGTGGAGTGCGGCCATGGACAGTGCGGGAATCATCGAGGGAAATACGGCCAACGGCTGCGGCTATAATTCGGAATGTTCTCCCAGCGGAAATGTGCGGGGCGTATGCCCCCAGGGGTGGCACCTGCCAAGCAACTGGGACGAATTTGAAACACTGTTTGAGGCTGTCGGCGGACAAGAAGTAGCGGGTGCCATGCTCAAGTCTACGTCCGGCTGGAATAGTAATGGCGACGGTACGGATGCTTATGGCTTTTCCGCTTTCCCTGCGGGCTACCGCAACGTCGATAGCGGCTTCCACAATTTGGGCAACAATGTCACCTTCTGGAGCTCCACTGAGATCGGTGGCGGCGTGTACAGCATGTATCTGAACTACAGCTACGAGCGTGCATTCCTGGAGAACGACGGCAAGGACTTCGCGCTATCCGTCCGTTGCCTTAAGGACTAATTTTCTACATTTCCCTCCATGATTAGCATTACCAAGTTGTTGATGGATGTGCCGAATTTCGGCGACACGCTCCGCTATACGCCTCACGCCCACAAGTCCCAGAACGGCGTGGGCGAGGGCCGTGGCCCGGTGGTGGTCTGGAACTGCACCAAGACCTGCAACCTGAACTGCGTCCACTGTTACGCCCGTTCCGAGGCCATCAAGTATCAGAACGAACTGACTCACGAAGAAGGCCTTGCCCTCATCGACCAGCTTGCCGATTTCAACGTTCCCGTCATCTTGTTCAGCGGCGGCGAACCTCTGTTGCGGCCGGACTTCTTTGAACTGGCGAATTATGCTGCCAGCAAGGGAATCCGCCCAACCATCAGCACCAACGGCACCCGCATAGACGAAGACACCGCAAAGCGCCTGAAGGACATGGGCGTAGGGTATGTGGGCATCAGCCTGGACGGCTGTGAAGCCACTCACGACAAGTTCCGCGGTAAGCCGGGAGCATACCAGATGGCGCTCCGGGGCATCCGCAACTGCGTGGCCACGGGGCAAAAGGTGGGGCTCCGCTTTACCATCACCCGCGACAACGTGCAGGACCTGAATTCCATTTTCGACTTGTTGGAACGGGAAAACATCGATCGTGTCTGCTTCTACCACCTGGTCTACAGCGGTCGCGGTTCTGCCATGGTGGAGCGTGACCTGAGCCACGAAGAGAGCCGCCAGGTCATGAACCTGATTATTAGCCGCACCCTGGATTTCAAGGCCCGTGGCATCAACAAGGAAATTCTCACCGTAGATAACCATGCCGACGCCGTCTACCTGTACCTCAAGATGAAGGAAAGGGACCCCGTCCTCGGGGAGCGCGTGCTGAAGCTCATCCAGAGCAACGGCGGGAACCGTAGCGGCATGGCCTTCGGAAACGTCGACAGTGTAGGGAATGTCCACCCCGACCAGTTCACCCAGTACATCACCCTGGGCAATGTGCGGGAACGCCCATTCGGTGAAATCTGGACCGACCTGAGTAACCCCATCATGGCGGGCCTCAAGGACCGCAAGCCCCTTTTGAAGGGACGCTGCCCCAAGTGCGCCTACCTGAACCTGTGCAACGGGAACTTCCGTACCCGCGCCGAGGCCGTGACCGGCGACTTCTGGGCCGAAGACCCTGCCTGCTACCTGACGGACGAAGAGATTACGGGCTAGCCTTTAGGGCTGGGCGGTGTCATGCCCGGCTTGACCGGGCATCTCCTTGCCTTAAAAAGCATTTTTCGTAATATTTTTTGGCTTTTTTCTATGGGATAAAGTATATTCTATTCCATGAATGGTGAAGAATTGATTATTTCCGAAAAGATTAAGGGCTATCTCGGCTCCCACGGTTATGCCGACGATTTTTCTGTAGAATCCATCGCTGGGGCGGGCTCTGGCCGCCGCTATTACCGGATTTCTTCCGGGGAGCGTTCCTCCGTGCTGCAGGTGTCCGCCGAAGTAAACGACGATTTCAAGAAGTTTGTTGAATATTCCCAGGTGTTCAAGGACGAAAGCCTGCCTGTGCCGAAGCTCTTCTGCGTAGATGAAAGTTCCGCCCAGATTCTGCAAGAGGATTTGGGAAATCGCCGCCTTCTGGACGATGTGTCTCCCGACAAGCCACAGTCCGGCAGTGTCCGCATTCTCTACCCCGAGGTAATAGAGGCCTTGATTCACTGGCAGAATGCCTCCCAGTCCCTGTTCAGTTCCCACACGGACCTGTGGCTTCGCCGCTTTGACTTTGCCGCCCTCAAGTGGGAAACGGATTACTTCACCGATAATTACCTGAAGGCCCACTGCGGAATCGACGACATTCCCGATTACGTCCGTAATTTCTATTCCCTCCTGGCTGTTTCCGTAGATGCCCAGACCAAGGTGCTGATGCACCGGGATTTCCAGAGCCAGAACATCATGATCCGCCCCAATTCCGAAATCGTGTTCGTGGATTACCAGGGGGCGCGCCGCGGCTCCATGTTCTACGACATTGCGTCCCTCCTTTGGGACCCCTACGTGGGTCTGCCGTTGGACATGGTGAAGGACTTTTTTGAATACTGGCGGTTCCAGTACAAGGGCGCAAAGATTTACACCAAGGAAGATGCCTGGGAAAGCTTTATCCATGTAAGCCTCCAGCGCGTGATGCAAGCCCTGGGTGCCTATTGCTTCCTATCCAAGACCAAGGGTATCCAGAAGTTCGAGCAGTATATTGAGCCCGGTAAGAAACAGCTGCGTTCAGTTTTCTCGGAATTCCGAAACATCGCCAAGGCCACGGATTCCCAGGTGTTCTCCTTTATGGAGCGTGCTCTCCTTTGAGTTCCCTGATTCCCGCTTATACGCAAGTCTATAAGGAGCCGGTTGCTTTTCAGAAAGTGCTGGGTTTTGCCTTTGAGGGCCTTGTGAATGCGGGCCTTGCTTTTGATGCCCTGTCCGCCTGGAAGGCCGTGGAAAAGCGGATAGGGGAGGGAATCTACATGGGGTCTGGCCTTCTGTTGCCCCATACGAGAATTTCTGGGCTTGAATCGCCCCTGATGGCATTTGCCGTCGCTCCCGAAATTCAGGGCGTTTCTACCTCCCGTGGTGAAACGGCTCAGTTCCTGTGCCTGCTCTTGTCCCCGGCGGAATCGGCTACAGCCCATACGGTTGCCATTGCCGGAGTGGCAAAACTCTTGCTTGGCCCAGAGTGGAAAGCGAAGGCCCTTGCCTGTGCCGATGGGGCCGCCCTGAAAGAATTGTTTTAGGGCAAATTTTTGTCAAGACATCTCTGAAAAAAAATATGTTGATAACTTGTGAAAACCATAGGGATGTGGTTTTGATTATCAAGGGTGTAAAAAGGGTGTTTTTCGGAGAGAAACGGACATAGACGGGGCATAACAAAAAATTGCCCTTTTTAAGCGGAAAACGGCGGTTTTTGAAAAAAATTCAGCGAAAAATCTCTTTTTCGTATGTTTTATTTAATTTTGGTGAACGATTTTGTTTGACCCTCTTTTTGTGTTTGGAAAACTGTGGATAACATTGCTTATTTATTAGATGAAAACAGCTCCCCCTGGGCGCGGGCCATGGCCCTTGTCCGCGAGGAATGCTCCGAGTTTGGCGCCGCTTTTTTTGATGCCGTTGGTTTTGATGGATTTTGTGAAGGCTATGTCTGTTTGACGGTTCCCGATAGCTTCAGGGAGACTTGGCTCAACAGTCATTACGGTGCCCTGCTCCGCAAGACTTTTGCCTCTGTATACGGTAGCGACTTTGTGGATTACAAGGTCCGCGTGTTGAATGAAGCCACTGCCGATGCTGCCCCCTCGGCCACGGCGGTCCAGATATCCAAAGAGGTGGAGCGTCGTATTCTCGCCTCCAAGGCTCGGGCATCTGCACAGCAGCCTGCTAAGAAACCAAAAGAAAATCTTAATTTGTACGAAAAGTACACCTTTGACAATTTTGTTGAGGGGGAATGCAATTTTACGGCCCTCAAGGCCTGTCAGACCATCGTGGAACATCCGGGCGATGCGGCCATGAACCTACTTCTGGTTTACGGGGCTCCGGGCCTTGGCAAGACCCACCTGCTCCAGTCCATTGCTGCAAGCCTTCAGAAGACTCGTCCGGAACTTAGAATCCTTTACCGTCAGGCTTATGATTTTTTGCGGGATTATTCGGCCATAGGCGATGCCGCCAAGATTAAGGATTGGGGAAAGGTAAACGAGCTCAAGCAAAAATTTTCGGACATCTACGAACACTGCGATGTTCTCTTGCTTGATGATATCCAGCTTCTGAAAAACGGCCTCAAGAGTCAGGAACGCCTGTCCATGCTCATCAAGTACATGAGCCGCATGGGCCGTCAGGTGGTGCTCAGCTGCGACTGCCATCCGTCCAAGTTCAAGAAGCTTTCGGCAGGCGAAAAGCCCGAGAAGAATTCCCTGTCCCACGAACTGACGGCAGACCTGCTGAACCCGCTGGAAAACTGCGTGGGCGTAGGGCTTGCGGAACCGGACTTCAACACCCGTATGGCCCTTATCCGCAAGATGTCCGAAGGTATCCCCTTTGTAGAGTCCGACCGTGAAGAGATTTGCCGCTACCTGGCGATTCAGCCCAGGGCGAACGTTCGCATTATCGAAGGTCTCATGAACTGGCTCCGGGCAATGCATGTGCTCAATAACGTGGAACTGAACCTTGCCAATGTGAAGCGGATGCATTCGGCGCCCAAGTCTGGCGTGTCATCTGTCCTTACGGTGGATAACATCCTGGAATCCGTTGCCGCCGAGTTTTCCGTCGAACCTCGGGTGCTCTGCTCCAAGCGGCAAGACGCAGGTGCGTCTATTCCGCGGAAGGTGGCCATGTACCTGTGTCGGGAACTTACGACGGAATCCCTCAAGAACATCGGTGAGGCCTTCCATAGGGATTATTCTACGGTGATTTCGTCCATCAATTCTATCGTGGAACAGCTCTCCAAGGATGCAGACCTCAAACGCCGCGTCGAGGACATCCGTTACCTGCTGGAAAGCTGATTTTTGCCGATTTTGGCCTTTTTTCGGCTTGATTTAAGGGAGTGTCGCCCTCCCTTTTTTGTTTAGTGTTTATCTTTATGCAAAAAGCGAGGTTTTTATGAAGAAGTCCTTTTTGTTGGCTGGCGGTTTTGCCTTGGCACTTTTCTTCGCTGCTTGTGGCGATGACAGCAGTTCCGGTAATAATGTGGACCAGGAAACGGATGAATCCTCTTCTAGCGTAGAGGATTCTACGGATGTGTCTTCGTCTTCTGCGGAATACAAGGATCCCACCTGGCCCGAAGGGGCGAGGGCCGCAACCCTGGATGACCTTAAAAAGTACTACCTCGTAAAAATCAAGGGCGAAACATTCCACTTGGGCACCGGCTCCAAGAATGGTATGTTCTCCCTCTGGGGAATCGATGAGTCCAACGGCAATCCGCACCTGGCTTTGTTGTTGATTATGTCTGATTTCAAGGATGGCATTATCAAGATGAATTCGTCCAACACCATGGATCCCCTGGTCTTGGACGAAAAAATCGCCACCAACAAGATCCTGAAGGATATCATGAAGTCCTCGAAGGATATGGAACTGTCGTTTATCGTGAATGGCGACAAGCTGATGTATCGTGTGGATAAGGGTGATTTTGCCGAGGCTGAGGTGGAACAGTTGAAGGCTGACCAGTCTTTGGTCACCGATGCCGCAAACTTTGAGAAAAAGCGCCTGGCTTGCACAGTTGCTGGCAACGATACGACTCAGGTCTATAGCTTCTACAAGGGCCGTTACATTATGGAACGTGTCGTAGGCAAGGATACGGTGTCCTGGAATGCCGGCTACATAGATACCTACAGGGGCTACACCTTCTTTGTGTCCAAGTTTGCCACCGGTGCAGACCTGGCCATGATGACCCGCCAGGTTACGGCGTCTATGGATTCGATCCGTGGTAATTCCAAGTGCGTCAAGTCCGATTTCAAGTACTCCGACGTGGACGTGGCCTCTTTGAAGGGTGACTGGGCTACTTTGGATAAGTCTACCAACACGGATTGGGAATTCAACTTGAAGGCCCCCATGCAGTACACCCTGGTTGCCAATGCCGGCATGAACGAGAACAAGTCTGGAGCCTGGGATGTCTATGGTGACGTGCTGCTCCTGAAGGTCGAAAAGATGCTTAAGGCCGACGAACGCAAGTGCGCTAGCGCCATCAAGGGGAATGTGACAGGCATCTCCGAAAAGGGCTTCACCTACAATCATTCGGACAAGTGCTCTCCTGCAATGCCTAAGGCATGGGAAGTGCCTGTTTACGAAGAATAAGACTCGATAGTTGATGTTCTTGAAAAATATTAAACGGTCTTTCATTGGGGTTGCGCTGTTGTCGGCAACCGCCGGTGTGGCGTGGGCTGCATCTCCCGTGCTTGGTCCTGACCGCCACAGCAACTTGAAGATGCTGGAAACGGCACCGCTCCTGTTCGAGTACCACCGCTTGACCACGGGGGACATGCCCCAGTCCTTTGCGTACCCCCGTCGGGATACAACATTCCAGAAGAACTTCGTGAAGACGGAGCGGAATGCGTTGCTGTATTATGACAACGCTTGCGGTGCGATGATTTCTGGACATTTGGGTACTGATTCCGCGGCATACTTGGATTCTTGCCGTGCTCGTGCGCCCCGTATAGCCCTTGCTACTAGCGTGGTGGGTGGTATCGACTACCGCGGGGGAGAATCCCTTGGCGATACCATTTGGCCGGGAATTGATGGCGGTATCTACATGCGTGGCTATGCGGACTCCGTGGACTTTGTGCTGGACGCCCGCATTTATGACGAGTCCCACACGGCGGCAACGCCAAAGTCTTTTGACCGGGAGTTTGTAGAGGTCCAGAAAGAAGAAAATAATTCGGGTGTGGAGTACACCAGTTATGCCCGTTACCGCACTCACTTCGGATTCAATTACGACTGGCTGCGCGTTGATTTGGGCCGTGACGTGATGCACTGGGGTCCCGGCTACTACAACAACCTGACCCTGAACCAGTTTGCCCTCCCGTACAACATGCTTGCCATGGACATGCGGTTTGGCCCCTTGCGCGTTGTCAGTTTTTATGCGGACTTGCGTGTCTACAACAACAGCATGAGCATGAAAAACAAGGACGACACGCGAAACCTGTTCGGCCACCGTTACGAACTGGCCGTGGGGGATGCCACCATCGGCATCAGCGAACTGACTGTGCTTTATGACAACATGAAGCCCTGGCTCTTTGTGCCGACGGCGCCCCTGTTCATGGAAAAGGGGAACTATTCCGAAAACAGCAACAATGGCGCTTTGGCTTTTGACTTGAACTACCGCCTGTTCCAGTTTGCCCGTATCTATACGGAATTTTTCCTGGACGACATGGAAAGCCCCGTGAGCTTGGTCAAAAATGATAACATCGAGGCCAAGTGGGCCTGGATGGCGGGCTTGCAGGCGGGTCACGACTTTTATTTCAAGGGCCATAAGCTTGAATTGGGAACCATTGCGGAATACGCCCGCATAGAGCCCTATGTGTATGGACACTTCGAAAAGAATACGGCCCAGATGGCCCATCTGGGTTACCCTCTCGGGAACCAGGCCGGCCCCAACAGCCGCACGGTAGATTGGAGCGTTTTTGCCCGTTTGGATAACCACATCTTTGCAGGAATCCGGAACACCTGGTTCTGGAAGGGCACGGACTACGGCAGCGCCATAAACGATACTACTCCTCTTCACAACCACATGAAGATCCACAAGAAGTATCTGGACGGTGCGGAAATGCTTTACTCCCTGACGCCTGCGCTGAGCTACGAAGGACAGTTCGTGAGCTTCCTTGGCGAAGTGACGTTATTCGACGACAAGAAGGTTTACTTGAGGGCCGGGTTCAAGTGGTAATTAGAGGTTAGGGGCTAGGATCTAGGATTTAGGGGCTAGTGATATTGTATGAAGAAGCCTGAATTGCTTGCACCGGCGGGGGATTTGACCCGCATGAAATACGCCCTGGCCTACGGGGCCGATGCTGTATATGCAGGCCAACCCGCTTTTTCTTTGCGTGCCCGGGAGAACGGTTTCAAAAATTTGGACGACCTGGCAGAGGGGGTTGCCTACGTTCACGGCCAGGGAAAAAAGTTCTACTTGACCAGTAACGTGATTCCCCGGAACACCAAGGTGGAGCCATTCCAGAAGGCTCTGCTTGCCGCCCTAGAATTGAAACCGGACGCTTTGATTGTGGCAGATCCCGGTTTCGTAGGCTGGCTTCGGAAAGTTTCTCCTCAGACCGAAGTTCATTTGTCTGTGCAGGCCAACACCACCAACTATTTGACCGCCTCATTCTGGAAAGACCTGGGGGTTCGCCGCATTATCTTGAGTCGTGAACTTCGGTTGTCCGAAATCCTTGAAATCAAGGAAAGAATTCCCGACCTGGAACTGGAAGTCTTTGTCCACGGTGCGGTGTGCATGGCCATGTCAGGCCGTTGCATGCTTTCGAACTGGGTGACCAGGCGAGATGCCAACCAGGGCGCTTGCGATAACAGTTGCCGTATGCCTTATCGCCTGTACGCCAACGAAGGCCCGCAGTGCGAAGGCTACAAGGAACACGAGGGCGAATTCTTCTTGCAGCGGACGGACAGGCCGGAACTCCAGCCGGTGGCCCTGGACGAAGACACCTGGGGAACCTACTTCATGAGCAGTCGGGACCTGTGCGCCCTGGACGTTGTACCCGAGTTGGTCCGTGCAGGGCTGGATTCCTTCAAGATCGAGGGCCGCACCCGTTCGGTCTATTATTTGAGCCAGGTGGTCCGGGCCTACCGCATGGCCATTGACGCTTCCGTCAATGCTCTGGAATCGGGAGATTCTTCGCCTGCAGATTTGAAAGATGCCCGTCATGCACTGGATTTTGTGGATGGTCGCGGGTTCATGCCGGGATTTTTGAAAGGCCCCTTGCCCCAGAACTATGAGTCCACTCACGTGGATGCCCCGTCGGGTTGCGTCTGTGCCCAGATTCTGGACTACGACGCACAGACCCGTTCTTTCCGCGTGAATGTGAAGAATCAATTCTCTATGGATGATTCCTTGGAGTTCATGACTCCCGAAGGGATGTCCCTTTGTAAAATTTCATCGTTGAAAAATTTCAGGGGCGACGACGCCGACCGGCTGAATCCCGGCACAGAAGGAAGGGCCTTTATACAAGATAGTGGGGACTTTTCTCTGAAAAATGTAAAATTTGGCTTTTTTGTTAAGCGGACGTGCCCAAATTCCGGTACAAATACATAAATTGTTGCCATGGCTGTAGACGAAGCTACAAAGAAACAAGATGCGCTGGAGCTCTATCAGATAGACGATAAAGCTATCGTGCCCTTTTTTAAGGCCCATCTTGACGAATTGCAGAAATTTCTACAGGAACACAAAGGCGAAAACCTTTCCCTGTTGGTCAAGCTCAAGCAGTTTATCCGGACTTACCGTTTGCCTTTCAACATGCAGCGATATATGGAGGTTCAGAGAACCTACATTCAGCAGAGCCTGCAGAGCCAGATACAGGACCGTCAGGCGGCGGTGAGCCACTGGATTCAAGAACACGCTTGCAGGCACCGTAACCGCATGATACAGCTCCAGTGCCTCTATTTGGAACGAATCAAGGACAAACTGATTCCCGAAGTTCAGGCTATGCTTGAGCGAAAGCTTGAAAAACTCCAGAACAATAATAGGGACAGAGAATAATTTTTTTGTTTAAGGGCTGCTAGCTGTTGAATCTGTTTTCTCTGCAGCATTAATCTTCGCTTTCGTTGTCCTTTCAATGGCATTGACTGCTGCGTCCTTGGCTGCCTTCTTTGCATTTTCAACTGCCTTCTCTGCTTCTTTTTCGGCTGCTTCCTTGGCGGCATCTACGGCGGAGTCCGCCATTTCGGTGGCTTTCTTTTCGGCCATGTCGATGATATCTACCCCTTCAGAGGAGATTCCCATAGTCTCTAGGCTCCACCTATAGGCGCTGTACGAAAGTGCACTGTTGCGTGCGTCCCTGAGTCCGCCCGAGGCTGGAATCAGGTGGATGATGGTCAGGAACAGGAAACAGAGTATTAGGGCTTTTACAACGCCGAGCCCTGCACCGAGAAGCCTGTTCACGCCGCTGATGGCGGAATCCTTGACGACGTTGTGCAGAAAATGCCCGATGAACGAGAAAAGCAAGAAGGGAACCAGGAATCCGACGCAGACGCAGATGATTTTTACGGTCAGTCCGTCAATTTCCAAGTTTGTGGCGATAAAATTCCCGATGACATCCGTGGCAAAATAGGCTCCCAGCAGGCCTGCTACCCAGGCAACCAGTTTAAAGATGCTCTTCAGAAGACCATGCCACAGCCCAAGCAGGGCGAATATCGCGATGATGACACAGCAGACAATATCAATCCAGACCATTTATAAATCTCGACTTATAGGAAATGAACAAGTATCCAGAGGGTTGCCACTACGATTGCTCCCAGGATGGTTCCTGCAATAAAGAATTTCTTAGACCTGTCGGGGACGATTTGCGGCTCTACCAGGGATTCCTTGCCGTTGAGGGAGGCAAGGACCCATTCGGCCAGGTACGGCTCCATGTGCCTGGGGTAGCCCTTCATGATTTTGGACAAGTCGTCTGCGGCGTCTGCGGCAGAGAGGTAGCGCTTTGAAGGGTTCTTGGCTAAAAGCTTGAGGATGACTTTTATCAGTGCCTTGGGAGTCCCCTTGGGGAAAGCTTCCGCCTTGATGCGGAGCTTCTGGATGCGCTTGAATGTCTTGGAGAGGTTCTCTCCGCGGAAAACGTTTTCGCCCAGGAGCATTTCGGCCCCGATGATACCCATGCTGAACAGGTCCGAAAGGGGGGTGGCGTCTTCGTTCAGGGTCTGTTCCGGACTCATGTAGGCACCGGTCCCTATCTGAGAACCTGCAACTGTGAGCGTCAGGTCGTCTTCGTTCTCTTTTTCGGCGTGGGCGACGCCAAAGTCCAGCAGACGGATACGACCGTCCTTGTCGATCATCAGGTTTGCGGGTTTCAGGTCCCTGTGGACAATGCCGTAGCGGTGCACCTCGCTTAAGGCTGTGAGAATCTCGTACAAGATGGAAAGCACCACCCAGAGAGGGGGCTGCTTGCAGCAGTCCAACAGTTCCCGGAGGCTCTTGCCCTCTACGAATTCCATGGATAGCGAAAGCTGGCCGTCGCTCTCCTTCCAGAGGGCGTAAGGCTGGATGATGGCCGGGTGGTTCAGGTGGGCGAGAATTTTCGCTTCCCGCTCGAAACGCAAAATGAAATCGTCCTGGTTCAACAGGACCTGGCGCATCTGCTTGACCACCACCATGCGGTCGAGAGACGGGTCGTGGCAGAGCCACACGTTTCCCATGGCTCCGTGTCCCAGCATTTGTGTGGGTGTGTAGCCACCGATTTTCTTGGGGAGTTTAGTCTTCGCTTCGGCCATGGTTCTAAAGATAATATAAGTTCATGAGAATATGTGAAATAAGTAACGAGTTCTCAGTCTTCGGTACAAAATTTGGCGCCAAAGGCGCGACTATAAGAACTCACAACTCATTACTTGCCTCGAACCTCGAACCCACTCACCACTTACTTCTTGTCGCTCAGGTAAATGCTCTGGTGCTTGGTTTTAGGGCTTGGGTTTGGGTAGTCCAGAATGTAGTGCAGCCCGCGGGATTCGTGCCTGCGGAGAGCTGCGATGAGGATCATTTTGGATACCTGCAGGGCGTTCTGGAATTCCAAGAAATGGATGTTCTCTGTTTCCTTGTTCTTGATGGCGGCCTGCAAGTCGGCTTCCAGTTCTTCGATGACTTTCAGCCCCTGGTTCAAGCCCGCTACTGTGCGGACGATTCCGCAGTGGGTCCACATCATGTCTTGCAGAATCTTCCGGCGTTTTTTCCAGTAGGGAGCCTTCGCGAAACTGATGAACTGCTTTTTGCCCTTGGGCGGAACAGCCAGCTTGCTTTTCAGAAGACCGCTCCTCTGGATGTCATCGACAGCCCGGAGCGCAAAGACCACGCTTTCCAGCAGGGAGTTGGAGGCGAGTCGGTTTGCCCCGTGGACGCCCGTGGCGGCGACTTCGCCGCAGGCGTACAGGCCCTTGATTTCGGTACGGGACCAGGTGTCCACCAGTACGCCTCCGCACATGTAATGTGCCGCGGGCACCACGGGAATCCATTCCTTGGTGATGTCGATGCCTGCTTCTAGGCACTTGGCGTAGATGTTCGGGAAATGGCTTTTGATGTCCTTGGGCGTGCGGCCGCTCAGGTCGATGTACATGTGGGGCTTGCCCAGGCGCTGCATCTCGCTGTGGATGGCGCGGGCCACGATGTCGCGGGGCGCGAGAGAATGGAGCGGGTGCACCTGGTTCATGAACTCTTCGCCCTTGTCGTTTTTCAGGATTCCGCCGAATCCGCGGACGGCTTCCGAGATCAGGAACGGCTTCTTTAGGCTGGGCGCATAAAGGCTTGTGGGGTGGAACTGCATGAACTCGATGTCTTGCAGGGCGGCTCCCGCACGGGCGGCGATGGCCATGCCGTCACCGCAGCTGTCCGGCGGGCAGACGGTGTACTGCCAGATGCGGCCTGCGCCGCCTGTAGAAAGCACGGTGGCTTTGGCGTAGATTTTTTCAATTTCGCCGGTCTTCTGGTGGATGATTTCGGCACCGATGCACTGTTTGGCCTTGCCCGTGCCTTTGCAAATCAAGTCCTTGATGTAGCAGTTTTCCAGGTAGTCGATGTTCTTCTGCTTGTGGAGCTCGGCCAAGAGGGCACGCATAATCTCCTTGCCGGTAAGGTCTGCGGCATGCAGTATGCGGTGGTGGCTGTGGCCCCCTTCCAGGTGCAGGTCGAACTGTGTCTTGTCCGTGGGGTTTGGGGTAAAGAGCACGCCCCATTTCACCAGCTGCTTGATGGTGGCAGGCCCGCTCTTGGTGAGGATGTTCACGGGTTCTTTTTTGCAGAGGCCCGCGCCCGCTTCCAGGGTATCTGCGATATGGAATTCGAACTTGTCCGTCTTTTCGGTGACGGTGGCGATGCCCCCCTGGGCGTAGTTGGAGGATCCGTCGGGCTTTGCTCCCTTGGTGAGGATGACTACGGAAAGGCCCTTTTCGGCGGCATGCAGGGCGGCGGAAAGGCCCGAAATCCCTGCTCCAAGTACTAGAATGTCGTACATCTGAACTCCATGACGAAACGCCCCCGATTTTGGGGGATAGACAATAGATAGCAATTTTGGGGCTATACGGCTATATTTGTACAGTTTTTAACAGAAACCTGTGTTTTTTTGCTAAATTTTCGCCCGTCAAAATTATTTATGGAGTCATCTCTATGTTAACGTGGATTAATGAAAAGGCCAAGTGGGTCATTGTCATTTTTGCTGCCGGTATTGTCGTGGGCCTTCTGGCCATGGACCGCGTGCCCAACACGAACCAGAGCTATCCGGTAGCTATCGTGAATGACCACAAGGTCTCCTATGGTGAATTCGACACCCGCATCAAGAGGATCGTGCAGAACCAGTACCAGGGCCAGCATCTCGAAGACGAACAGTATGCCCAGCTCCGTTCCGAAGTGTTCCGCTCCTTTGTGCGTCAGGTCATGATGGAAGGCATCTACGAAGACGCCGAGCTGCGTGCTTCTGTGGCCGAACTCAAGAGCGAATTCAAGAACAATCCCGATGCCATCCGCGCCCGTCTGGTGCAAGAGGCCCAGAGCCGTCTGCACGCTATCCAGCAGCAGGCTTCCTCCCAAGAAGACCTGATGCAGCGCTCCCAGGCCTACATCGCCTCTCTCCCCAAGTTCCTGGTGGACACCAACTTCAACAAGGCCGAATTTGACGCCTGGCTCGAGACTCCCCAGGCTTTCCAGTGGGGCGTGATGCTCCAGTTCGAAGAAGACCTGAAGAACGCCACCATTCCTTCCCGTCAACTGCAGGTGCTGGTCGGGGCTTCGGTGCACCCCACCTCTCTTGAATCCAAGTGGAACGTGGACCGCCGCATGACGGATTACGACATGGACGTGGCATACGTCAATGCAAACGACTTCGCCGTAGAAGAAGCCACTATCGACAGCGCCATGGTCAAGGGCTATTTCAACGCCCATGTAGACAGCTTCTTTGTAGAAAAGGACGAGGTCCTCTTTGATTACGTGAAGCTCCCGGTGGCCGCTACCGACGCCGATGACGAACGTATCCGCGAATACGCCATGACGCTTTACTACCAGCTTTCCGATACCTCTTCTACTGCCAACTTTGAAGACATGGCCCGCATTTCTTCCGAAGATCCGGGCAGCGCCGAAAACGGCGGCATGCTCTCTCAAGAAGCCGGTCACGGTGCCTTTGTTGAGGAATTCGAGAAGGCCGCCCTGGCCCTGGATTCCGGTGCTATTTCTGAACCGGTCAAGACCCGCTTCGGCTACCACATCATCAAGAGCTACGGCAAGACTACTGACTCTACCGGTGCAGTTTCCGCCAAGGTGGGCCATATCCTCCTGGTGGTGAATGCCTCTTCCGAAACTGTGGACAGTCTCGAAAACGTTCTTTCCGGAATCAAGACCGACATGACCGCCGGCAAGTCTTTTGCTGATGCCGCCAAGGATCGTAACCTTACGGTGGAACGCTCCGAATGGGTTGGCCCCGGTGACAACATTGCCGCCCTAGGCTACCTGAAGGGACTGACCTCCTTTGCCTGGCCCAACGAAAACCTTTCCGAAGACGTGGGCGATGTCTCTCCGGTTCTCAAGAACAACCAGTGGGTTGTGGTGGCCACCAAGGCAAAGGAACTCAAGGCCGGCGAACGTGACGTGAGCGTTTACTATGACGCAATCAAGAAGAACCTGCTCAAGAAGAAGAGCGCTTCCGCTGCAGCCGCTTACCTGACCTCCATGGCCGACAAGGTGAAGGCCTGGGCTCCGGCTGATTTTGCCGCCGACTCTACGGCTGTAAGTGCTCCTGCCGAAATCGAAAAGGTAAAGATTGAATCCAAGAGCGCTTCTGTGGAAGGATTTATTCCGGGCTTCGGCTATGCCAACCCGAATGTGGCCAAGGTGCTCAAGAACCAGAAAGAAGGCGAATGGGGCCCTGTGGTGGAAACCGACAACGGTGCCGTGATGATCAAGGTCAAGTCCAAGAAGGCTGTGGACCAGGCCGCTCTCGAAACCGCCATCAAGGACGACAAGGACAACGCCGCCCGCTTCACTTCTATGACGGCCTTCAGCCAGTACGTGGGTGACCTGGAAAAGGCAACGCCTGTGGTGAACAACCTGGACCTGTTCTACAAGGACTAAAAGGCGTCGAAGACGCCCACGAAAATAAACCGCATTGTCCAAAGTCTCGCGACCAAAGTATAGCGGTTTATTGAGTGTCGGGAGGGTTTTAGGGAGGGCATCGCCCTCCCTATTTGTTGTATGAACCGAAAACCACCCGCTAGGCGGGTGGTTCAAAAGAGCCTTCTGGCG